>CAZPST010000030.1:0-15655 GCA_964589185.1 uncultured Roseivirgaceae bacterium | reverse complement strand
GAAACGCGTACTCTGCCATGGTTTTTTTATGAAGCGGCAAAGTTAATTTGATTCATTGCATAGTCCATCTGATTTGCGGATATACCCGCCGATAAAGTGCTACCTGTACATAATTGTTGGCAATGAGGTTCACTGACTTGGTCATTTGCCTGAGTCATCGTATTATTACTCTCTCACCAATTTGACTTGACCGGCATGTTTAGAATACCCAGCTTATTGTTCGTATTTTGTTTCTTCATTTGTCACCTCGCAGCAACTCAATCGGCCATTTATTCAGACACCAAGTTTCAGGAATGGAGCAATACATTTCTGGAGGGCAAGCATCAGGAAGTCATCGCTTCGCTGAATGAAAATTTACTGTCATCTTCCCCACATCCCATGGCTAGCTATGCCTGGGTGATCACCCATCAGGCCATGGGTGATCTAGATGAAGCCATTCAGAATGCCCCTTCGGCATTAAAGCCCGACCTTGAGTTTATGCACAAGTTGGTGGAGTTAGACGAAAATGATCAGCCGCTGCAGTTGGTGGCTAGTTATTCCTTGGATCAAATCAAAAAATCAAAGGGCACTTATTCGGCTTACTTATGGGGACGAACCATTAAGGATATTGATCAGGAATTGTACTATCAATCATGTCTTATCGGGTTAGAGAACAACGGTGATTTATTCCGGTATGCCTGGTCTATAGCTAATGAATTCGCTAGCAATAACTGGACACTGAATAAAGCTACTGCTGACCTAGAAGCGGGTGTATTTGATAAATATCCGGCTACTAAGTCGTTTCTAACACGACTCCTGAGGTTCCTTCCAATAACCTCATACGACCAACTAAGTGCTGTCAGGGAATTCAGAAAAATTGCACCAAATGATCCTTTGTCTTTGCGCTACACGGCAAGTCAGTTTAGTACGGTGGAACTTTACGATTCGGCGCTGATTTACTATGAAAAGTCACTAGTCGGCGACCCGTTTTATTATCCCGGTGGTTCAATAAAAGACATGGGATACTGTTTAGCCAAGCTGAATCAGGAAGATGAAATTAAGGAATTGGGCACGAAGTACCGATTGGCCTATGCTCCATCAAAACCTGATAGTGAGGTTGACTATTTGTTAGATGCGATTATTCGTTCAGGCAACTACGGGTTGGCCATAGAGCGTGTCAAAGAAGCGCTGACGACCATTCCGGAGAGCGCACAAATTCAGTATCGGGCAGGCGTATTGGAATGGAATATGGGACGTAAGGCTCAAGCACTAATTTATTACCGAAAAGCGGTGGAGTTAGATCCGAAAAACGTGACTTACCGTCGGTCACTAACAAACACTTATTTATCCGAGAATCGGTTGGACATGGCTATGTCTGAATTCACTAAAGTGGAACAGCAAGTGGAACTTTTGAACCCTTCGCTGTACCACATGAAGGCTGACATCTTCATGAAGGCAGAGGATTATGCTGAGGCTAGCAACATCTATCTACAGGCACTTAAAAAGTTCCCCCACTCGGTCTGGATCAAAAGGAATTTCGCCTATGTGTCAGGGCTGTCAGGTAAGACAGATGTGGCCTTGCGGACGGTTTTAGAAGCTATTGATCAGGATGCGAATAATTCTTGGAGCTATTATCGACTGGCGGAATACCTGCAAAAGAAATACCCAACGATCAAGGCCGAACAAAACAAGGTGTACTATTCATTGATCGATAAATATCCCTGGCAACAAATGCTATGGCGCCAGATTGTCAACAATACAGAAGGAACCAATGAAAAAATAAAAGTCTGGGAAACGGCGGCTCAGCGCAACCCGAATAGATTCATGCCCTTTAACTACGAGAACATGGAGGCGCTAATGCGAAAGGGAGTATTACTAGATGACTATCGTGCGAAACTGAAAGCCATCCAAGATGGCATTTTTACTTACGGAAGTTTGGATGACCAACTGAATTTTTACTTCCAACTTGGATACACTACTCGCGATAAACTTGCTGAGCGCAGCATTACTAAGGAGGGTGCGATGGAAGGAATAGTATGTTTTCAAAAATACATTGAATTAGGAGGGCGGCCAGGCGGAGCATATCAGAATATGGCCGATATGCATCACTCTATTGGCAACAAGGAAAAGGCAAGTGAGTACGCCCGGAAATCCTTCTTGAGCCGCCCGGACACTGAACCGCTTGCACTTATTACAAAATATGAGGGAGCCAGGGGATTTGCGCTGGAGTATGAGTGGATGATGCGTGACCCATACAACCGTGCGAAGCGATTTGCAGATATCTCAGTGAAGTGGTCCGGAAGCCCGATATCAGCACTTTGGGCCTTACGGAAATACGATGTAGATGATGCCTATACGACCAACTTTGCCTACAAACTGCTAGGCAATAGCACTAAAATGTATGAGGATTATTATGCAAATGCCAATAACCTAGGACACGAGCGATATATCGGTTGGTACAACGATACCCGAAAAAATGCGTGGGAAGGTGGAACACAGCTCCAGATGGATTATGAGACTAACACTGCTTCAATACTTTTTGAAGACGGTACTATTGCGCTCCGTCAGGATGACATCCGTTTGGGCCAAATCAGAAAAGTCCAAGTTGGAGACGTTTGGATCGCAGCTAATTACAACGATGTGGGTGACTTAACAAAGTTGGAAACATCAGGCGGACAAAGTGTTTCCTTGTTTTATGACACCTCTAATCACATAAACCGAATGACAACTTCAGAAGGAGAGGAGCTTGGTTTTGAGTACAATGAACTGGGAAAGGCCAGCAAAATTGAAATCAAGAGTGTAGGACGTATAGAAGTGACATACGATGAGTATGGTAGCATTCTAGAGACCAAATCATTTGACGCTCAGGGAAATGAAGGCGGTAGTGCCATTTCCATAAAAGTTTCTGAGGCCATGCAAGAGCTAATGCGTATGGCAAATTTGATCAAAGAGGGTCATTCTGTTTCCTCCGGTCAACTACCCGATTTGGGGATTGTGCAGCCCCAATATGCCAAGCTGCAGGAACAGTGGTATGACGTTTACAATCGCTTAGATGCCGGAGAGAATTCCAAGTTGAGGATTGAATGGTTTCAGAAGAGCTTAGGGTATGTAGAATACCTTATCAAAAATACGCACGTGAGTGCTTCATATGGGACTGAGGCCGCCAATGTGTTGTCCGAAACATATCAGTGGTGCAAGGACAATACCCTGGATGCAAAAACACAACCCTATGCAGTTAGAACCATTGAATTGTTTCACGAGCTCATGCTGAAGATTCGCCGACGAGGCGTGGCGCTTGACTACTGGAACACATGGGCGGATATGAAGGAGTGGCTACAGTTGGAGAAAATCTCTCAAACGAAGCTGACCAAATACAGATCGGCTATAGAGGTGCTTCAAGACAAAATACAAAAGCAGCCAATAGAGTTGCTGGCTACATCTGAATGGCTTCCTAAGTCATTTTTGCAAAATGACGGATTTTGGAAGCAATACAGCATTGCGGACATAATCCCTCGTGAGCACAAAGCAGAAGCCATCATCAATTGTATGCTTTACCGAACAAACGGAGATTTGTTGGTGGGCACGTCAAAAGGGCTAGGTGTGCTACGAAGGGGGTATTGGGAATGGTTTGGCTTTAACTCGCTGAAAAGTGAGTGGCAATCAGAATTACCTGCATCTCGATTGACAGGCAGTTCGAATATCCTCTCCCTGGCTGAAACTGATGAAGGAAAATTGTTAATCGGTACTTCAGAAGGATTGTTAATGATTTCAGGTGATTATCGAGGTAAACAAAGTCAGCGGTTTACGGATGCCGAAGGTTTGCCATCGAGTATTGTGACACATCTGGTGCCTGCCTTTGACAGAATTTTCATTGGAACTCCTAAAGGAGCCGTTTGGTTAGCTTCAGACAAAATAACCCCGGTTGTAGGCTTACCACAGAGTTTACCTATCATGTCCGCACGCTTCCGGCCGGCGTATTTTGTAAAAAGTGATCCCGAGACGGAGGAGTATTTTAAAAAAAGTCTTCCACATCAATTGTATGTTTCGAATGCTGATGGAGTTTTTGAAGGAGTCTCTTTGTTGGATTACTCATTCGAAAAGGTAGTTTCCGGAACGAGAACGGACCTAATTGTGGCTTCTGATGGGCTTACCTATTTTCTAAGGAATAATGAGCTGATCAAACTGACGCTTACAAATGATGCCAAGGTAGAGTTGCCAATCACAGGCAACATAATCACTAGTCAGGCCAATGGAATTTATGGATTGGCGAATGTGCCAATAAATGAATTCGAGGAGGGTTTGGCTGTTTTGACTGACGTAGGTTTTTCGTTCTATCATGAGAATCACTTCGAACACTTTTACCTGCCCGGAAAAGACAAGGCAAAAGGATTGGTAAATGGTTTGGATCAAAGTTTTGCCGGTTGGTCAGATAGGGGAGTGTGGGTGTTTGAAAAGGACAATGCGCAAACAATTGATGGAAATTTCACCGATATACTCACAGTCAATGAACTGGGATTGACCTTTCTGGCGGATGGAGCGTCGTTGAAGTATATAATCCACCGAAGCGATAGCACCAACTCCAATCAACCTTTGGAGTGGGGTCTGGATATCATAGAACACGATTACTACGGCAATACCAGTACACTCGCAGTGGATGCCCAAAAGCGTTTAATAGCTAATGACGGACAGTTCATCAAACGCTACACTTGGGACGCAGAAGCTCAATTGTTAAATGAGGAGAATCTCTTTCACGCCAATCAATTCGAGCCCACTTCCGGGGAAAAATATCAAGGAGGAGGTGTCCGAAATATTGTAGTAGCCAAGGATGGAACGATTTGGGTAGCCACTAAAATGTCCGTTTTCCGATATCGTGAAGTTCCTAATGGCGAACCAATAGTGCAGGAGTACAACTATTTCCGAGATCAAAGCAGATTTCCTGCTCCTGCCCACATGATTTACCGAATTTTTGAAACCAATGATGGACGCATTCGTGTGGTCGCATCGAATGAAGGTCACCTTTATTACCAGGGCGCAAGCCTGAAAGGTGGCTACATGGAGTGGAGTCCTGTTGATGAAAAATTTGTTTTGTTGAACACCGAAAATCTGGCCTACAACTGGGTAGTACACTCGTATACGCCAATTTCTGAAAATGAGGCAATTCTTGGCACCACGAATGGATTTGCGAGAGATAAAAACGGCCATATCCAGCATTTCGGACATTCATTGAAATCTCCTTCCTATTTGGAGTTATCAAAAGAGCATCCAAATGTTTTCCTAGGAACGCGTGGAACCAAGATTGGAGATTTATGGGTGTTTGGTTCGGGCGCTGGTGTGGTGGCTTACCATCAAGGCCGATGGTTTTATCCAGAACGTCTAAATCAGATGCTCCCGAAGGATTTGGAATTGAAAAATTACGGCAGTCGCCATGTCAATGCTATCGATGTGGATGTCAATGGTAGATTGTATGTTGGAACTGACCTAGGACTACTGATTTTAGATGGTCAAGGTGATGGAGCCGCTTCATTTTTATTGGAAAATGACACGCCTGAGCGAGCCTTTGAGTATGCTTCCGTACAGACAGTAATGGCGGAGAGTGAGTCGATTTTATCCGATCTCAAATTGCCGGACAACAGCGCCAATCTACTGATTCAGATAAGGAGGAACCAAGCTGAAATGAATCGGCTTGAGCAGCAGCTGGCAGGAAGTCAGCCAAATCGAATGATGGTTGCTCCGTCAAAAGAGCGTGTTGACTCATTGAACAATCTGATCACAAACAAGCAGAAAGAGCATGTGCAGCTATTGCTTCAGCTAGAAACGTCTGACCCTGCTATTCATCAGCTACTGAGCATTAAACCTGTGGAGATTGCTTCTATCCGTAAGCAGTTCAAGCCGGATCAATGCGTAGTTCAGTATATCCCAACCAAGCAGCGATTATATATTCAGGTACTGTCTAAGAATGAGGCTATCCTCAAAGAAGTCGGTGTAAGTCAGGATTCATTGATGAAAATGTGTCAAGGAGTTTCCAACTTACTCAAGCACGAAGTAAAAGGAGAGGTATTGACCGATCGGCTGGCTCGGCTTTATGATTTACTGCTGCGACCCATTGCCGATGATATTGAAGCGTATGATCATGTTCAATTGATTCCGGTAATGTCCATGTACTATGTGCCTTTTGCGGCCTTGATCAATCGTGTGTCCGAATCGGAATGGAGGTATGCTGTAGAGGAACATCAATTCGGTTATGTTTCATCCACCAATCTTTTGAGTCTGCTCATGACCAATCCGAAATCAGGAAATGACGGAATTCTATTGATGGGGGATGCTGATGGCTCGTTACCTGCCGCTAGGGATGAGGTAAAGGAAATTGGAAACCTTGTAACAAATAAGGTGGTATTGACCGGAAATGAAGTAACCCTTACCAATCTATTGAAAAACGCGGGTAATGCCGGAATTATCCATTTGGCGACACACGGCTTTCTAAATGAAAAAGTGCCAAGCAAGAGCAATATTTTGATGGCTCAGGATAAAAGGCTTTCGCTTCCGGAGGCATTCAACTTGCCATTAGGACATACGGACATGGTGGTGCTATCCGCTTGTGAGACTGGAAAAGGTGGGGGATCCGGTTTAGAGTATGCCACTATGGCACGTGCCTTTACCAATGCGGGCGCATCCACCGTGCTGGCCACCTTATGGAAAGTCAATGATGCTGCAACCAAGGAATTGATGGTAAGATTCTACAGCCATTTGTTGGCCGGAGATGACAAATTTACCGCACTCGCCAATGCACAAAGAGAACTCATCGCGTCCGGTAATGATTTATTCACTCATCCAAATAGGTGGGCAAGTTTTGTCCCCATGGGCGAACCCTGATAGATTGTTTTTGGAATGGTAAGTAGCGTCAGGAAATCTCCATTAGGGAAGGTCAAATTCCTGATAGGTGACTAACTTGCGGGTCTGAAAATTTGAAATTTATACTAGCCCAATTTGTAGATGAAAATACTTGTTTGCATCACGCATGTGCCGGATACCACATCCAAGATTGCGTTTACCGAAAACAATACCAAATTTGACAAAACCGGCGTGCAATACATCATCGGCCCATACGATGATTATGCCCTAGCCAGAGCTGTGGAACTCAAGGAAGCAAGTGGTGGCACCATCACCGCACTCAATGTAGGAGAAGCCGATACCGAGCCAACGATTCGTAAGGCATTGGCCATTGGTGCAGATGATGCTATTCGTGTGAATGCATTCCCCACAGACGCCCTGTTTGTGGCCAAGCAAATTGCCAAAATCGCAAAAGAAAATAGCTACGATCTGATCTTGATGGGGCGTGAGTCCATCGACTTCAATGGTGGCCAAGTGCATGGTATGGTGGGTGAGTTGTTGGGCATTCCGTCTTTATCGCCAGTGATGACGCTTGATATAGCGGGCACCACAGCCAAAATGACCCGTGAAATTGAAGGCGGAAAAGAATATGTAGAAGCCGAATTGCCATTGGTGCTGGGTTGCCAGGAGCCAATAGCTGAGTGGAAAATCCCAAATATGCGAGGCATCATGTCTGCCCGAACCAAGCCTTTGGCAGTGGTGGAGCCTACCTCAGATGCGCCTGCAGCAGTAGTGGAGAAATACGAACTGCCACCAGCGAAGAGCGGTGTAAAAATGGTGGCCGCCGATAACATGGCCGAACTAGTGAACCTATTGAAAAACGAAGCAAAAGTTATATAACATGTCAGCACTTGTATTTGTAGAACTGGACGAAGCAAAAGCGAAAAAATCATCGCTAGAAGCTGTGAGCTATGGCAAGGCTGTAGCAGGAAATGCCACCGCCATTGTGTTTGGCACCATGGATGCCGATCAAGCCGGTGCAATCGGGGCGGCCGGTGCATCCAAGATCATGCACGTGACTGACGGCAAATTGTCCACACCCAATATCATGGCCTATGCGTCTGCCATTGCAGAAGCTATGAATGCAGGCGGACATGACGTACTGGTTGTGTCAAAAAGCTCTCTGGGCGATCCCGTGTCTGCACGTGTATCCATCAAACTCAATGCAGCATTAGCGGCCAACGTGAGCGACCTGCCGTCAGGTGATGCCATAAAAAGCAGCATTTACACAGGTAAGGCATTCGCCAACTTGAAATTGAATGGCGAGAAGCGCGTGATTGTCATAAAGAAAAATGCCATTGAAGCTAAGACGGATGGAGGAGTAGCAAGCGTGGAGGCATTTAATCCTGCCACGAATGATGCAGATTTCAAAGTAAAAGTGATCAAAACAGAAAAGGCCACCGGCGATGTATTATTGCCAGAGGCTGATATCGTGGTTTCCGGTGGACGAGGCTTGAAAGGCCCGGAAAACTGGGGAATGATCGAAGATTTGGCCAAGACCCTTGGAGCAGCTACAGGTTGCAGCAAGCCCGTGTCAGACATGGATTGGCGCCCTCACCACGAGCACGTGGGGCAGACGGGCATCAAGGTTAGTCCTACGCTTTATATCGCAGTAGGCATCTCCGGTGCTATTCAACATTTGGCCGGAGTAAACTCATCAAAGTACATCGTAGTGATCAATAAAGATCCGGAAGCGCCCTTCTTCAAAGCTGCAGATTATGGTGTAGTAGGTGATGCTTTCGAAATTGTGCCTAAATTAACAGAAGCAATCAAGGCAGCACAGGGTTAAATGGCTTCTGACAAAATACAATTAGAGATACTTGGTCTGTCCTCCAGTCAGTCCCAATCCGGTTCGTTTGCGCTGGTATTAGGAGAGGTGGGGGGCAACAGGCGATTGCCAATCATCATTGGCATGTTTGAGGCGCAGGCCATCGCTATAGAGATCGAGAATATCACCCCTAATCGCCCTATGACGCATGATTTGTTCAGGGCATTCAGTATCCATTTTGATATTTCAATCACCGAAATAGTGATATCTGACTTGAAAGAGGGGGTGTTTTTCGCTCGGATTGTATGTATGAAAGACGGCCAGCGCATAGAAATTGACGCACGCCCTTCAGATGCCATTGCTATTGGTTTGCGCTTCAATGTGAACATTTATTCGTATGAGCACATACTCACGGAGGCAGGCATAGTACTCACTGAAGAGAATGACGATGTGGTGACCGTAGAGGAGGCTATAGCCGCAGGAGACGAACCAGCTCCAAAAAAAGTAGGGGATTTGCCCACAGAAAAGCTCAAAGAGATGCTCAAGGAAGCATTGGATGCTGAAGATTATGAGCGTGCCGCCAAAATACGTGACGAACTAAACAGACGGAATTGATGGAATATTTGCGAGCAATTTTGGGACTGGCAGTTCTTATCGGGATTGGCTACCTGTTTTCAAATGATCGCAAAAAAGTCAGTTGGCGTATCGTGTGGGCGGGTCTATTGATTCAGCTAGTTTTCGGAGCGTTGATAGGCTATGTTCCATTTATCGAGCAGCTCTTTGGCATGATAAGCAAAGGGTTTGTCACGTTTCTGAATTTTGGATTGAAGGGTGCAGAGTTTCTGTATGGCGATTTGGCCAAAAACAGTGATGCGAATGTGGATACGCGACATAATCTGGGATTCTTGTTTGTGTTCCAGGCGCTTCCTACTGTTATTTTCTTTTCTGCTGTTACAGCGGGATTGTATTACTTGGGCATTCTTCAAAAAATCGTATGGGTGTTTGCGTGGGTGATGACCAAAGCCATGAAACTATCCGGGGCTGAGAGTCTTTCGGCCGCTGGCAACATTTTCCTTGGCCAAACGGAAGCTCCACTGCTGGTACGTCCATTCATCCCGAAGATGACTAATTCCGAACTCAATTGCCTAATGGTAGGCGGCATGGCCACTATCGCAGGGAGTGTTTTAGGTGCATTTGTTTCGTTCCTGGGTGGAGGCGATCCCATTGAGCAGGCACGCTTTGCAACGTACCTACTGAGTGCCTCAATTATGAATGCGCCGGCCGCTATTATCATGGCCAAGTTGTTTGTGCCGGAAGTTTCGCCCGAGCAAATTGATCAAAGCATGAAAGTCAGTAAAGATGGCTTAGGAGTCAATTTTGTTGATGCCCTTGCACGTGGTGCATCTGACGGAGTGAAATTAGCATTGAATATTGGTGGCATGTTATTGGCCTTTATCGCCATCATTTATGCCCTCAATTGGATTCTTGTGGATGGAGTAGGTGAGTGGACAGGACTGAACGCATACGTGCTTAGTTCGACAGGCGGTGCTTTTGATGGTTTTTCCATGCAATACATACTTGGACAGATGTTCAGGCCGTTTGCTTTTATTATGGGCGTGGAGTGGAGCGAGACAATCAAAGTGGGGAGCTTACTTGGTCAAAAAACGGTGATTAACGAATTTGTAGCTTACTTGAGCCTTGCTGATATGAAATCTGCAGGCATGCTGAGTGACAAAGCGATCGTCATATCCACGTATGCACTTTGCGGATTTGCCAATTTCAGTTCCATTGCCATTCAGATTGGCGGGATTGGTGGTATGGCACCTACACGTCAGGCGGATATATCTCGCTTAGGCTTTAGGGCACTTGTAGCAGCCACATTGGCCACTATGATGACGGCTACTATCGCAGGGGTATTGTTGGTGTAAATTGTTGTTGATTGTAGAATATTGAATATTTACTAGTATGAAAAAGCGAAATCTACTCTTTGTTGGTGTGTTGGTCATGTTGTCCTTGTGGACGAGCTGTGGTTTCAATACGGAAGACCCTGGGCCTTCATTTGAAGAGCAGTTGGCCATAGATATAGATTTGATAGATGCCTATCTTGTGGACAATGAGATTGAAGCTGAGTTGCATGAATCAGGCATTAGTTTTATACACAATGTTGTAGGTGATGGAGCCAGCCCAGAGCATGGAGATGTAGTGGTCATCAAGTTTAAAAGTACCATGTTTAATGGTTCATTATTCATTGAAGACTCCATTGGCCTGACTATTACCTTGAATTATCCAACCATCTCTGTTTTGCAAATTATGGTGCCTGAAATGTATGAAGGAGGCCGAATTACCTTGTATTCTCCTTCAGGTTACTGTTTTGGAAATAATGCAATTGAAGGGCTACCTCGAAATTCAAATCTCATTTTTGAAATTGAGTTAATAAAAATCATAAGAAACGCAGAGGATCAGTTGAATGCTGATATTGCCATTATCGACGAGCTTTTGCTGGAATCCGAATTGGAAGCTGAGCAGCATGAATCAGGCATACGATTCATCACCTTGTTAGAAGGCACAGGTGATAGCCCTGTTGCCACCAGCCAAGTAGTAGTGAAATACAAGGGTGCCTTTTTGGATGGGACTGTTTTTGATCAAAATACAGTTGGAGTACAATTCTCATTATCGGGCTTGATTGAAGCTTGGAAAATAATGATTCCTACCATGAAGCCGGGAGGCAAAATCAAAATGTATGCACCATCAAAATACTGTTATGGGGGTCCGGGCAATAGTTTGATTCCACCAAATACGATACTAGTATTTGAAGTAGACTTAGTCTCATTTAATTGAGGTAATCCACCTACGGGCGAGTTGTAAATCTGAACAATTCTTCACCATTCTGCTGAATAGACACTTTTTCGGTGAAGCCTAGTTTGATCAATAGTGCGATGGATGCCGCATTGGATGGGAGTGTGATGGCATATACTTTTTCAAAAAGAAGCTCAGTGAAGCCATACTGGAGTACCGCAGCGGCTGCTTCATAGCCAATGCCCTTCTTTTCATATTCAGTCAAAAGAGCAAAACCCAAATCCGGAGCGTCTAGATATGTGCGCTTTACAAATCCACAGATGCCCGCAGATTGCTTGGTTTCTTTGAGTTGGATTTTATAGAGGCCATATCCATGTTCGTCGTAACTTTTTTGAAAGGTCTGATGAATATACTTTTCGGCATCTGCTACTGTTTTGATTCCACGGTTACCAATGTTAGTGATCCATTTCTGACTAGTCATTAATTCGAAAATAAATGGCGCATCCTCAGGTAGTATGCGCAGCAGACTTAGTCGGTCGGTACTCAAAATAGGTGATTGCATGCCTCAAAATACAAAAAGCCCCTGAAGATCAGAGGCTTTCATAAATTTCAATTGTGTTTACAAAATATCCGCCTTTATTTCATAGCCTTTGATAGTAATAGGGATAGCTTGACTTGTTGTGTTTTTGGCACTCGCCTCTATTTTCAAATTGTCATTCTCCTTGATGTATTTGTTCACTACCAGATTGGATTCATTGTAGGAGACTTTGCCGTATTTCACGTCTGCATTGAGCGAGTACGGTTGCCCTTTCATGGTGATGCTCATCTTGAGGTATTTCCCTTCGAAGTAGAGACTTTCGGTTCCATTCATCATTTCCCCTATGATCACATCATCTTCATATCCAATGAGTTCCATTTTTTTACCGAGTTGTTGCACTTGGTAGTCACCGTACTTGCTTTTGGCTATGACTGTGTTGATGTAGCGTATTTTTAGCTCATCTTCATAAGAGTCCACAAATCGGATTTCGTTCGCTCTGTCCAGATGAATTTTGCTGTATTTGCTATTGTCCAATCGTAGGTTCACTATGCCTGCTCCCATAATGTCATATTCATACAGGGTGAGCACAGCATTGTTCACTTTCTCTTTAATAGTCATTTGTCCATATTTCAGATTTCCTGTGATGGCATCACATGTGCCAATCTCTACATCGGATTCATAACCGGTTATGTTCAGTTTGGTCAGTGTGCTTATCGCATATTCTGAATACTTGTCATTGATGTTTAGTGTCTCAGCTTCGCCAATACGGGTATCGTTTTCGTAGGTTTCTAATGTGCCATTCCCCATTACTTTTACAGATGTCTTTCCGTATTTTAGATTCAATTTGGCATCACGCAGAATGTGCGCATTGAATCCGGCTGAATATTGGGTAATGTCCACTTGATCGTATGCTCCGGTCATTACCAAATCTTTGTAGGCACTTTTCACCGTGAGCAGATTACTTTCAGGTACTTTTATTGTGTATTCTATTCGTAGTTCAGTGTCGCTGTACCCGATCATTACACCTGCAAAGTAGGTTCCTTTCTTCTTTCCAATTTCTATCTTATTGGGCTCGTCAAGGTTGGTTTGAATGGTAAGCAATCCGCCTGATTTGGTGATTTGATCAATTACGTGCTTTTCAAAGTCATCCAGAAAGGCGCGTATTTTATCATTTTCTTTGCCGTCAAAAGTCACTTGTGCAAAGACTTCCACTTCGTTTTTATCCCACGATTCTATTTGAAGGTAGGTGTTTTTTGCAAGGATCGCGATGGCGTCTCCTGATGACACACTCACCGTATGTCGCGCAGTTTTGGTCTCACCGTCTTTGCCAAAGCTATACGCGTGTCCGGCGCTAAATAGTACTAGCAGTAGTAGTATGCTCTTTTTCATTTTGTTGTCTGTTTATTTCGAGTTGTAATTTTCTGAGTATGCGTATTTTCTTTTCATAGTAATCCATCAAAGCATTTACCAGTCGATCTTGATCTACAGCTTTGCCAATGTCTTTTCGGTAGTGCTCATTTATTTCTTCCAGTGCCTCTAGCTCTTCCATCATCCATGCGAATTCTTCCTGATCGATGATCTCTTCAAGCGGCAGTGAGCTCGTCAGTTGGTTGATTTCACGCTGATAGGAGCGTTCGATTTTGCGGTATTCTTTTGATATGTCACCCAATGAAGCCAATTCGTCCACTTCTTGTTGCAAGACCACATTGTGCACGAGTAAGGCAATTGAACTGATCAGAAACAGCACGGCGGCCACTTTCCACCACACGACCAACCCCGATTGCGGCTGTGGTTTTTGCCATTCGGACCGGATATTGTTCCAAAGTGCCTTTGGAGGCTCTTCCATATCCAGCCTATCTCGTTTATCACGCAGTTGTTGTTCAATATCCAGCTTCATACATGTATGTCAATTTCTTTTTCAATAGTAGTTTGGCATGCCTGAATTGTGTCTTGGAGGTGGACTCGGTAATGCCAAGTTGCTCCGCAATCTCCGCATGCTTATATCCTTCAAAAATGTGTAGCGAGAGCACCGTCCTACATCCATCCGGCAGTTCTTTAATGGCCGCATGTATGGCCGCTGCATCCACTTCCTCAAAAGGTTCATCTTCTTCAAAATCTCTCCGCTGCTCATCTATATCCTCAAACACGTATTTCTTTTTGCGCACATATTCCAATCCTGTGTTTACCACTATCCGCTTAATCCAGCCTGCAAATGCCTGCTCTTCGGTTAATTTGTCGAGATTTCGAAAAGCCTTGACAAATGCCTCTTGCAGTAAATCCTGAGCCGTTTCAGTTTCGCCCACTATACGTACCAGCGTGTTGTACATGGCCTTGGCATAGCTTTCATACAGGTGGTAAGCTGCAAGTTCATTGCCCTTGCGGGCTTCCCGAATCCATATGTGTTGTTCTGTCACCAAGGTCAAGTTTCGAGTATATGATGCGACTGCTCTGAATAGGTTGTAAGGGGAGATGGAATTTATCGAGAAAATAAAAAACCCCGACGTTTCTGCCGAGGTTTTCGTTGGTTAGGTTAATGTAGGATCTTATACGTACGTGTTGTTTTCCTTGGGAGCACCTGCCATGATTTCTGCATTGGCAAACTCTTCGTACTTTTTGAAGTTATCGTTGAATTTGCGCGCCAGTTCGTTGGCTTTCTTGTAAAAACCCTCGTCATTCTTCCATGTTTCTCTTGGTGAGAGGATTTCGTTAGGTACACCCGGACAAGTAGTTGGGATATCCGCGCCAAAGATCGAATGCTTACGATAGCCCGCATTGCCAAGCGATCCGTTCAGCGCGGCAGTGATCATGGCACGTGTATATTTCAAACTGATACGGTTGCCCACTCCATACGGGCCGCCGGTCCAGCCTGTGTTCACCAGCCACACATTCACGTCATTTTCTTCCATTTTCTTACCTAGCATCTCTGCATACTTTGTTGGGTGAAGTGGAAGGAACGGTGCTCCGAAGCAAGCAGAAAACACCAATTCGGGCTCAGTCACACCTGCTTCCGTGCCGGCTACCTTGGATGTATATCCAGAGATGAAGTGGTACATCGCTTGTCCTTTGGTCAATCGCTGGATAGGAGGGATCACGCCATAGGCATCACAGGTCAAGAAGAAGATATTTTTAGGAATGCCTCCGATAGACGGCTCCACAGCATTGCGGATGTGATAGATGGGGTAAGAAGCGCGGGTATTTTCTGTCACCGATTTGTTGCTATAGTCTACCTCGCGGGTGCCCGGCTTGAAGCGCGTATTTTCCAATATCGCACCATACTTGATCGCTTTGAAGATGTCCGGCTCCTTTTCTTCAGATAGATCAATCACCTTGGCGTAGCAGCCCCCTTCAAAATTGAAGACATTGCTTGCTGTCCAGCCATGCTCATCATCACCTATCAAAAGTCGTTCGGGATCGGCGGATAGGGTGGTTTTGCCTGTGCCGGATAAGCCAAAGAAAATAGACGTATCTTGATCCTTGCCCATGTTTGCCGAGCAGTGCATACTCAATACGTTTTCGTCATGTGGCAAGGTGTAATTCAACACAGAGAAAATGCCTTTTTTCATCTCACCTGAATAGGCCGTGCCCCCGATGAGGATCATGCGCTTGGTGAAGTTAATGATAGCGAAGTTATCCTGGCGTGTGCCGTCTACAGTCGGATCGGCTTTGAATTCGGGCACACAGATGAT
>CAZPST010000029.1:0-15822 GCA_964589185.1 uncultured Roseivirgaceae bacterium | reverse complement strand
CGCTGATAAAAGGAGAAAGGGATAATTTCGTATGTAGAAGTGTCTAACATTGCAAACAAACAAACCTAATACACATGATGAAAACCGTACGACCATTAGCCCTAATTGCATTGGCTTTTTTATCCAGTGCCTCATTTGGCCAAATCAATACGCCTCAACCCAGCTCACCCGGCTCAGTAAGCAGCCAAGTGGGACTGACTGATGTAAAGATTGACTATTTCAGACCGAAAGTAAGCGGACGCAAAATTTTTGGTGAAGGAAATGACTTTCTACAGCCTTTTGGTACACTTTGGAGAACAGGTGCCAACTCTGGTTCAGTGCTTACACTGAGCACGGATGCCACTATCGCCGGAACAGAAGTGAAAGCCGGATCTTATTTGATCTTCACCGTGCCCGGAAAAGACAGCTGGGATTTCATGCTTTATTCTGACGTATCACTAGGTGGTAACACTGCCGGATACGACAAGGCAAAAGAAGTGCTCAAAGCCAGTGTAAAACCTACTCAATTGACTTCAACCGTCGAAAATCTAACATTCAACATTTCGGATATTTCTACTGACAATACTTCAGCGAATATTGAAATGACTTGGGAGAATGTGTCCATTAAGGTGCCGATGAAGGTGAATTTCCATGATCAAGTGATGAAAGAAATAGCCAGCAAGACGCAAGTCAATCCAAGCAACTATGTAGCGGCTGCCAACTATTACTTGACTGCCGGTATCAATTTGGAGCAAGCACTAGCTTGGATGAATCAGTATTTGGCCGTTCCGGGCAATGATGCCCACTTCTGGCATGTACATACCAAAGCGAAAATTCAGACAGCATTGGGCATGAAGAATGAAGCCTTGGCTACTGCCAATGAATCAATAGCTAAAGCAAAGGCTGATTCACGAGGTGATTTTGGCTATGTAAAGCGAAATGAGGATTTGATAGCTGAAATTAACAAGCTACCGGAACCTGCTAAGAAGAAGAAGTAGTAATCCCGACACGTTGGCTCTTCAAGGAGTCATATTGGTACCAAACAGTATAAAATAAAAAACGGCTGCCTGAATTCAGACAGCCGTTTCTTTTTATCATAAATCTCCTACTACTGTACCGTAATCGGATTGCCGTAGCGATCCACTTCAATTGGATTGCCGGCTCCTTCTACTTTCAGCCGCTCAAGCTGAGTCGCTTTGTCTCCCACAATCACATAAATCAACTTATTGAGGTCAAAGAACTCACGTGCGGTAGTTTGCACACTTTCCACTGTAGCGGCTGTAACTGCTTTTTGTTCTGCGTCAATGTAATCAAGCGGCAAATCATAGGTACTGATGTTTTGCAAAATGCCCAATAAACTGAACAGTGTCTCGAATCGACGCGCATTTGCCTTGACCATGGATGTCTGAGTTTTGTCCAAATCAGCCTGAGTGTAGGTGTCTGCATATCCTCCGATCACTTCTTTGAATATGTCCATAGACTCCTTAGTCACGTTAGAACGCACACTGGATCCTGCTCCCCACCCTGCCATACTATTGGCATTGCGGCTCACATTCGAATAGGCACCATAGGTAAAACCTTTTTCTTCTCGTAGCACCTGAAATAATCTGCCAGAAGAACCATTGCCCAATCTATCATTGGCTACCATGATTTCATTGAAACGATTTGCATCGCTAGGTACGGTCATGCGCCCGATCTGTATTACTGATTGCTTGGCATCCGGAATGTCTACAAAATACACCTGAGGCTCATTTGGCACGGGGGCTGGCGTGTAGGACGGAATTACGACATCCTTTTGTTTCCATTCGGTAGTAAGACGCGTCATTGCCTTCTTCACGTCGGCTTGCGTCACTTTACCTGCCACATGATAATTGGTAATATTTGGCGCATAGTATTTAGCATAAAAATCCTTCAGATCTGCGATCGTAATTTTCTCCACCACTTCTTTGTAACCAATGGCCGGATGCGACATAATGTGTCCTTCGCCGTACATGACTTTATTCATCACCTTATTGGCAATGGCATTCGGATTGGTCTCCTGTTGCTGGATGGTATTCACCGTTTGCTTAATGATCCGATCGAATTCCTTTTCATCCCAGCGCGGCTCCAGTAGCATTTCGGCCACCAAGTCCATAGTCGCTTGATAATTACGCGCAAGGCAGTTGCCGGAAATCTGGATGTAATCATTGGCCGTAAACATATTGATGGTGGCACCTAATTGACCAATGGCATCTTCCAATTCCTCAGGCGTTTTATTAGCTGTGCCTTCTTGCATGATGTCCGTCATAAGATTTGCCACACCTACTTTAGTTGGATTATCCAGATAGTGTCCGCCCATGATACGCATGGAGAAATTCACCAGTGGCAACTCGCTAGATTCTACACCATACAACTTCATACCATTGGCCAATTGATCCGTCCAAATCACAGGAGGATTAACTAAAGGAGTTTCGCCAAAATCCGGCTCTTGAGATCGGTCAAACGCCGAAGCAGTCTTCACGATTACAGTGCCTTCTTCCTCAATGATTTCACTAGCCGTGTAAGTGGTGATGGCTTCCTCTTTGATGTTTGCTTTAGCTGCACCTTCCATTGCCAATCCGGATCCACCTTTGGGAACGAAATTGGTTACTACGCTATTTTTTCCAAGAATATACTTTCTGAATACACGCATCACATCGTCCTGCGTCACGGCTTTGATATTTGCTATATCCTTTTCTACAAATCCCGGATCACCCGCATATTCATTGTATTGGGCCAATTGAAATGCTTTGCCTAATACGCTCGAGATACCGTTGTAAAACTGTGTCTCAAGCCCCGCTTTGATTCTATCCAAATCTTTGACATCAAATCCTTCTTTGTCGAATTTGTCCAAGCTTGCATTCAACACCATACGAACTGAGTCCAAATCAACCCCGCTATTCGCTCGCACACGAATGGTGAATGTACCGGCCAGTTCACTAGAACTATTATATGACGATACATTTGGTGCCAGTTGAGCTTCTTCCACTATCGCCTTGTACAGAGGCGCTCGCTTGCCATCTGACAATATCTGTCCTAGTGCATCTAGTGCCCATTGATCCTCATGAAACTGCTCCACTGTAGGGAACGTCAAACGGATTTCGGGCAAACTGGCGAAGTTATCCTCATGATAAAACACCTTGGTTTCGTTCAGCGCTACAGGCTTTGGATCCATTGGCGTGTCTTGTCCTCTCGCAGGTATTTCACCAAAATACTTGCTTATCATTTTTTTTACTTCCTCAGGATTGATATCTCCTACCACCACTAGGGTTGCATTATTTGGTCCATACCATTCCTGATAAAATTCCTTCACATCGTCCAGTGTAGCATTTTGCAAATCTTCCAATTCGCCAATTACGTCCCAATTGTATGGGTGACCTTCCGGATACAAAGCTTTTAGAATAACGCTCTCGGTATGTCCATAGGGTTGATTGTCATTGCGCTGACGTTTCTCATTTTGCACGACCGGTTTTTCACCTTCCAATGAGGCCAAAGACACGGCATTGATAAAGAAGCCCATGCGATCAGACTCCATCCAAAACACTTTTTCCAATGCATCCTTCGGTACTACCTCATAATACACCGTGCCGTCTGTCCACGTACCGCCATTGAAGGTGCCCCCCCATTCGTTGATGTTTTTGAAGAAGGCTCCATCGGCTACATTCTCCGATTTCTGAAATAGCATGTGCTCAAAAAAGTGCGCAAATCCGGTTCTTCCGGGCTTCTCACGATTAGAACCCACGTGTACCATGATTGCCACCGCCACTATGGGATCCGAATGATCCTCGTGCAGTACCACATCCAGACCATTGTCAAGTGTGTATTTTTCATACTCCAGCGATAAGGAGTCTTGTTCGCCTCCGCCTCCACAAGCGGATACAAAAAGTAGTGCGCCAGCCAATAGGATGACACTGAGTAATTTGGTTCGATTCATTGTGTGTTTTTTAAAGAATTCGCAGTTTAGCCAATGTTTACTTAATTGAAAAACAAAATTACCTGAGTGGTCAGCACATCGGGTTTTATCTAAACTGTTTACAGGGTAAATTTGCGGCTCATTACTAACGCATAAACGAATTAGAGATGTCAAAAATTAAAATTGGGATTAATGGTTTTGGAAGAATCGGTCGCTTGGTATTTCGAGTAGCTGTAAACAATCCAAAAATGGAAGTCGTGGGAATCAACGACCTTGTGGATGTTGATTACATGGCGTATATGTTGAAATACGACTCAACTCACGGACAGTTCAAAGGAACTGTAGAAGTGAAAGACGGAAACTTAGTGGTAAATGGACACACCATCCGAGTGACCGCTGAAAGAGACCCTGCTAACCTGAAATGGGATGCTGTGGGAGCTGAATATGTGGTAGAATCCACAGGATTGTTTTTGTCAAAAGACACAGCTGTTGGCCATATCAAAGCCGGAGCTAAGAAAGTGGTCATGTCAGCCCCTTCAAAAGACGACACTCCAATGTTTGTAATGGGTGTGAATCACACTACGTATACCACTGACATGCAATTTGTGTCAAACGCATCATGCACTACCAACTGCCTTGCGCCTGTAGCCAAAGTACTTCATGACAACTTCGGTATCAAAGAAGGCTTGATGACCACCGTTCATGCGACTACAGCTACACAAAAGACCGTAGACGGCCCTTCAGCCAAAGATTGGCGAGGTGGACGAGGTGCCGGTCAAAACAT
Organism: uncultured Roseivirgaceae bacterium; assembly: GCA_964589185.1. Classification (GTDB taxonomy): domain Bacteria; phylum Bacteroidota; class Bacteroidia; order Cytophagales; family Cyclobacteriaceae; genus JAAEPI01. The sequence goes on along the minus strand of CAZPST010000029.1, from coordinate 11,128 downwards.
TATCCCATCGTCTACAGGAGCTGCTAAAGCTGTGGGCAAAGTGATCCCTTCGCTGAATGGAAAACTCACTGGAATGTCCTTCCGCGTGCCTACTCCTGACGTGTCTGTAGTGGACCTAACAGTGAATTTGGAAAAGGCTACTACTTACGAAGAAATCAAAGCGGCTATGAAAAAAGCAGCTGATGGTGATTTGAAAGGTATCCTTGGCTACACGGAAGATGCCGTAGTATCTAATGACTTCATTGGAGACCCACGTACGTCCATTTTCGATGCAGAAGCAGGTATCATGCTAAGCCCTACCTTCGTTAAGATCGTGGCTTGGTACGACAATGAGTGGGGCTACTCAACCAAAGTAGTGGAACTCGTAGAATACATGGCCAGCAAAGGCTAAACGAATAAATTGACCATAAAAAAGGGAGCCCAAAAGCTCCCTTTTTTGTCTATTTACTCGTCATATTGAATGTTGGAATTGATTCCAAACAGTAGTTCCCCAGATAGCAAGTAGCATTTAAAATTCTCTCTTCGTTTCTTTGCAAAAAAATACGCCATGGCCTTGAAGACTTTTGTGAAAATCAGTACCGTATCTAACTTAAGTGATGCCCGCTATTGCGCCGGTATGGGCGTGGATCAGCTGGGTTTCAACCTTAATCCTGACGATGCTGACGCCATCACTCCCGAAAAATGCTTGGAAATATCCAATTGGGTGGCCGGAGTGCAGCGCGTAGGTGAATTTGGTGCCATGGCTGTAGCTGATATTGCATTGATTCAGCAACAATTGCCGCTAGACCTCATGGAAATATCAGTAATTGATCATGTGGAAAAAGTGCACGCATTCGGAAAACCCGTAAGCGTTCGTATCGCCATTTCTCACCCTGCCGAACTGACACAACTCAAGGGACACCTCTCCTATCTGGACGAACTTGTAGAGCAAGTGGTCATTACCACACATCAGCCGGATTTGTACGCACCCATAGCCGAAACAGTGGCGTACTATCACGGCAGTATTCGGTTGATTCGCGGGTTTGACAATTCAGCAGAGAATAGTAGCCAACTTGGTAATTTCAGCGGAATCGAACTAAGAGGTAGCCAAGAGGAAAAACCCGGATTCAAAGAATACGGCGAAGTGATGGATCTGCTGGAAGCCTTAGAAGTGGATTGATTCTACTCAACACTCAAAACTTCTATATCGAAATGCAAGGTTGAATTTGGTGGAATATCGGCTCCCGCGCCACGCTCTCCATATCCTAGATGTGAAGGAATAATCGCCATCAGTCGGTCTCCGGCACGCATATACATAATTACCTCATCAAATCCGGCGATCATTGGCTGTTGATTCAACACAAATGCAAATGGCTGTAGAGGCTCATAAGTTGTCCATACGGTTTTGTCACCTACAATCAAATTGATATGCGTAGTGACCAATCGCTCGCGCGTCACAAAATCACCCTCTTTGGCCATTTTAGCAAAAACGTATTTCACGCCGCTGGCTAAAAATACGGTATCACCTACTTCTATTTTTTCACGGGGAGTTGCATCGGTGGCGCGTTCTTTCGATGCAGAGCAAGCGGCTACTAGTGCTATAAGGATGAGTGCAAATGATACTGATTTCATGGAAATATATTTTGAAGGCGTGAAGATAATCAGGTTTTGGAATTAGCTCGGAGGAAACCACCCCCCATTGAGGTGACGGCTGTGATCAGAAAAAACAATAGACTAAATGCTACAGCCAGGTGCTCATCTATTCCCACATATTGATACCCAAGGATAAACGTAAGCTCACGGGCTCCCACACCTCCGATGGTAAACGGAAACACGGCCACCACCGAACTCACCAAAAAGAGTACTTGATACTCGAGGTACATGTCTGTGACGCCTATTGACCTGAGAATGAAATAGGCGCAGACAACTTGCATGAGTTGCACACCCAACGAGTGAAAATTGGTAATCCAAAATGAGTGATGAAAGGCATGAAAAAATCGTCCGATAATGAAGGAATAAAGCGGAATCATAAGGAATAAACCACCAATATCAACATAATACAGCCACTTGGGAAGGTCGGATTGATCCATAGCCAAATAGCCAATTCCTGCTAGAAACACCAGAGCCATCATACCTGAGATGCGATCAAGCAGCGTAGCTTGAATCAAAGGTTTCAGTGCTGTTCCTTGTTGCTTATTCAGCAAATACACCTTGAAACCATCTCCTCCTATTCCTCCAGGCAAAAACAGATTATAAAACATCCCAATCCAGTAGAGCCTCAGATTGTACAAAGTGGATATATGTAAGTCAATATTTTGAAAGTAAATATGAAGCCGATACGCGCTGACCACCTTCGAACCAACAAAGAATACCAGTGCCAGTAGCAGCCAGCCGATATGTGCCGAGAGCAACACATTCCTTATCTGCTCCCAATCCACCGTGCGAAACACAATGTAAAGTGCTCCACCTGATACAGCGAATTTCAGCAGGGTTTTAAGAACATTTTTTGTCTTACTTTCCACCAAAAAACTCTTTTACGCGGTAGGTCTTTTTGTCCTGCGATTCATAGTAGGTGCGCACAATAAGTTCAGCTACTATGCCAATGGTGATGAGTTGTATACCGCCAATAAGCATGGTGATGCCCAAGATGAGTATGGGTCTTCCCCAAATATCTTCTCCGAAGATTTTCAGCACCAACAGATACACGCTTATCATGCTTCCGATCATAAATGTGATAATACCTGCCACTCCAAAGAGGTGCATGGGGCGCTGCATGTATTTTTTGAAAAAGACCATCAGCAGCAAGTCGCTCATCACTTTGAAGGTGCGACCCAAGCCGTACTTAGATTTGCCATGAATGCGTGCATGATGACGCACAGGCATTTCAGCTAGCTTCGCTCCTGCTTGCTGTGCCAACACGGGGATAAATCGGTGCAATTCGCCATACAGACCTAAACTTTTTGCAATGTCCTTTCGAAATACCTTGAGGGTACAGCCATAATCATGCAGGTATACGCCTGTGAGCCGGCGTATCAGGGCATTGGCAATTTTACTCGGGATTTTGCGCAGCATCATGCCGTCTTTGCGCTTGGCACGTACACCTGCCACCACGTCCACGTCTTCTTCTTCCAGCATATTGATCATGGCAGGAATATCAGCCGGATCGTTTTGCAAGTCACCATCTAGCGTGATAATGTACTCTCCCTCTGCAGCATCTATCCCGGCAGCCATGGCTGTAGTTTGGCCATAATTTTTATTGAAAATGACTGCCCTAATCCGTTCAGTGGCGTGTTCCTTGATTTTTCGCACAGTATTATCGGAGGATCCATCATCAACTAGCACCACCTCATAGTCCCATCCATCTAGCGACGTGCGGATCTGTTCAAAAAGTGGCTGAATGTTATCTTCTTCATTCATCACCGGGATCACGAGGGAGAGTTTTGGCATGGTTGGACGGATTGGGTGATCAAAGGTACGGACTACAGCTTACTCACGGATTCACCTTACGCAACAAGATTTTCAGTTCATTAAAATTGTCAGCCTCATCAATAAATTCGAGCATCTTGCTCCAATTGGAGGCCGGCTCTTGTCCGTTAGCATAGTGCTTCTTCACTTCCACAATCAGTTTGTCTTTGGCTAATCGCACTTCGGACGTAAAACCGCCCGTTTCATTTTGCACATTGGTGTTCAACTTTTCGAATCCCTGCACCTCGTACCCTTCGGGAATATATAGCCAAATCGTATTTTCAAACACACGGGGGTAATTCATGTAAATATCAAACTCGCGATTTTCCTTAAATTCTTTAGCCACATGCACTTGCTGCTCAATGAGAAGCCCAATATCAAACAGGTAATTTTCACCCACTTTGCTGAGTAAATCTGATGATGCAGCCTTAAAACTGAATTTGAACTCAGGCTCTTCAAGTGTTCGTCCACTTTTCATTAGCAAAAAAGAGTGTAACGTATCGAGTTTGAAATCCCACCTACTCTCTGCATATTCCTTCATGCGCTTATGACGGTTTACTTCCCTATCTTTCAGATAATCAGCTCGTTGGGCTTCTGTTTTTTTGAGAGTTGTCGCCATCATTCCATATGTCAATGACTCCATTTCGTATTTCTCTTCTTCTGAGGTCAAGTAGTCATACACATCCAAAACCCGTAATTGTTCATCGGTCTTGGCCAATCCTGTGTGAGTTTTCTCAATGGTCAGAGTCGTTGTAATATCTTTCAAGTTGAGCACTATATCGGCTTGTGAGCGTTCCGTGTTTTCCTCCGGCTTAGAAGTAGGAATAGTATAAGGAGTAAATGACCAATCAATTGAACTTACATCTTTGTTGCTTATATAGACTTTACTTCCTTGAAATAATTCACTGATTTCATCAGGCAAGGCATGAATGGAAAAATTGGCAAAATAAACCGGAGGATGGGTACGTGTTTTCATCGCCATGACCAATTCCTCTTCCAGTATTATATCGTCTATCTCACCTATATTTTTTGGCACAGCCAATATTAAATCATAGGGAATTTTGGCCTTTTTGAAATAAGTTCCAAGGTTGTTAATGGCTAGAAAATAGGACATGGAGGGTGTTTCTCCTTCGCTAATGGTCTTCATTTCTGCAGATTCTACGGCCAATTTGTTACGCTCATAAAGAAACGCTTCCTTGGCAAGGACAATTTTGTCCGTCTGTCCTTTGTGTTTTTTCTTCATATGCTTGATGAGACCGGTATAATCGTACATCATAGCAAAATATCGATTGAGCAAGCTCTTCAATTGCTCAGGACTCACCTCCGAATTCAGTTCACCGGGACGGCTGGCGTCTATCAGACTTGGATATTGATATGCGACCATCGGTGAGGCATAGGTCACTTTGAATTTGACTGTGGGTAAACTGCGATAGGGATAAAACCACGGATAATCTTCTGTCTTTTCTTGATCGGAGTACTCCAACGTGTAGATATCTTCTTCCCCATTTGGATCTGTAGTTCTAACGAAATTAGGTGCGCCATTGTACGTGCGTAAATTGATAAAGCATCTTCGCAATACGGCAAAACTCACCCTGCCGTACACTGTGGCGTATTTTCTCCGCAATTGAAAAATGGCTGGATCAAAATCATGAAACTTGCTTGTCGTGAATTTCTTCTCATTAGCCAAGTAATAATCTATGATATCTCCTATTTCCAGATTGGGTATGGCCAATTTCATCATACCGAAAGAGGTTTTACCCTTGGTCTCGATCTCTTCACGAACGGCCGATTCTAGAGGCACTATGATTTCTCGACCATCCGGCTTTACGATCTTGAAACCTACGTAGTAGGATCGCTCGAATGTCATGCTACTGAAATTTTCAGGATAACTAAACTGAGCATAGTGCTCTAGCGCCTGTTGACTCAAAATTTTAGTCCGTTCATGGAAATAATTGTACTCAATCAATTTGCTTGAAAGTGCCAATTTCTTGTACCCTAGCTCATTAGAAATAGCCAAAATGACAGCCGGTTCGTCGGTCCATCTCTCAGGTATTTCTGTCTGTGAAAATGCCTGTGTGGCATCACCCCATATTTTTGATCGAAGTTCGTCGGCTCGCGGATCGGTCTGTGCAAATGCCGCCAGTTGAAGCAATAGGCACAGGGCTAGTAAGGTCTTATTCAGCATTCTTCAGGAAAATGAGTGGTTCTTTATAAAATTTGGTCATCTGATCAATAGCATCATTCCATTTACCGAATGATGCCTGCTTTAAAATGGCAGTGTCTATGGTTAGTTCTTTGGTATAAACTACTTTTTGTCCTTGCACTTCATAGTTCAGTTTGAACTGAAACTCCTCGCCTTCAAAAGCGATTGATTCAGGTGCATGTTTGAGCACATATCCGTCAGGAATCTGCACGCGCACCTCACTTTTCACATACCTTCTTCGCCCGAAATCATATGGAGACTTACGGTTTTTCTTGATTTTCATATGGGCAAATTCTCTGCGAAAATCAAGTTCCACAAAAAGCTCTTCACCGTATTTATTGACTTTGTTTTTCAGTTGGTTATTCACAGCTATTTCCACTAAACTCTCACGATCTGCTTTTATTAAGTCAATTTCAAAATCGTCAGGATCCGCATCTTGAGCTATTATGTAGCGCATAAACTTGTGGTGATCCTTTTTCTCAATAGTGTTCAAAGCATACAAGAAAAACTGTTTGGCATCACCATCAAAGGTCAGTTGGCCTTTGCCTACTAGTAGATCACCCTCTATGGTAGCATCCAGTTGAAAAGATTCGAAATTGTGATCGAACGAAACAAACGGAATAGTATGAATCTGGTATGATGGACCATCTTCTATCATCATTTGTTTCCCTTGGATGTGATATGGGCTATACCCTAACTGATTGAATTTTACTGTAGCATCCAGTATTAGCACCTGACCATCACGCAGCACCGTACAAATCATATGGTTGTCTACCGTGAGCGATGGAATATCATAAGTATATGGCAGCATATTAGTGCCTAGCCAAGTAAGTCTAGCATCAAATCCGGCCAGAATTAACATCTCTTTAAGTAAATTGGCCATGCCTTTGCAATCCCCATATCGCTTGTACAAAACATCATGTGCATTATCAGGTTGGAATCCCATGATTCCGTTTTCAAAGGCGATATATTGGATATTGTCTTGCACCCAATAATAGATGGCTCTTATTTGCTCCTCTTGTGACAATCCGTCCGTTATGGTTTGAACCAAGTTCGTAAGACTATCTGGTTCGTTTTTTACGTCGCGTATCAACTCTCGATACCAACCATACAAATTGTCGGTTGTCTCTAATAGCACTGTCCGTTCTGACGATGGAGCAGTATAGGCTTTGGTGATAGGAATGACATGTGGAATGTAATGCGAAAAATGTGGATTCTCTTCTTCGTCCGGAATTTCATTGGGCCAATTTATTTGATACCGTACACCCATTTTGCCATTGCCGGCAATATCCGATTTCTCTATGCTGGCCTGCTCAAAATGAAAGTCACGCATTTCCACTTCTACCCAATCTGGCCAATAAATGTCCACAATACGCGTCTTTCCAGGTATGAAACTTTGTAGGGGAATTTTAGTGAAGTAGCGCGGATCCAAATAGGTTTGATCCACTTTTAAGTTTGTACGATCACCCACATCCGAAATAGTAAATTCGAATGTGCACAAACGTGCATCGGAGTGAAAAATACCACTCTGTCCATGATGGCCGCAGTATTTGAGGTACTTTACTTTTTTTCCTAATTGGGTTTTTACATCAAAATCACCAACTGTGATTTGATCATTGTAAAAAATAGGCCATACAAAACTGGAAACTGGTTTGATCGCAACCAATTTGACTTCATCGGTTTCACGAACCCTTAGCTCCTGAGTTGATTCATCCCAAAAGAAATCATAGGTCGTGTGGTACTCATCAAATGCCACTTTAGCCTCAGGAAAATGTGTGAGGTAGTCTTCAACGGTACTGTTTTGTGAAAAAACGATAGTAAGAGACGCGCATAGAAATAACGCGCAGAAGGAGAAAAATCTAATCATGAAAATAGTATGCGCCGCAATTTATTCATTTTTTGAGACAAGATTGAACAGCATGTAAATGAAGATCATTGATTTAGGGATTTTGTCTGAAAATCAGCCATTCATCAACTAATTTTTTCTCGTTGCGTTAGCCACTCCATCACTTAATCACTTGGTATGATCAATCGCATTTTGCGCTCCTTTCAGCTGGCGCTCCGTAATTTCAGAGGAAATCTATTGCACACTTTATTGTCCATACTCGGAGTGGTCATAGGCGTGGCTGCACTGGTAGCTATTCTTTCGCTGATAGATGGATTAGAAAAAATGGCGCATGAGAAAATAGCCAGCCAAACATCGGTGGAAATGGTCAGCCTGCGGATGAATAAATATGAGTCTGTGGATGGTGTGCGAGTGGCGAAGGACAATTTTCAACCGATTACTTATGACCAGTTTTTAGAATTGAAAGAATTGCTACCCATTCGTGAAGGATTTATGCTGGTAAATGGATCAGCGCTTTTGACCAAAAATGATAGTATACGAATGGGTGTGACTACCTACGCCACTAGTCAATCATCGGATAAAACAGAGCTATTCAAAGGACGAATGATATCAGTTGAAGCATTTGACCAAGGGCTCCCCGAAGCTGTGGTGAGCTATTCGGCAGCTAAGCGATGGTATCCAGATTCTCCTGAAATGATACTCGGCGATACACTTTCAATGCACGGAAATGACTTGATCGTAGTGGGTGTTCTGGATAGTACTATGGAAAAGGCACTGGCGGTGGCCTACCCTATTACACTACCAACCAATGGGGATGACAGCCCGACCCCAGCCATTATTTTTAAGGCATCATCTGTAGAGAAAGTGCCTGAAATAGAAACGAAAATCAATGCGTGGCTCGATGAAAAATATCCTGAAAGAAAATCATCAGATTTCACCATACTCACAGACGAAAAATGGGTCGAACAACTGAATCAAGGCTTTATGGTGTTCAGAATCGTGATGGGAATGATCATCGGCATTTCTGTTTTAGTCGGGGGTATTGGCATTATGAACGTCCTACTGATCTCTGTAAATGAACGTGTGAAAGAAATTGGCATTCGAAAAGCCACAGGTGCCAAGCGGCGAGATATCGTCTGGCAGTTTTTGGCCGAATCAATCACCATTTCTGTATTCGGCAGCTTCATCGGAATGTTAGTCGGAGTTGGGTTTGCCATGCTGGTAGTACCTATCGCGCGCATGATGGTGGATGTACCCTTTCAGGCCACTTTCACCACAAACACCTTGCTGGTCACGTCTGTGGTAGCCATTTTGATTGGCGTTGTTTTCGGCACATATCCTGCCCTACGCGCATCTAGATTAGATCCGGTAGAGGCTATCCGCAAAGAATAGTCAAAAGACAATCGGCCAAAAAATGATGTCTACACGCCTATTTCTCATCCGCCCCAAGTAGGTGTCATTGTCAAAGACGGGATTGAATTGTCCAAAATCACGAATGACAATACTGTTCGGATCAATATTCATCTGGAGCAATTCTGCGATGACGGCTTCACTCCGCATTTGAGATAGCCATTTGTTGTATGCCGCTCCCCCTATGTTATCTGTGTGGCTATGAATGCTGAGTTGATAAAATTTGATATTGGGGATTGAATCAATAAAATGAAGCAGTTCAGCACGCTGCAACGAATCAACATAGTGGCTGCCCCCTCCAAAGTACACGCTTCGTATGAGGTATTCAGGCTGCTTTTCATTTTGAGCCTGAACCGCCAGTGTAACTACAAGCAATATGATCCCTATTGATGAACGCATTTGGTTATTTTACGCTTTCATTAGCTAAAGATACACATGAAGCAATTGGTTCCCCTATTCCTGCTCATTGGTGCCATCAGCGCATCTGCACAAGACTTTGCCATCAAACAATTGGAAGAGTCGCCACGCCACCACGAATGGGTAAAGTTATCTTCCAGCGGACGCACGCTGTATAGTTTTGTGGCCTATCCTGAAGTGGCTACCAAAGCGCCCGTCGTTATTGTCATTCATGAAAACAGAGGGTTAAATGACTGGGCCAGAAGCCTGACGGATCAACTGGCAGCTGCTGGATATATCGCTATAGCACCGGATTTATTGAGCGAGTGCCAGTCCGGAATTACTAAAACGAGCGATTTTGCTACGTCAGATGATGCCCGAAAGGCGCTGTATGAATTGAATGCAGACAATGTGACTAATGACTTAAATGCCGTTTTTGATTATGCTCAAGGAACAGCTGCTGCCAATGGCAATGTATATGTAATGGGATTTTGCTGGGGAGGTTCGCAAAGCTTCAGATATGCCACCAACAATGAACTGCTGAGTGGTGCACTCGTTTTTTATGGCACGGCACCTGCTGACTCCACAGTATTTGGAAAAATTGCCTCACCTGTCTTTGGATTTTATGGAGGAGATGACGCACGTGTAAATGCTACGATTGATCAGACGAAGGAGTACATGGCCAAGCATCAAAAAACATACGAGGTAAACATATACGAAGGGGCCGGACATGCGTTCATGAGAAGCGGAGACGATCCAGGCGGTAGTGAACCGAACAAAAATGCGAGGAACGAAGCATGGAAGCGCTTGAAAGAAGTAATTAAATAGATTTTGGTTCGATCTTTGCCAAAACAGGTCAACGAATGAAAAATAGTATGAAAGCTTTTATCTCGGCAGTATTACTTGTGTTGAGCATTAACTCATATTCTCAAGAAACTCAGGAATCCCTTGGCAAAATCATCGATGACATCACGTACGCTTGGGATCTGGAATCAAACAATCTGGACACGTATGATGGCATGTTGAAATTCTGCACCAGCAGAGAATATCGTCTCGAAATTATAGGCATGCTACATGACATCCATCATTATGACTCGGTTTTATTAGACAGGTTGAACAAGGCCGTGCGATTCAATAAATCAAAAGAACTTGAGAAGACACTGAAAGATATTGAGGCGTTTGAAAAGGAATATAGTATGAAGGAATTCGTTCAATTTTTGTTTGATGAATGTCAAGGAATTAGTGACATTGAACGCCATAAAAAGGACTTAATTGATGAAATCGGTGAGGAATCATACGATGGCAAACGCTATCTCATCGAAACCGAAATTGCGAAGTACATTCACCACATCACCAAGCGCGTGGATACGATCAGGGAGCATGTGCATCATCTCCATATCGACTGACCTAATTCAGCTTAAGTTTTGAATAAATCACCTTTTTTGACAATTGGGTGATACCACCTGGAGGCAAATTCCCTAACAACACATCTTCTATACGCTCCCGAATCAATCTAAGCGTAGGATGCCCCACGCGAGCGGTCATACGCCTTACTTGTCTATTTTTTCCTTCAGTCAATTCCAGCTCAATCCAGCTCGTTATAGGATGCTTCTTTCGATTGACCGGAGGGATGCGTTCGGCGAATACGGTAGTTGAATCTAGCAAACGAGCCTTGCAAGGTGCTGTCCAATGTATCTTCCCTTTCAAGTTGATTTGTACGCCATTTTCCAATTGTTTCAATTCGTGAGGGGTTGGTACACCATCTACCTCCGCCCAGTAAGCTCGTTTGTGTTTATTGGCAGGGTGCAATAGCTTATTATTCAATGACT
>CAZPST010000028.1:0-16220 GCA_964589185.1 uncultured Roseivirgaceae bacterium | reverse complement strand
AGGACCGAATAGACATCTGACGCAAGATACAAAGCAAAACTAGCCTTACCTAGTGCGCGATGAGGTAACAATTGTTACTGTCGGGTGCGAAAACGATTCTCAAAAGCGGTCTTTACTCAGGCGCTTTTAATTCGAATTGCCTGTATTAGGCCGCTTGTATGAGTCGTATCAGTTCTTTGGTCATAGCCATTAGTTAAGTAGCTGCTCAAGAAGCGTTTTGAATTCGGTAGACTGATACATGCCTTGCCCGTCATGACCTATTCCATTCACGATGGTTCGGGAATGATTGTGTGTACCCGGGTAAACCAACTCCATGTAGCGGAACATGTTTTCTCCTCGTTTGTATCGGGAAGATCCCTGCAGCACATTTTGACAGTCGGTAGTATTTAATGTAGGATCGGATTGGTTGCCATTGCCAAGGAGATACGTCACCTTTCTGCCGGCGAATTGCGCATTGAATGTGCTTGATGAGACACCTGACAAGTAAGGTGGAGTCACACTGTAACCTAGTGGCCAAATATCATAACCCGAGCAGCCTACTGGGGTATACAACTGATTATTCGATTCATTAATGCGCTGACCATCAGGGTAATAGAAAAACTGCGAATTGGCGACCACATATTCAAATTCAATAGATGAATGATTGGCTTCCGATTTATTTGAAGCTGAATATACGTGTGTAAAAGCCGCTCCTGATGAATGCCCTGTGATGATGATCTTTTCCAATACAGGAAATCGTTCCGTATTGGCCAATTGATCAATCAGCGCATCGATGACCTCAAAAGAGCTCAATTGGTTTGAATTGGATGACTGCTGTCCCCTTCTCCAATTCGTACTAGCCCAATAGAAATCTGCTGATGATTCACCTGCGGTACTTCTAAAAAAGGGTGATATCAATACAGTGCTTTCCGATAAGGACTCAGCTTGAAATGTATTTGTCATCCACGAATAGTAATTGTCAGGATCATGACTGGCGCCATGCACCACGATAACTGCGTGAGTTAAATCCTCCCACGCTGCATTTTCTTCATAAATAGGATAATTGCTATAAAACTCAAACGTGCCCAATCCCTGAGAACCAGTGAGCTCCACACTTCTAAGACAGTCTCCCGTATTTGTACAAGGTGTCATTGACCTGATTACATCATCTTCGGCAGTAGTGAAGGTGAAGTTCTTGGCGGTTGCCAATTTCTCTCCATTTGCTCCGATCGGAATGGCTGCTACGTTGACGGTATATGTCGTATTGTACTCAAGTGTCATCGTAGCGGTGACTTTGGAGCTGGCGTTGGTGTATGTCAAGGTAATTTCGGCAGGAACAGAACCACCAGTTACGGTAAATGCCGATTGAAAATTGGTCGGATTTACAGCGCTTGAAAAGACAAACACAATGCTGACCTCAATAGGTATGTCCAAATTGGCATTCGACGTACTAGCTCCGTTTACCGTGGAGCTTAGTATTTCCATGCTTGGTGCAGGATCAGATTCTCCACCACCGCACGAAACAGTAAACAGCGCTCCGGCGAATAAAATAAGTAGTCCGAAATTTTTCATATGAGTAAGAAATAAAAGGGTTCTCTTTAGTAGAGAACCCTTTAATGAATCAATTAGTTTGTCAATCGCAGAATGTGTAGACACAAGACGATGTGGCATTTGTAATTGCCGCAGTGGAGCATCCAACTCCACCATATGTCCAAACACCGCCTACTTTGTAAGCCCATGAATCATCATAATCCCACACTTGTCCAGTTCCATCTACACCCAGTTGTCCGTAGGTCTCAATAAGCACATTGTCTTTGAACAACTCAATCGTATCGTCCCCATTGGAACTTAGAAGTGTGCCCGGAACCGAGACAATATGATCGAATTTGCTATAACAGTCCTCAAAATAGGCTTGCGCATTGGCAATATCCGCCTCCCTAATTACCAAAATGTGGTCACCCGCTTGCACAGAAATATTTGAAAACGGTATTTCTACGCCATCAGATGTTGCTTGTCCATTGCTCGCAATCCCAGCTCCAAAGACGCTCAAATCAGCAATATCCTGCAAAGCAAATAAATGATAGGCCCTCAGATTCTTACCTCCGTTGTGATTAAGATCCATGATTCCTTTGAATTCAAGCCCTTCTGAGCACATCGGATACACGCATGATGATGTCTGTGTTGTGCCAGTATCTACATTATTTGCACAATCAATTGCACCGTAAATCCATTCTCCACCCAACTTATATCCCCACGAGCCTGTGTATTCCCAAGGTTGACCAGTTCCATCCACAGCCAACTCACCGAATGTCTCAATCGCTACTCCTTCATTGAACAACAAAATAGCATCATCGCCATTGTGACTCATGGCTGCCGTTTGCAATACATGATCAAAATCACTGAAACAACCATCAAAATATGCTGTAGCGTTGGCAGCATCTACGTCTCGTACTACCAAGATTTGATCACCTGCTGTAACCGCCATAGCTGGGAAGAAATAATCAAGATTAGCCGGATTAATTGGTGTAGCTGTACCATTAGTATTCACTTCAAGTCCATAAGTACTCAAATCAGCAATGTCCTTGAGCACATTCAAATGAACGGCTCTCACTCCATTTCCATTAGTAGACGTCTTGAGGTGCATCACACCCTTCAACTCAAGTGATGGAGCACGGTCACCCAACGAAATAGTAAATGGCTGGGCAGGTGAATACGTCGCATTTTCAATGTTTTCAAGATTAATAATAATGTTTTCATTCCCCTCTATCGCATCACCCTCAATTGCTGTCAGAGTGAATGTTGCGGTGGTTTGTTGCGCCGGTATCGTAATACTCGTAGTACTTGCAGTATAATCCACTCCCTCACCCTCGGCTGATCCCGTGAAAACTAAATCGAACGTGACATCATCAAAAATAATTTGACTTAAAGTAGCTGTCACCGTAACAACTTCTCCTTCAAAGAAGCTAGTAGGATCAGCTGAAAGTGTAATCGTCGGAGGCACAAATTCGCTCGTGGATATCACATAGGAAAAATTCTCTTTCGTGGCTTCTCCATCGGCTCCATAGCTTCCTTGAGGGAGGCTGATCGTATATGTGACATCATAATCAAGTCGTAGATCCGGTGTGATAGTCACAAATGAAGATGTCTCGTCATAGGTAATGGTATAATCTAAGGGCGGAGTAACACTAAGGGCGTTTTCAAAAGCCGTCTCATCTAGACCATGGGAAAATACCATCTGAACGGAAGATGTGACCGGCAATGCGGCTGCTCCTGTTTCGGCCCGATTTCCATTTACACTGACATACAATACCCGCAAGTCATTGGTAATAGCAAAACCATCCTCATCTTCTCGACAAGAGACGAAAACGACTATGGGTATCAACGCGAGCATCAACCATCGCAGAAGCGTATGTAGACTTACATTTTTCATAAGAATTGGGTTTAATATTCTGATAGGATTGGAGTTCATATTATTTATTCATTAGGTTAAATGCCGCCGGAAATTCGCCGGGAACAATGTCCCACAATACTGGCAGCAGGAAATAGGTGAAAACGGTGACGATGATGATGGATATCAAATTCATCCAAATACCGGCACGCATCATATCCGGAATACGCAAGTATCCCGAACCAAAAACAACCGCATTGGGCGGAGTAGCCACGGGCAACATAAAAGCACAAGAAGCAGATATTGTCACCGAAACCATGATCATGAATGGGTGCAGATCAAAAGCCAGTGCCATAGGTGCCAATACAGGCAAAAGCATGGCCGTAGTGGCCAGATTGGATGTGATCTCTGTCAAAAAATTTACCGAAGCTACTAACACCAAGATGAGCAGCAACAAGGATAGTCCCTGCATCTGCGTCATCTGAAGAGCGATCCATTGGGCTAGTCCTGTGGCAGAAAATCCCTCGGCTAGCGCCATGCCTCCACCGAACAAGAGAATGATGCCCCATGGAAGTTCGACACAATCTTTCCAATCGATGATTCGGATGTTTTTCTTGGCAGGGAGGATGAACAATGAGGTACCGGCTATCATGGCAATGATGGTGTCGTCCATGGCCGGAATGACTTTCTCAATGAGCGATCTGGTCATCCAAAGCACCGCAGTAAGCGAAAAAACCACCAACACGATTTTCTCCTCCGAACTCATTTTTCCTAATTTCGCTAGCATGGCTTTGATCTCTGCTCGCCCACCCGGAAATTCCTTTTGCTCGAATTTGTAGGCAAATCGGGTCAGGTAGACCCAACAGATCACTAGCAATACTGCCGATATGGGCAGTCCTACCTTCATCCACTCCATAAAACTGATCTTGACACCATACGTGCTTTCCAAAACCCCGGCAAGCACCAAGTTGGGTGGTGTGCCTATCAAAGTCGCAAAACCACCAATTGATGCACTGTAGGCAATGGCCAACATGAGCGATTTCCCAACAAATGAGGCATCAGACGTTTCGCCATCATCCCCTTTCTTAAACTGGGAAACTACCGCCATACCGATTGGTAGCATCATTACTGAGGTGGCTGTATTGGATATCCACATGGACATAAAGCCTGTGGCCACCATAAACCCGAGTATGATCGTATTGATATTCGACCCGATGAGATTGATGATGTTCAAAGCAATGCGCTTGTGCAGGTTCCATTTTTCAATTGCTATGGCCAGCAGAAATCCGCCCAAGTACAAGAAGATGTACTTGTGTCCGAATGAGGCCGTGGTAGTGCTCAAATCCAATGCACCCGTGAGTGGGAACAATACGATGGGCAACATGGCCGTAACGGCAATCGGAATGGCTTCTGTAATCCACCAAACTGCCACCCACGCCGTAACACAAAGCACCTGATAGGCCTCCATGCTCATGGTGTCCGGTGGCCCCAACAGTTCCATGAATCCGAACAGTGCCGGCCCCATCAGAAGCGGTATGATTCGATTTCTCCAGGTCATTTTACCACGGTTTTGAAGTCAAAATCATCCACCAACTGCTGTAAAAAATCGGCATCCTCCTGAGACATGAATAATAAATAGAGTTTTTCTCCATCCTTATCGGTAGTGGTCAATCTGAAGGGAATTTCTTCGGTAGATAGACCGGTGAAATACTTGAAAAATGCTAACCCGAGCATGTACGTGCCATTTGACGATGGATGCTTGTCATCTTGGAATAGCTCCAAATCTGGCCGCCATTTCCTCGCTTCCATAAATAGCTCGCCTGCCGGAACCATGTCTGCCTTGGAGGCTTGCGCCAGTTTAGCGTATCCATCTACTATTGGTCGAATCAGCAATGGATTCGACTTGTAGCCCCATGTCTGCATGATGATGGGCTTGGCACCTTTGGATCGCACCAGTTCAATGAATTTGGTACTGTACTCCATGAATTTATCCGGTGCTTCGACCGTAACCAAACTATGATTATTTAACACTACATAATCCCACTGCAAGCTATCGAGCAGTTTTCTTGTGCGGGTTCCTTTCAGTTCGTTCCAATGCTCCTCAAGCGTAGACCCTCCTACTGTAGATTGTCTGGTCATAATATCTACGCCCTGACTTTTGGCCATAGAAGACACCACTTGCGGCAGATTAAAGAAGTAGGTAAAACTATTGCCCACAAATAGCACCCTCAAGGTTTCCTTTTCACCTGTCTGGGAAAAGGAAACCTGAGTGGCTATGAGCAACAAGCCCACAACATGAAATAATCTGTTCAACTGTTTAAACCTCATATGTCCGCTTATTGATTTACCGTCGTGCGCTCGAAGAAGCCGGGTATTGGATTGGGCGTACTCTTATTTGCATCTATTTCTGACTGAGCGTACAAGAAGCGCTGAGGTAGATTTGATCCTGTATTAGGCACTACCTGCACACGCACAGCCGTCTCATCGAGGGTTCTTCTCGTATCATTGAATACCTCCAATTGACCAAACAACGTCACATAGCGCTCTTCTAAAATCTCACGTAGCAGCGCCTCATTTGCTGTCACACTTCCATCTGGATTCTCAATACCCGCTGCATTGAAATCAGCGGCATCAAAAGCCAAGTAGCTCACATTAGCAAGGTTTGGATTGGCCAAATAGCCCCCGGCGTTCATGTATGCTCTAAATGTATTCAGGTGACCAAGACCTGTAGCAAAATCAACTGTTCTAGCTCCAGCTTCGGCCAAAATCAACAAGTTCTCTACATACGTCACCATCGCTCCTGGCGCATCAATTTGCGCAAAGCCATTGGTTGTCGTATTTGGCTGGATACCTACACTTGTAGTACGTAGTAAATAGGCATAGCGAGCGGTTTCATTTGTCTTGGCATGCCCTCTATAGTTCGAAGGAATGGGATTCCGAGTCAGATCTGAGTCAATGATACTAGCAAAAAAATCGGAAGTAACTATATCATTTTTTCGTGAAGCAACCTCAAACAACTGGTAATTCAAATTGGCATTATCTACAGCTGTTCCATGTGTTGAACGAAGGTTGTTCGCCGCACTTGCAATCCCATTTTGAGCGGCATCATAGGCCGCTCCGTATTCCTTGGTATGCATATAAAACCGAGCCTTAATAGTGTAGGCTACTTGTGTCCAGGCAGTGGCGTTTCCATCAAAATAAATATCTGTTGATGCAAGCGGACGACCCGTTCCTGTGGCAAAATTGTCAATCGCTTCATCCAGCAAGTCTTGTGCCTTGGCATATACCATAAGTTGGTCTTCATAGGCCGGGTTTTCAAACTCCAGCTTACCACCCTCATCAAATGGAACGTCTCCCCACAATGAGGCGGCAGTACCTAGTGCCAGTGCTCTTATTACTTGTGTAATACCCGTTGTGATACCAACTACTCCAACTTCAGTCGCAAGCTCCTCCGTTACCAAGGCATTTCTAACAATACTGCTGTAGACCGTATTCCAGTGACTATTAAAATCACTCGCTAACGAGGCATACGAGGAATATGCGAGATGCTGTCTTTCGATTCCCGTGTATTGCCCTGCAAAAATCCCCGCTTTCCTTGTTGGCTCGCCTGTATGCAAAACAATATTCGCCACCTGAGTAGTAGTAAGCGCATATTGATAGGGAGCTGATACCGGAACGTTTGGATTCTGATTAAGATCATCTACCAATTCGGCACAGCCAATTAGCAACATTGACAAAAGGAATATTGAAATTATTTTTTTCATGATTCTTGATGATTAAATTAGAAAGTAAGGGTAAGGGAAAATACATACGACTTTGTACTGGGATTATTGAAATAATCAATCCCCCTTGAGGCACTCACGCCCGATACGTTGGTATCCGGATCATTGCCTTCAAAAGCCGTCCATAAGAACAGATTTCTTCCGGTTGCAGACATCTCCATGCTACTAATTCCGCCTTTCTTTAACCAATCAGGATTCAAACGATAGCTCACAGTAAGTTCTCTTAGCCGTGTCCAAGAACCATCTTCAATGAACAGTTCGTGATTTCCACCAAAGAAAGCACCCGGACCATTGTACCATTCTTGCGTAAGGGCTACAGGACCTGCACCGAAATTGTATACATCTCCTCTAAAGGTAGTTCCGGCGGGAATGACTGTGCCGGTGTAGGTTAATAGGTTCTGATTGGTCGTTACCTCATTGGCTGTAGAGCCCCATCTGCCATAATCAACTAATACCGATTTGGTGCCTGCAAAAATATCAGCACCTTGGAATGTCTCGAACAGGAAGGAAAGGGTAAGGTTCTTATACGAAATAGAACCTACTGCAGATCCTTGCCAATCCGGATTTGGATCCCCAATTACACCTTGCACATTATCTGTGCGTGGAAATCCGTTTGCATCAAATACGATATTACCATCTTCATCCCTGAGCGTTCTTGGACCCCACAAGATTCCATGTTGTTGGCCAACGACGACTCTATTATTCACTCCCGAAAGACCTGTCTGCAATTGAATTGATTCCAATCCAAGAATATCTGTGACTTCATTTCGATTTCGGAAATACATTACTTTGAAATCAACGTTCCAATCCGTTGAATTATAGATATTGTATCCCATCTCTAACTCCACGCCTCGATTTTCTATTTCGGCAGCATTTGCATACAATACATCATATCCTCTTGAATTGGCAATTGGAAAATCCAATAAGACATCCGATGTGCGATTGAAGTAATAGGTAGTATTCAATTCCAATCGATCTTTGAAGAAGCGGAGATCAGTACCAATTTCAATTTCTCGTTTCCTTTCCGGTTTCAAGCCCGGGTTTCCCAAGCTAGTACTTGGCACAAAACCACCTAGACCAAATAGCCCTGTATTCAAACTACCGCCATGCTGATCACCATACACAGGAGTAGCTAATTCAGCAAAAGTCCTGTAGCGTTCGGGCTGAACTCCCACCTCTGCGTATGAGACTCGTAGCTTTCCAAATGTCAAGACATTTGACTCCAGCACAGGTAGTTTACTAAATTGCCAGGCTACAGAAGTCGAAGGAAAAAGGAATGGTTTGTCAGAATTATCTCCGAATGTTGAAGCATATTCTGCTCGCAACGTGGCATTAATAAAAACTTGTTCGTACGCCGAAAAATTGGCCGCTGTATACGTGGCAACTGTTCGCTCACTGCCAAAAGTAGAACTCACAACTCGATTTTGAGGTAAGGCATTGTCCACATCCAAAATTCCGTCTGCCACATCGGTGAAGATGATGAAATTCTCGATTGTAGTTCCATCGACCGTTCGCTCTTTGTGGTTGTAATTAAATCCAACTAAAATATCTCCATCAAAGTCGGAACTGAATACTTTGGTCGCTTTGGCGATGTAATCCATGTTGAACACGCTATTGCTTGCGTATTCTTTGACCATACGTCCGCCCACGAAAGTGGCCGCACCTCCGGGCGTGTAAAACTCACTACCGCGTTCCCCAAACTTATCTAGCCCTACCCTGGCAATCAGATCCAACCACTCAACTGGTTTGACTGTTAAATTCATACTTGCAATGATTCGATCAACTGTTGAAAGATTGTTTTGCTCCCTAATTGTCCAAATAGGGTTATTAAAACCTACGTTTGTGCTGGCCCCTATTGGATTTCTGTAAGATCTCTGCCTATTGGGTATGGGTGCTGCAGTGCTTGATGCATAATAATCGCCTCTATAACCAGAAATGTCAAAATCTGCAGGAGTGCGTAAGAAGCCAAGATATAATCCATTGTTACTCACGGAGCGTCTAATGGCGTTGGAGCTTGTCTTAGTGTATTTCAAGGAAGTACTCAATTCAATTTTTGAACTCAACTTGTTTCGTGTGGTAAGTGATGCCGTAGTTCTTCTATAATCACTATTACGTATAATACCTTCTTGATTGAAGTCGCCCACACTAAAGCGCACGGAGCTATTTTCATTTCCTGATTCGATGCTCAGGTTGTTTTCTAAGAAATGACCTGTCTGAAATATCCTGTCAAAATTGCTCTCATCATACACTTCTCTTGAATTCTTCGTGATGATTGGATAATGGGTAGTGCCATTTTGATCCACAAAAAAAGCACCCGATGTGTTCAATACATCCGGCTCACCCGATCTGTCTGAAATTCGATCACCCCATGAATAAGGAGTATTAATTGCGTAGTTTCCATTTGTTCCCTGACCAAATGTACTCTGCACCGGATATCTTACATTAATCTTGTCAATGGAGTACGTGGTGTTGTAAGTCACCTTCATTTTTTGATTGTACTTACCACTCTTGGTGGTGATGTACAATACACCTCCTAAAGCTTGCGTGCCCCACAGTGCGGCTGCAGAAGCGCCCTTCAAGACCGAAATGCTCTCAATGTCATTTGGATTGATGTCATTCAATCGTGACTGAACTGCAAAATTATTATTGTTTCCTCTAGAATCATTATTGATTGGTACTCCATCGAGAATAATCAACGGTTGGGAATTTCTGTCAATGGAGGATTGACCTCTAATTTGAATATAAGCTCCTGATCCCGGGTCTCCTGAGTTTCGAGAAATGCGCACCCCCGCTGATTTTCCTGATAAGGAGTTGAGCACCGAGGTTTCCGCGGCACCTTTAATCACATCACTTGCTACTTTGGAAGTGGCATAACCCAGCTCATCTTTAGCTTCTTCAAAACCGAGGGCCGTCACCACTACTTCACTCAATTGGGTGGCGTCTTCTTCAAGGGTGAGGTTTAGTTGCGTGCTGGTGCCCACAGTCACTTCCTTAGTACCGAAACCTACGGAGCTGATTCGCAAAACAGAACTAGAGCCGGAAACAGAAATGGTAAACTGACCATCAAGATCAGTGATCACGCCGTTAGAAGTCCCTTTTTCGAGCACAGTGGCGCCCACCACGGGTTCGCCCTGCTTATCAACTATTTTTCCACTGACAGCCACTTGAGCGTACAAATAATTGCCAAGGGCGAACAAGATGAGAATGCCGGTTAGATGCAGTCTTTTCATATTACTAGATGTTTAAGTAGGTTGAATGTTCTTAACTTCACGGAAATAACCAGTTAATGAGTGCTGATCAATCCTGAAACCCAATTCAGTATTTTGAACTAAGGTTCGTACAAGCCTAGAAATAAAATTTTGAAAGCAAAGACCTTTAAAGAATTATATCAATCTTTATACAATTTCAACGAAATTCAACGAATCAATAATTTGATCCTCAAGTAGTTAGCCCAATGAAAACTCCCTATAGTGATTTTGTAAATAAGCTAAAAAAACTCTACGGTTCGTTCGATGAGGAGCACAAGAAATTCGAAAAAGCACCGAATTCTGAGATTTCCAGAGAGCTTGGATACAGCGATGCGCAGTTTTCTAGACTAATCAACGACACGGCTACAGAAGGTGAGTACAACAGAGCCAACAAAAATGCAGATCGCATTTTGGCCTTGATTGATTACGAAGAGAAATTCAAGAAGATAAGTGTCAATCCAAGAAGTACCCTTTCATCGCCCCGCAAACGATTCTTTTACTTTTTGAGTGGATTGGTGGTGGGAGCCATCGCCATCTATTTGCTGCTGCTAGGATCAAACGAACCGCTCATCAATCAGTCTAGATATGACATGCTCCGATGGACCTTTGAATCCAATTTTATCAATCCCTACAAAGGTCTGCGAGATTTGCCAGCCGACTGTGACTACCAGTGCTACAAATACCAAGGCAGGTGGGAATTGAAGCAAGAATACAAGCTACCCTTTTTGAGAGAAAGCAGTGGATTTCATTATTTGGCCAAGTCAGTGGTGGCGTACGTCAGATGTGTGCCGAATGAAAATCCGAAGGGCAAATGGATGATCGGATACGAATATCAAGAACATGAAATATGGTACGACATTCTGGAAAGACCCATTGGTTCGTTCATTAGCGAAGATGGTACCCCGCTGGAGTCGTACGAACAGTTGAAGTTTGCGCAGCAAGATGATTTCGTGAAGATTGGCACGGTGCATTCGTTCTATACCAATGATTTTTCACTAAACTCATCTTACATTTATCGAAAGGGACAAGACATAGGCCGTGATATTGAGTTTGTATCTGATGAGGAGTTAGAAGAAAAGATCAATAATAAGCCCCTTCTCGCCAAAATCAAACGAGAAATGACCCTTATAGTGCAGGATCCACTGCATGATTTCTCTAAGCCGAGTGCGTGCGATCCGGCCACATTGGCTTCCAGTGATTTTCATACGGTGGCCAACGGAACAGAAATGACCTTTGAATGTCAAATGACCACCGCAGGGCGTTTTCCGATAAACTACACTAAAACGTACATCCTCAAGGATCAATTCATCAAGGATAAATGCCGAACGGATGAGTAATGGTAGTTTGAGTGATCTGCCTGGATCGCACCCTTATAAAAACCAAAAAAGCCACTTCAAGTGGCTTTTTGCGTGAGGATGCAGGGCGTCTTAAGCCACCACCGCATCGTGCACCATTTCTTCTTCCTCTGCTTTAGAGGCGATATCTACATCTTTGATTTCCTCGTGTCCACAATAGGAACAGCGATAGTACTTCCTCAATCGGCCATTTTCAGTATTGGACGGAGGCATCATTACTTGTTCTTTGTAGTCTTTGAGTGTTCGGAATTCGCAACGAGGACATACAGTGGCATGTAGGTGGCCTTCGTATCGCTCTATGCGCTTGTAGCCGGAATCCTCTTCTAGCCACACGTCATAATCAAACGTAAATGCATCTTCATCTGCGATCATTTCGGCGGTCATGTGCACATCTTCTTCATGTTCACGGAGCAATTTCATAGGCTTTCCATCCGGTGACTTTCGGGGATGAAATCGAATGTTCCGTAATTTCTTTTCCAAGAAAAATGGATAATACACTTTGAAATATTGCTCCAATGCATACCCGATCATAAAGGCAATAGATACAGAGACTAATCCCACAAAATACAGAAGGATTTGCTCCTGATTGTGGAATTGCTTAGCCAGAAAAGCGAATAATATCAGACCGGCAGCTACCGCAAAGATGAATGCTGCCACCTTAAAGTAGGATTGTTCTCGTTTTGCCACATAGGCATATTTTGCTGTGCTCCCCACCTGTATAGTGGCCATCAGAGCATACCAAGTGAGTAGCAGTGCACAGATTGCTAAGCTTCCTAAGCCTATCCACAAGATAGAATCTTGCCATTCATTAGATTGTAAAAGTTCTTCCATGACCGTATGTTTAGATGGAACATTTATTATGACATGAAGGTACTTTTTCTACTGGTCTCAAAAAATGACGTACGTCAGCTAAAGGTTTGATTGTCAAAAACAAAAAAAACTGCTGATTGTCAGCGGGCTCAAAAAAAAATCCCGACCAAATCGTCGGGACTTTCAAATCAGTATGTATGAATTAAACCTAACCTATTGTCTTATCATATCTTATAGGTCACCACAGGCACTGTAGCATGATTAGCCACATCCTCCGCCCTGCTACCCCCGAAGAAATGCGCGATTCCCTTTCGGCCGTGCGTACCCATTACGATCATGCCGGCTTTGATATCTTCGGCAAATTGAACGATCCCTTGCTCTGAAAATTCGGCAGAAATCGTGTTGAGCGTGTGATCAAATAGTTCATTTCGCTTGGCAAATTCATCCAACTGCTCCTGTGCCACTTGTTCTGTCAGAAAGTTGTGCGGCGTTTTCACCCTGATCACATGCATATTCAATTTGAGCAATTTCTGAAGCGTTTGCGCCTTGGTCACAATAGCATCTTGCTCATGGCTCAAATCAGATGCGAATACCATGCTTTTTATATCTGACAGACTAGTCTTGCCCTTGAGGGTAATGACGGGGCACGTGGAGTACCGAATGATCCGCTCGGCATTCGAACCTATTATTGCTCCTGACACACCAGACGCACCACCGGATCCCATGATCACCCAATCGCCTCCCTCTTCGGCCACTTCCTTGCCGATGCTCTTGTACGGACTGCCATATTCTGTGCGGATAGACACCTCCTGTCCGGCATCCTTCACCTTCTGCGCCCATTCGTGCAAATTTTTAGATATACCGTCTATCAACTCACGCCGATAGATTACCTCGGCCGTGGCGGCTGTCATGTCAGCACCGTAGTTTACAGAGGCCGCCGGCAATTCAAGTACGTGTAGTAGGAGTATTTTTCCACCAATGATTTTGTTGAATTGTATTGCAAAGTCAAGCGCCTCTTCGGCATGGGAAGAAAAGTCTACAGGAACGATAATCTTTTTCATTTTGTGTAATTTTTAGTTCTAGGCTAAAGGTGCCATTTTTTATCAAGGATTAAAAATCATTCTACCTCATGGATATTCTGAAAAGCCTCCAAATTCAAGGTCTTTTCCTTTTCATCTATTTTCAATGACCAAAGCGGTATGCGTGCATGATTCACCACATCTTCTGTGAGACTGCCCGAAAACCAATGCGCCAAGCCTCTGCGTGCATGGGTGGCCATGGCTATCATATCTGCATCTGTGATGTGCGCATAATTGAGAATGCCATCTTGAGCAAACACATCTTTGATCACGGTAAACGAACTACTGGCTACTTCGTATTGGCTGAGCAGATTGTTCACTTCCTCGGTGATCAACTCTACATTTTCGATATCATGTGGGGTTTTGACCCACACAAACTCTACCGCCGCTGAAAACATGCGCTGAAAATGGGCCATCTGGCTCAAAAAACTCGGACGGATTTCACTCAAATCGATTGGTACCAAAATCTTACGAATGGTGCGCACATCGGCGCTGCTTGGTACTGATATCACCGGACAATTGACCAATCGCACTACTTTCTCGGTATTTGAGCCAACGAAAAATTCTTTGAGACCCGATGCGCCCTTGGTGCCCATCACTATCAAATCCACCTCGTGCTCATCTACCAATTTCTTGATGTCTTGCACCAGCGTGCCGGTGGTCAGGTGCTTAGTGATGATCATTCCCTCGCGGCGCGTCAGTCTGAATAGATTTTCCAACTTCACCTCCATGTCATCTACTACCTGCTGCGTAAAAGTCTGCACATGCGGCACGTCCATATACATGCTCTCGTAGGCGTGCACCAGATCCACCGAGTGGTGGAGCATCACATGGTATCCGCACTTTTCGGCCAGCTGGATGCCAAAATGAATGGCCGCCTCACTGGTTTCAGAAAAATCGACCGGGATAAGAAGCTTTTTCATTGGAGTAGTAGTTGGTTTGTGTGCTCTCATTTCAATCCTAGCTTTTTGACGATTGGTACGTGATAGTGCAAGTGCATTCCGCCCATACCCATGACGCATTACCTCTGACGCATTACCTCCTTTTTCTGATCCAAAGCTAGAAGAGCCTCTCCTTCTGTGCTGTGACGTATGCTTCTAGGGTGATTGATTTATGTCAGAACTTGTAGGATCCGTGGCGAACTCCACATTTCTGCCGATTATTCATGACTATTTTAAATAGCGACACTGTGTGTCCCAGCGCGCACGGGAGTACAGCCTCTAAACATCCCAGCACTATCGCTCTAAAAATCACTTCACCAATTGACTCATCATCAAATCAACCCATGATCAAATCACCAGATGCGCTAAACTTGCCTACTAGAATTGATCCATCATGACCCATCCCCTATCCATCGCCATACACGGAGGTGCAGGCACCATAAGCCGGGCGCACATGAGCGCCGAGAAAGAAGCCGCGTACAAAGCAGCCCTCAGCGAGGCGCTGGAAGCAGGCTATGCCATACTGGCGCAGGGCGGCTCTTCGCTGGATGCCGTGGAGCGAGCCGTCACTGTGCTGGAAGATTGTCCGCTGTTCAATGCCGGTAAAGGGTCGGTCTTCACCCATGACGGCACGCACGAGATGGACGCCTCCATCATGGAAGGAACCGACCGAAAAGCAGGAGCCGTGGCGGCCGTGACGGGCATCAAAAATCCGGTACAGTTGGCGCGTATGGTAATGGAGCGCACCGAACATGTGCTGCTCATTGGCGCAGGTGCCATGCACTTTGCCGAGTCGCAGGGCATCTCCTCGCTGGACAAAGCGTATTTCTACGACGAATTGCGCTACCGCCAATGGCAAGAGGCACTGAAATCCGGCAGTATGCTGCTAGATCATTCGCCACTGAAGGAACATAAGTTTGGGACGGTGGGCGCTGTGGCGCGAGATGCGCAGGGCCATTTGGCGGCTGCTACCTCCACGGGTGGCATGACCAACAAACTCTTTGGGCGCGTGGGCGACACGCCCATCATCGGGTCGGGGAATTATGCCAATAACGCCACATGTGCCATCTCGTGCACGGGGAGTGGCGAGTATTTCTTGCGCGGGGTGGTGGCTTATGATGTGAGTTGCCTGATGGAATACAAAGGCTACACGTTGGCGCAAGCATGCGAGGAAGTGGTGCAACGCCGACTGGTGCAGATAGGCGGTGATGGCGGACTAGTGGCCGTAGATCATGCCGGAAATATCTGCATGCAGTTTAACACGGACGGGATGTATAGGGCGTGTAAGAGTAGTGAAGGTGAAATGAGGGTTGAGATTTATAGGTAGGCAAATCAATTTTTCAATGATGAAAATTAAGCTCATACTACTGTTTGTATTGGTGTCGCCCATTGAGCTGCTCGCACAAGACCCTATATTGTTTGAAAGTAAAACGAGCAAAATTGCTCCGATATATAGGCTTATAATTCCAGCAGAGAATACATACATATTCGAAGGGTATTATTTCTTCAAATACAACTACTGGCTTACTACAACAGATACCCTTCGTCTATTGGAAAATGGCGTTCTAAAAGGGAAAAGAATAACTACACATATTGATAAATTTCCACAAAAAGTAGACAAATGTGATTCTGCCATTA
>CAZPST010000027.1:0-16531 GCA_964589185.1 uncultured Roseivirgaceae bacterium | reverse complement strand
CATCACTGCATACTTCCACAAATCCACATCAAACCAAATGTGAGGATCGTTCGCGTTTTGATAACCCACAGCTCCCATTAGTCTATCTTCAGGGGCATTCTCCGCCGCGGCTGATACAGGTTTTCGCTTGCCCAGCTTTTCCATTATTTCACCCATCTTCCCTTCAAGTGCTAAGCCATTGTAGATCACCAGATCGGCGTTATTGAGTTTAGTCAAATCTCCTTGTGTGGCTTTGTACAAATGTGGATCCACGCCGGGTCCCATGATGGCTTCAGCTGTGATCTTGTCGCCTCCGATATTTATCACTGCATCATATAGCATCCCTGTAGTGGCCACTACATGTGGTTTCTCATTTGGGTCAGATTTCTTTGGAGTACAACCGAATAAGAGGGGTAGCCAAAGGAGCCAAATTGTGTATTTCATTTCTTTGATAACATTAAATAGTCTGTGACGGATTTTGATAGAAAAACTTCCTTCTGACCTATGCCGGCCGTGACGGATTGATCAAAGGACGAGCGATGCTTCACAAGGATCTCGAGACCAAGGCGAATTCCCAGTTGATCTAAATGTTGTAACAAAGCGGAATCATCATTTGTTACCGTTATCAAAATTCCACTTTCACCTACACCCATCTCTGTCAAACTTACCTGCGGCCCTACGTGAATATTTCCTTCTACATCAGGTATCGGATCGCCATGTGGATCAAACCTTGGATTACCTAAAAAGGAATCCAAACGCTCGGTAAGAACAGGTGAGTTGATGTGCTCCAATTGTTCGGCAATCTCGTGTACTTCGTCCCATTTGAAGTTGAGTTTTTCCACTAAAAAAACTTCCCACAATCGGTGCTTACGTATGATCTGAAGCGCCCGCTTTTTGCCGATAGGAGTGATGTTGGCTCCTTGGTATTTTACATGAGCAATCAGTCCTTTAGTGGTAAGCCGCTTCATCATGTCATTGGCCGATGCGGCTGTGGTTTGCATGCTTGCAGCCAGTGAGTTTGTGGATACGGTAGTGCCATCAGTGGAGAGGTGGTAGATGGCCTTGAGATAGTTTTCTTCTGTATGACTCAAATCATGCATGTCACAAAGATAATTATTTTTAGATACATCTAAAAATATATTTTGAATATATAATTTATGTATGTTTTACTAATTGATATTCAGTGAGTTAGTTCATGTGCTATCGACTTATGATTGCATCAATGGTATCGAGTAGTATTTGTTCATTTTCTTTCCAATCAGCTGCTGCGGCATTGACAAGGTGGGTGTCTAATCGATTGAACTTGTCGACTATTTCCTGTGGCTCGGTGGTTTCAAAATCAATTGAAATGGCTCCTCCAAGTTGTTCGCCAAGTGCACTCCAGTGTGTACCCTTGCGCACGAGATAAGGCAATCGAGCAACAGTGTATTCGTATTGTTTGGTGGGTACTTTTCGCTCATTTATGGGGTTAGGTGAGTAGCCGATGATGGCTAAATCTGCCGATGCTATTTCCTCCACAATATCCGCATGTGGTATTGGACGGTTTGATAGCTTGAGATGTATGGTTTT
The DNA here is from genome assembly GCA_964589185.1 of uncultured Roseivirgaceae bacterium. Taxonomy (GTDB): domain Bacteria; phylum Bacteroidota; class Bacteroidia; order Cytophagales; family Cyclobacteriaceae; genus JAAEPI01. The sequence continues at coordinate 14,983 of CAZPST010000027.1, read as the reverse complement.
GGATGCATATGTCTCCATTTTTTTTCGATAGCTCACACTCGGACAATACCCAATTACGGTCAGTTGAGAACCTTTAAAAGCGGGAGCAATTTTTTGGTACAGGATAATACTCTCGAGCGCTTGACTGTAGGTAGAAATAGTACCGGTAAACACTACTTTGAAGGTGTCTGATTTTGGCATTTTTTCAATTGGTAATGATTTGTTATCAACAATGCTGAATCGCTTTTTTACGAACGGAATATCTGACACATACACGGCTTCTGCAAGCAGGAAATGTGTGATAAACGGTGCACATATTCTCTCCGAAAGACGTATCAAAAGTGCCAACGGAATGCGAAATATCTTCGGATAAAAATGCTGATACATGAGGTTGCGATAGTAATCCTCCTGCACGTCATAGATAAGTTTACTTTTCGAAAATAGGCGGTACAAAACGGAGGTGATCAGTAGCTCATGGGTGGTGATGATAATTAGGTCGGGACGTACATTTCTGAGTTGTCTGAGGTAGCGCCACTGGATGATCAGTCGACCTATGGATAACCTTTTGAAGTCAGGCCAGGGCAATTGATGAATGTGGGTAAGAGAACCAATCTGCGTACTAGATGTTCCCATCAAGAAGAGTTCATAGTGCTTCTCCTTGGCCAGCGTGCAGGCAAGTTTTTCGTAATTACGCACGTCATCTACCGGCTTCAGAACGGAGGCAATGACTATCTTCGTTTTCTTTTTGTTCATTGTGAAAAGCGTAACCCAAAGATGGAGTTAAAAAATATTATTGAGCGTGCGTGGGAGGATCGATCCCTTCTGAAAGATAAGTCAGTTGTAGATGCCATTGATTCAATCATTGAGGACTTGGATAAAGGCAGAAGGCGAATAGCTGAACCTGCTGCAGATGGTACTTGGCAAGTGAATGATTGGCTCAAGAAAGCGGTGATTCTTTATTTCCCTATTCGAAAAATGGAGGCGTTTGAAGTTGGGCCATTTCATTTTAATGATAAGATGCGGCTCAAAGAAAACTATGACCAACTAGGTGTGCGCGTGGTTCCTCATGCAGTAGCCAGATATGGTGCGTACATTAGTTCGGGCACAGTACTCATGCCTTCTTATGTGAATATTGGCGCATATGTAGATGAAGGCACTATGGTGGATACTTGGGCAACTGTAGGTAGCTGTGCGCAGATTGGTAAGCATGTGCACTTGAGTGGGGGTGTAGGAATTGGCGGAGTGTTAGAGCCAGTGCAAGCGGCTCCCGTGATCATTGAAGACAATGCCTTTATTGGCTCAAGGTGCATTGTGGTAGAAGGAGTGAGGGTAGGCAAAGAGGCCGTTTTGGGTGCCAATGTTGTGCTTACCGGAAGTTCGAAGATTATTGATGTCACAGGGAGTACGCCTGTGGAGTACAAAGGATTTGTACCTCCACGGTCAGTCGTAATACCTGGCACCATACCCAAGGATTTTCCGTCAGGCACGTTTCAAGTGCCATGTGCGTTGATAATTGGCACACGAAAAGAAAGTACAGACAAAAAAACTTCACTGAATGATGCATTACGAGAGAACAGTGTGGCAGTCTAATATGGCCTTGGCACTGATGTTGTATTCATGGGGAAAACAAACACGTATAGCCATGTATGCACTTATATTGTTTCTAGGGGGATTGTTCTCAGCAGCACAACCCGCCCCAACTGATCAACCACTTAAATTGGTTTCTGATACTCCGATAAATCTCGGTGAACGACTCGAATTCAAGCTGAGCTATGGATGGTTCACTGTTGGACGCGCAGTTTGGGCCACAGACAAGAACTACCAAATGATGAGTGGTGAAAAGTGCTTTAAGTTCAAAGTAACTGCCCGCAGCGCCGGTTTGGCAGGAATTTTTGCCACGGTAGAGGATGAATGGGGCGAGTATATGCGTCCAGATTTTATTCCCTTGATGGCCTATAGAGACTTATCCGAAGGAAAGTACGTTTTGGATGAGAAGTCCTATTTCGATTATACCAAGCGAGAAATTCGTACAGAAAAAATACGCAAGGGAAATGTAAAACCGACAGAATACTATTCTATGGATAAGGATCGCTTGGCAATGCTTGGCGGTTTCATGCAAATGAGGTGTATAGACTACTCAAAGTATAAGCCGGGAGATCGTATTCGCATTGAGGCCTTCTTTGAAGGGGAGCCTTATGAATTGGATGTGATTTACAAAGGAAAGGAGATGCTCAAGAGTAAGGTGGGACATCTGCAAACATATAAATTGGTTCCGCTTATGCCCGAAAATAAACTCTTCCCAGGCAAAGAACCAATCACCATTTGGATTTCTGCGGATAAGAATCGATTACCCTTGCGTGCTGATGCCAACATGTACTTTGGTTCGGCCTATGTGGAGCTTACAAACTATAAAAACGTAAAATTTGGCCCGGATTATCAGTAATTTTGCTCCCCTAAATTGTCATAATGAACTATTCGATCGTTGTTCTTCCTTTCCTTTTGCTCATTGCATGCACACCTAAAAGTCCGGAGGAACGCTTCTTTGAGTCAGGGCAATATGAGGAGGCAGTAGCGTATTATACAGCCAAGATTGGTACTACAGGCAATGACTTGAGCGCCTATTACAATAGGGGCCGAGCCTATGAAGAATTGGGCAAGTATCCCGAAGCTATTGCTGATTTTGAATATATCCTTGAGAAAGACGAGCGTCATTTGGAAGCGTACTTGAGTTTGGCCAAGATAGCCTATCAAACAGGCGATTACTCCAAATCGGTGATTTATAGTGGCAAGGCGCTGAAATTTCACAAAAGCTCGTATCAGGCACATTTTTTACTTGCCCGATCCAATCATCAAATGGGCTATTTCAAGCGGGCATTGGAAGGATACAATGCGGCCATAAACCTCAACAGTTCGTATGGTGAGGCACTGTTGTATAGAGGTGCTGTGAAGTTTTCGTTGGAAGACAAAACCGCATGTGATGATATCAAGAAAGCCAAGGAGCTCGGGGTGGATGGGGCAGAAGATGCTGAAAAAAATTACTGTAGCTAGATATAGCCTTTCATGCGGTAAACGGCTATGCCGATCAATTCCTTGAGTATGGTGTTCCAATTGCTGAGCGCCGAAGTGCTTGGTAATAGATAGTTCCATTTAAAATCCGAGGGAACTCTGTAATCTATCGGATACGGGGTGACAGCAATCCCTTGTTTTTCAAAACATCCGTTGGCTCTGCGCATGTGAAACGCAGATGTGATCAATAGCGACGGAGATGCTTTATTTACAATGAGCGGACGAACGAATAAGGCATTTTCATGCGTATTCCGAGATGCTGCTTCACTGATGAGATCGGTCTCCGGAATGCCCAGAGCGACAGCCAATCTATAAAGCGCATTGCCTTCATTTTGCTCGGGGTAGTTAATGTCAGCAGCACCTCCACTGATCAGAATTTTTTTGATACGCCCTGTACGATACAATTTCACTGCCTCAATGAGCCTTTCTGCACTTTCGTTGAGTTGTATTTGGTTTTGAATGTCTGTTCCACTCACTACCATTCCACTCAATACGATACCTATGTAATGGGGTGTGAAGTCTGGTGTAGGCGAAGTTTCCAATTTGCGCATTGCCCAATGAGAAAGCAACGGATTGGTAAAAATCAACAGGACACTAAGGCTGGCTATTCTTGCTATTCGCTTCAATCTAGGATTTCTAGTGACGAAGGTGTAGAGAAATAACAAAATGCCCCACGTGAGGGGTTGGATAAGAAACGAAAGGACTTTGGATAAAATGAAAAACATAGTACAAAAAGAAAGCCCCATGTGTCATGAGGCTTTCCAAATTCGTTCCTAGCGCTGCTGCATAGGCGTGTAGTCGCGTGTAGTCGCGCCGATGTACACTTGACGTGGACGACCGATTGGCTCATTGTTTTCACGCATTTCTTTCCACTGAGCAATCCAGCCCGGCAGTCGTCCTAAGGCAAACATGACCGTAAACATATCGGTAGGTATGCCTAGTGCACGATATATGATACCAGAGTAGAAATCCACGTTCGGGTAGAGTTTTCTTTCTACAAAGTATTCGTCTCTTAGCGCTTCTTCTTCCAATCCTTTGGCTATGTCAAGTACCGGGTCAGACACGCCGAGTCGCTCCAGTACATCGTCGGCGGCCTTTTTGATAATAGTCGCACGTGGATCAAAGTTTTTGTATACCCTATGTCCAAATCCCATCAATCGGAATGGATCGTCTTTGTCCTTAGCTTTGGCCATCCATTTTTTCGTATCTCCACCATCTGCCTTGATTTTCTCTAGCATCTCAATCACGGCTTGATTGGCACCACCGTGAAGTGGTCCCCAAAGTGCGTTGATACCTGCGGAAATAGATGCGTACAGACTTGCCTGAGAAGATCCTACCACTCGTACAGTAGATGTCGAGCAATTTTGCTCATGGTCGGCATGCAAGATCAATAGCTGATCGAGTGCCTTGGATACTGCCGGATCCGGCTCATATTCCATAGATGGGAGGCCAAACATCATGTTGAGGAAATTGCCACAATAATCCAGTTTGTTATTAGGGTACATCACCGGATGGCCAATTTTCTTCTTGTATGCCCAAGCCGCAAATGTCGGCATCTTGGCCATCAGTCGGATGATGGTCTGATTAATCTTATCAGGTGACCTGTTTGGATCTAATGAACCGGGATAGAAAGCCGTTTGGGCATTTACCAGCGAACTCAAGACACCCATCGGATGCGCGCTAGACGGAAAACCGTCTAGAATCTTCTTGATGTCCTCATTGACCAATGTGTGGCGTGTGATAGAGCTTGAGAATGCTTCTAACTCGGTGGATGTGGGCAATTCGCCATAAATCAACAAATAAGATACCTCCAAGAAGGTTGATTTTTCTGCCAATTGCTCGATTGGGTAACCTCTATAGCGTAGAATGCCCAATTCACCGTCCAAGAAAGTTATGGCACTTTCACATGATCCGGTGTTTTTAAAACCCTGATCAAGTGTGATCACTCCTGACTGTGCACGGAATGAACTGATATCAATGGCCATTTCATTTTCGGAACCTACGATGACGGGGCACTCATAGGATTTACCATCTACGGTTATGGTTGCTATTTTGGACATTTTGGTATGGATTCTATTTGTTGCTTAGATACTCGAAAATAAGGTATTTTCAGGGATTTATACAAGGCTTAATTGCCATTAAGAATAAGTGGTAGTCCATCTTTACCTCCACCTATTACGATAACCTTGGAATTGGGTGAATTGGCCAATTGCTGGGTAGCTTCTATTCCCCTCATCTTCAACAATTCGTCCGTCAAACTGCTGTTGATGATCTTGTTGGCAATGGCCTCACCATCCGCAGCAATACGCTTTCGCTCTGCCTCACTTTTTTCCTTGTCAAGTCGAAATTGATAAGCAAGTGCTTCTTGTTCTTGTTTCAGTTTGTTTTCAATGGCAGCTTTTATCTGCTCAGGCAGTTTGATGGAGCGGATAAGTAAACTTTTCATTTCAATTTCATTGCCCTCAGCACCCAATACAATTCTGTTTTCATTTCGGATGGCAGCTTCTACTTCGGGTCGCTTGGTTGAGTAGATTTCTTCTGCTGTGTATCTTCCCATTACTTGGCGAACGGTAGATCGCGTTTCGGGAATCACGAGACGCGCCTTGTAATCGCCTCTGAAATTTTCTTGAATTTCACCTATTTTGTCATATTTTGGGTGAAATCGGACGGTTACGTCAACAGATATATTCAAGCCATTCTTATCCAATACATCCATCTCCTCATCGATGCTTTGCTCTGAAACTTCAAATCGATATATGTCATTCCAAGGAGCTTTCATGTGCCATCCGGGCTGAATGATTTTGTCCTTCTCAAGTTGACCAGAAAGTGACTTGAAGAGTACAGCTCGCTCGTGTGCTTCTACTCTGTAAAAAATGCGGCTACCGGCTGTCAGAAGTATGACGAAAACGGCTATGCCAAGGAAAACGATAAATCTTGTGCGATTGTCCATGTCTTATAAATTTTGGTAAAGGTAATGGGTGTGTGGCTACCTTAACAGCCCTTTTTGAAGGATTAGTTCGTGCCACTTGAAAACTGTAAAAAGAAAAAATCCCCGCGTCCGAAAACGGGGGATTTTGATATGGTTCTATTCCTTTATCGGCTCATACTCTTTGAATGGCGATGTGTCGAGTTTTTCTACTGCCGCTCTAAATGTGGGCCATGCACTGGCGAAGTAATCATTCACCATTTTCACGGCTAGAGCAAGTTCTGATTCAAATTTGGCAATCAGTTTTAGTTCCGTATCTCCCGGAGCATGTAGTCCGCCGGATGTGTACCCGTATGCCGCACGGTAGTAATTGGATATGGAACTAGGCTGATTCCGCGTAATGCCCTGTCGCTCATCCTCTTTTCCAAAAAAGACATCTAACTGTGTATTCAGTGAGTCTATTACCGTTTTGCACAGGTCAATTTGCTCTTTGAAGCCTTTTTCATCTTTCTTTTTAAGGTTGCTTTGCACATCCTTAGCTATTTTGAGTGCTTCTTTTATTCGATCTACGGCTTGGCCTCCCATATTGGCTCTGGCTTCTAGTTGTTTCAGCGCATCATACTTAGCTCGCAAGGCGGTCATGGGTAAATCAATGCGCGGATCGAATTTCACTTCTACATCTGTTGAATCCTTTTGGTCACCAAATGTGAACCTCACTTTATAGGTGCCGGGAAGTACGGTGACGCCACTTGGCTCTGAGTTTCCTCTTCGATCACCTCGGCGCATGCCCTCTACACCCTTTTCGTCCATGTACCAATACGTGCGATGAAGACCATTTTTCTCAGGAGCTTTCCACTTTATGGTTCGGATGATTTCAGTTCCTTTCACTATCTGCATTGTCACTGAGTCATACTTCACCTTATCTTCTTCAGTGGCTGGTTGCACAGGCGTATCGGTTGAGGATTTCTCTTTTTTACCCTTCGTTTTAGGTTCTTCTTTTGGTGTTTCCTTTTTGGATTCCGGCGTATTGATCAAATACGTAAGCATGGCTCCTCCAGCTTTATTTTCTCCATTGTAAAGGGCATCCGCACCAAATCGTGCCCCTGTAGGCTGCTGCACAGACGCCAAATAAGCAACAGGTGGTGTGTACACATCCAGCGTTTTGTTCATTGCTGTAGCGCCTTGAGCGGCAATTTCTCTAAGCGGACGAATATCATCCAGCACCCAAATGGATCGACCGAATGTGCCTATGACTAAATCATGCGCTGTAGGATGAATGACCAAATCGTATGCATTGGTGGTAGGGAAATTTTCGGCATTCCACTTCGTCCAGTTAGCACCCGCATCGATGCTTAGGTAAAGACCATCGTCTGTTCCTAAAAACAGCAATCTGCTCTCAATAGGATCTTCAACGATGCTGAGTGTGTAACCGACTACATCCGTTTGATCAACGATGCGCTCCCACGTTTGTCCAAAATCGCGCGTACGGTAGGCATAGGGAGTGAAGTTGAATCGACGGTAGTCATTGGCAATGAGCAATGCCTCACCTGCTTTTTTGTTAGATGCCTTGATCTGTGCAATCCACGATCCCTTTGGAAGTCCTGTGATGTTGGCGGCTACATTTTTCCATGTTTTACCTCCATCCGTGGTGATTTGCACATTTCCATCGTCTGTACCTGCCCAAATGAGGTCTTTCTGCACAGTAGAAGGCTCTATCACAATGACGGTACAGTGATTTTCAGCGCCGGTGGCATCCATGGTCAATCCACCACTGTCACTTTGTTTTTGTTTTGCAGGGTCATTGGTAGTCAGATCGGGAGAAATGATCGTCCAATTTTGACCACCATCTGTACTCTTATGCACATATTGACTTCCGAAATAAATGGTTTTTGGGTTGAACGGATCACGATTCATGCCCACATTCCAATTGAACCGTAGTTCTACATTACTCTCCGGATTGGTAGGGCGAATGCTTTCAAAATAGCCCGTCACGCGATCGTAAATACCTGCTGAACCTTGCTGTGCAGTGGAAATACCGTAGCGAGAGTCAGTAGGGTCGGGGAGTACGTCAAATCCATCACCGAAGGAGATTTCTTGCCAATAGTGGTTGCGAATGCCTTGCGCCTTCCACACATAGGCCGGACCTGCCCACGAGCCATTGTCTTGCATGCCGCCATAAATGTTGTAGGGCGTTTCGTTATCCACATTTACATGGTAAAATTGACCCACAGGTATATTTTCAGCGAATTGCCATGTCACACCTCTGTCCCGCGTGATATTCAACCCGCCATCATTTCCATCGATCATGTAGTCGGGATTCTCGGGGTGTATCCACCATGCGTGGTGATCGGGGTGAATGCCATTATCTACACCATAAGCGCCCATGAGTTGGCGGAAGGATTTACCTCCGTCTTCGCTCACGTTGACATAGGTGAAAATGCTGTACACTCGATTTTCGTTTGTCGGATCTACATAGATTTCAAAGTAATAGAAAGGGCGATTGCCTATGTCGCTGTTGTCATTGACCATTTTCCATTTAAATCCACCGTCATCTGATCGGTACAACGCATTTTTCTTAGCTTCTACGATGGCATAGACCACATTCGGACGTGAACGGGAAATGGCCAAGCCTATTCTACCCAGCTCACCTTTGGGCAGCCCGTCTTCGTCTGTGCGCTGCTCCCAGGTGTCGCCACCATCGTGGGTTACATACAGTCCGGAACCCGGACCGCCTGAGTTGAAGAACCACGGATCACGCTTGTGCTCCCACATGGCTACCAGTAGTTTGTTTGGGTTTGACGGATCCATTACCATTTCAGCCACACCACTTCGGATGTTCGTAAAAAGGATGCGCTTCCACGTCTTACCGCTATCGGTCGTTTTGTATACGCCTCGCTCTTCGTGCTCGCCCCACGGTGAACCAATAGCTCCGGCATATATCGTATTGGGATCGGTAGGGTGAATGATGATACGGTGAATGTTGCGGGTTTTTTCTAGCCCCATGCGTTTCCATGTTTTGCCTGCATCCAACGAGCGATAGATGCCGTCACCTCCGTTTAGTGAATTTCGCGGATTTCCTTCGCCAGTGCCCACCCATATGACAGATGGATTTGACTGCTGAATGGCTATCGCACCGATAGAGGCTGTGGTTTGATCATTGAAAATGGGCTCCCATTTGATGCCGCCGTTGGTAGATTTCCATACGCCACCTGATGCTGCTCCGGTGTAAATAATGTCGGGTTGATCATTCACCACGTCGATGGCTGTGATACGCCCGGACATGCCTGCCGGCCCGATGTTTCTTGGTTTTAGGTTCTTAAGCACTTCCATGTCCACTTTTTGGGCATAGCCTAGTGAAGCCATGAGACAGAAGAGTACGATTAAGTTGATTTTCTTCATAGGTTGTTCAGTTATTTCAGGCTCAAACTAGGCAATTTGCAGAGGAAAACGGACGCGGATTTACATGAATGACAATTTAAGAGGAGTAAAGGCGATCATCTTCGATCTGGGCAATGTGATCATTGACCTGCATTATGAGCGCACGGTGCAGACTCTGATTCAACTATCGGGTTTTTCAGGTGAAAGATTAAGAGACATGCTGGTGCAGGATCCCGTATTGCAAGCGCTTGAAGTAGGTACGATCTCGGAAGCAGAATTCCGTGAACGGTTCTGTACATTATTAGACATCCGACTAGATGATACGGCCTTTGATGCCATGTGGAATTCCTTTTTAGGTGAAATAGCCCCGCATCGTATTGAACGAATGCTGGCTCTGGGGTCACAATTTCAGACGTTTGTATTGAGCAATACCAACTCCATTCATGTGAGATGTTTCAATGCGCACTTGCACACAAGGCATGGCATATCACGTCTCGATAATCTTGTGGACAAAGTGTATTTTTCCCACGAAGTAGGCATGAGAAAACCAAACGCCGAAATATATACGCATGTGTTGGTTCAAGAGAGATTGCTCCCTAATGAGACCTTGTTTATTGATGACAGAGCAGACAATATTCAGGCTGCCGCCGATTTGGGCATACGCACCTACCACAATCGGGAGGTGGATGATTGGTTGTCAATTTGATAATGAACGGATGAATTGATTTGAAGATTGGTCAATCCAACGCCCAACGTCTAAAACCCATCACCTCAAATCATCATCGCACTCTCCAGTACCTTTCGCTCTCCATGCAAGTAAATCTCTACCGGCTTGTCTGAAAGGTTTGTCACCGAGACATCACCTTTAGCCACGCGCACATCTAGTAGGGCTCCTTTGAAGCCTATTTTAAATGTATAGGATTTCCATTTTCCGGGAATGAATGGATCAAGGTAGAGCTCGCCATTGCGCACGCGCATCCCCCCGAACCCTTTGACCACAGACATCCACGTGCCGGCCATACTGGTGATGTGCAAGCCGTCTTCGGTATCATTATTATAGTCGTCCAAATCCAATCGAGCAGTGCGCACATACATTTCGTATGCTTTGTCTTCATAGCCGAGTTTGGAGGCTAAAATGGAGTGCACGCATGGTGATAGAGACGACTCATGAACTGTAAGTGGCTCGTAAAAGTCGAAGTTTCTACGGATGGTGTCTATGTCATATTCATCTTCGAACAAGTAAATGCCCTGCAGTGTATCCGCCTGCTTGATGTAGCATGATCGCAAGATGCGATCCCATGACCATTTCTGATTGAGGGGTCGATCAGCAGCAGGGAGGTCTTTCACCGGAATAAGTTCCTTGTCTAAGAAACCATCTTGCTGCAAGAAAATGCCACGTTCTGCATCTTCCGGAAAGTAAATTTTCTCCAAAATGTCGTTCCACTTGGCTGTTTCCTTTTTCTCATCAAAAGCTAAGTTGGAAGCCAATAGCTTGTATTTCTTACTATCGTTCTTTTTAACATAGGCGATAGCTTCTTGCGTATATTTCAGTGTCCATGCTGCCATTTTCAATGTGTACCAATTGTTGTTCACATTGTTTTCATATTCGTTTGGTCCTGTCACGCCAAGCATCACATAGCGCTTTTTGTCTGCACTCCAGTTTACCCGTTGTGCCCAGAAACGTGAGATACCCACGAGCACTTCCAGGCCATATTCTGACAGATGTGCTTCGTCTCCCGTGTAATTGATGTAATCAAAAATGGCATACGCGATGGCTCCATTTCGATGGATTTCTTCAAACGTGATTTCCCATTCGTTGTGGCATTCTTCGCCATTCATGGTCACCATCGGGTAGAGGGCGGCACCATTGGAGAAGCCCAGCTTTTCGGCATTTTCAATGGCTTTTTGAAGATGTTTGTATCTGTAAACCAATAGGTTACGGCCTACTCGTTGGGGAGCCGTGCTCAGGTAGAAGGGCAAGCAATAGGCCTCTGTGTCCCAATAGGTGCTACCACCATATTTCTCTCCTGTAAAGCCTTTTGGTCCTATATTCAATCGCTCATCTTCACCGGTGTAGGTTTGGTGCAATTGGAATATGTTGAAACGTATGCCCTGCTGAGCCGACACATCACCTTCTATAATGATATCGCTATTTTCCCACTTCTTTTCCCATGCCTGTGCTTGCTCGGCTACTAGTTGATCAAAGCCTTTTTTCGCAACCGTCGCGAGTACATTTTCGCAGTTTTTGCCGAGTGCCGCCTTGTCATGATTTTCGGAAGAAAGATTTGCTCCGAATTTTATCAAGGTAATTTTATCACCTGCTGAAACTGCCACCTCAATGGTGTTGCTAATGTATTTTTCTTTAGACGTTATTTCAGCCTTGAAGTCTACCTGAGCACCATTGACATACAGTTCCACACGCATTCCTGTGCACACATGAAATCCCGTTTTCTTAGTTTCGGCTATGAGCCAACCTTGCCCTGAGGTGACATTTCTATTGATATCTATCCAAAATTTTTCGTCATAGTTGCTGTCCTCATTCACCACGTCCGCATCTACGTACGGGCGTAGGGTCAACTTGCCACTGAATTCGGGACGAAGTGTGTATTTGATAGCTCCTGCTTCATCATCAACAATGCTGCAAAATCGGGTGGAGGAGATAGATAATTTTCTATTTTTCGAAAGTTCTAGTGCTGTATCTCGTTGGAGTAGCCCATTTTTCATATTCAGCTCACGGCGGAAACTGAGCACATTATTTTTAGCCAAATCCACTTGTTCGCCATCAAAGGCCACATCTATGCCAATCCAATTGGCGGCATTGAGCACCTTAGCAAAATACTCAGGGTACCCATTTTTCCACCAGCCCACACGGGTTTTGTCAGGATAATAGACGCCTGCTACGTAATTACCTTGCAGGGTATCGCCACTATAGTGTTCTTCAAAATTGGCACGTTGACCCATTCGGCCATTGCCTATACTAAAGATGCTCTCAGAAATTCGGTTGTGCTCAGGAGTAAATCCTTCTTCAATGATGCACCATTCATCAGGTTTGATGTACTGCTTCATTCTCGGTTAATTAGGTTTTAGGTATTGCTGAAAAAATCGTCAAAAGTGTATCTGCGCTAAAATCGACAAGTGAAGGAATGACCACATCTGCAGCGCCTAACACATCCATTGATCCAATGCCCACACAGCGCATGTTGGCAGATTTGGCAGCTTGCACACCAGATTGAGCATCTTCAAACACCACGCAGTGAGCAGGTGATATGCCCAGCTGATCTGAGGCTTTTAAGAAAACCTCGGGGTGTGGTTTGGATTGGGTGAGGTCATTACCATCCACGATCACATCAAACATTTCTTTGATGCCCAATTGCGCGATAATGGGGCGAGCGTTTTTGCTGGACGAGCCAATAGCCAAGCGCATTCCGTGTCGTTTGAGGTCAGAGATAAATGACACGACATTTGGTAAAGCGTCTTCGGTGGTAACTGATTGGATGTAGTCCAAGTACCAGCCATTTTTCTTGGCAGCCATTGACTCCTTTTGAGCTTGACCCAAAGACACTTCGCCAAGTGACAGAATAATGTCCAATGAATCCATTCGGCTCACACCTTTCAGTCGCTCATTGTAATCTTCGGTGAGGGTGATGCCAAATTCAGCGGCCAGGCGTTTCCAAGCTAAAAAATGGAAATGGGCTGTATCTACCAGCACACCATCTAAATCAAAAATGCACGCACGGATGTTGCTCAAAATGAATCGGTTTTAGGACGTAAACGCCGCGATGACCAACAAAGAAAGAGGTTTGGAGGTAACTTCCCCAATGCGCAATGGCTTTCCCTAGAAAAAGAAGAATCGGTATCGTTTGCGAAGAAAAAAAGTTTTAGTGAGTCGAATTTTTTGAACGAATTTTTCACCTTTTTTTGAATTTTGATCAGTTAGAAGCTGGTAATTGCGGTCTTTCAGCCAGCACTTCCTCCAGTTCTTTCACCATGTGATCGATTTTGAAGGTGACATCTATAGAATATCCGGCTGGCTGTTTGAGCAAGGAATCCACTTCTTTGAAGATATGTTTTTCGCGCTCATGCAATTCCCCTCGGCTGAAATCCATGGCGTGTCTGAGGTGCAGCATGCCATAGCGCAGAGCGATATTGGCCAACTCCAATTTGTTGGTTTCGGCGTACGTTTCAGACACACGGAGTTCGGCCAATGACAGAGCACTGAGTGCATTTGAAATGGCCGTATTCAGATCCACCACAGCGATCGAGTCTTTGTTTAGCCAAGGTCTGATCTGCTCTAGGTCAGCAATGGTGCGTTCCAATACTTTACCGGAGTGGATGTCCACATCTTCCTCTACAATCCGCATAGTTTCTATGGCCTTGGTCAGGTGGTTTCTAGCGCGCTCGTACTCATGGTCTTTGATGTACTTTCTGACATTTTTTAGATGCACGTCGGGATTCATCGCCTTCCTGTTGAGCGATGGGCTGTCTTGATCCAGCATCTTCATGCCAAAATAAATGAGCGCCACAAAGGCAGCCAAAAAGAGGAGATTTAAGATAAATGACGTTTTCATAGCCGAGTGGTGGATGATTCAAGAGTTAATTTCGCATCCTATTCTGTAGAAAATCTGAACACACCTCAGTGAAAACTATGAAAGAAATCAGACCGTTTCACCTAGCCGTACCCGTGCATGATCTGGCATTGGCGCGTCAATTTTATGGAGAAATCATGGGCTGTCCGGAAGGACGATCAAGTGATCATTGGATCGATTATGACCTCTTCGGTCATCAGTTTGTGGTGCACCTCAATGAAGCCATGAAGCCCGATCTACATAGCAATCCGGTAGATGGACACGATGTGCCCGTACCGCATTTCGGCGTGGTGCTAGACTGGGATGATTGGGAGGCGCTGGCAGAGCGATTCAGTGCACACGATCTTCAATTCGTCATAGCGCCCTATATTCGCTTCAAAGGACTGTCCGGCGAACAGGGCACTTTCTTTTTAAAGGACTTTTCGGGCAATGCCCTCGAGTTCAAATCATTTAAAGATATCAATCAACTATTTGCTACATGAGAACAGCAGAAATACATACCGCCAAAGGCGTAATGAAAGTGGAGTTCTACGACAAGGACGCCCCAAATACCGTGAAAAATTTCATCGACCTGAGCGAGAAAGGATTCTATGACGGTCTCACGTTTCATCGTGTGATCCCTAATTTCGTGATTCAGGGTGGCTGCCCGCTTGGAACAGGCACAGGTGGGCCGGGTTACAAAATCGATTGTGAGCTGACGGGTGAAAATCAATACCATGATAAAGGCGTGCTCAGTATGGCCCATGCAGGACGCAACACAGGAGGATCACAGTTCTTTATCTGCCACAGCAGAGACAATACCGCTCACTTGGATAGAAACCACACGTGCTTTGGCAAGGTGGTCGAAGGTTTGGACGTGATCGACCAAATCAAGCAAGGTGATAAGATCGAGAAGATTGTAGTAGGATAATTTCCACTAGTCAAAAATGAAACAGCCATCCATGACCAAGATCGTGGATGGCTGTTTTACTTTAGAGCCGATTCATACTTAATCCCGGAATTGTCATTAGAGATTTAAGTTGGGACAAAAGGCCAGCTAAAATTGGAT
>CAZPST010000026.1:0-16532 GCA_964589185.1 uncultured Roseivirgaceae bacterium | reverse complement strand
TTCTTCGATACGTGTTAATAGATTTTTCGCTATGGGATACATGCTCATTACGGATGCGTATACTATTAACTTCTTGCGAACATCATCAGTCATAGTCGGATGCCCTCCCTTTCTACCTCATAATAAAAGGGTGACTTGAACTGCTGTTGTTCCCAATCATTCTGAGAGAGAATAAATGCGCTAATCACCTTTCCGGTTTCTAATTCTATGTCATAAAGAGCAGATGAAATGACCGCTTTTTGTTGATGCGTACGAGTACCTTCAAGGAGTATTAACAAATCAATGTCTGAATTTTTTCCAGCCTCCCCACGAGCTTCAGATCCGAATAATACAATTTCTGCATCTGGTTCGAATGTCAAAACTGAAGATTTGATTTTTTCTAAAACCGCTTTGGTGTCCATGCATCAAATATAAATCAATGCGTGACGAATTCCACTTCCGGCTCCTCCACCTCCACATGCCCGGCTTCATTAATGGCTTTAAGTGATACTTTTTTCAGTTCATTGATCAGCAGCGGGTCATATTTGGCGGCTACTCGGATGTAATTTTCGGTGAAGCCGTGCATCAGCCCATTCTCCACATCTTCTTCAAACAATGCCGTGTAGGTCTGACCTAGATGCTGCTCATAAAAGTAGCGCCGTTTCTTTTCTGACAAGCTGCGCAATTGGGTGGTTCGGTCGTTGCGTACGTGTTGAGGTACCACACCGTTCATTTCTACAGCGGCTGTATTGGGGCGCTCGGAATAGGTGAACACGTGCAGATAGGAAATGTTCAGCTCGTTCAGGAAGTTGTAGGTGGTGAGGAACTCATCATCCGTTTCACCCGGAAATCCGGTAATCACGTCCACACCTATACAGCAATGCGGCATCAATGATTTGATTTTGTGCACGCGGCGCACATACATTTCCGACAAATACCGCCGATTCATTTTTCGCAGGATGGTGTCACTTCCAGACTGAAGCGGAATATGAAAATGCGGAACAAACCGCTTGGATTGCGCCACAAATTCGATCACTTCATCTGAAAGCAGATTGGGCTCAATAGACGAAATACGGAAACGATCAATGCCTTCCACTTCATCTAGTGCTTTGATCAGATCGATGAATTTTTCTTTACGTCGGCCGTCCTGAATGCCAAAATCACCAATATTCACGCCTGTGAGCACAATTTCTTTCACCTCTGTCCGACCAATTTCTTCCGCTTGCGCCACAATATTCGCAATAGTATCACTTCGGCTCTTGCCACGGGCGAGTGGAATGGTGCAGAAGGCACATCCATAATTGCAGCCGTCTTGTACTTTCAAGAAGGTACGTGTGCGATCGGCGATGGAGTAGGAGGAGTTGAAGGCCTTGGCTTCCTTGATGTCTGAAGCAAAAACGCCCCCTTTGGTGAAATTATCGAGGTTTTCAAACAGTTGGAATTTCTCAGCAGCTCCCAATACGGCATCTACACCGGGTATTTCGCTGATTTCTTTTGGCTTGAGTTGCGCATAGCACCCGATGATGGTCACGAAACTGTTTGGGGAGATATTCTTGGCTTCCCGCACGATTTTGCGGCACTTCTTGTCGGCATTATCCGTCACTGAGCAGGTGTTGATTACGAACACATCCGGCGATTCTGAAAAGTCCACCTTCTGGTAGCCTTTATCCTCACACATCCTTGATATTGAGGATGTTTCAGAATAATTCAGCTTGCAGCCGAGCGTATAGAAAGCGATTTTTTTCATCGGGAGGACAAAGGTAATTTAAACCCAGATTTGTCATTGGCATTTAAACCATTAAGGCATGAAGGTTCATTAAGATTTGGACCCTAATTTTCTATATTCCTTAATGGTCAGAAAAATGGTTCAAATGCCTAACAAATAAGGAAGATAGCCCAACCATTAAGGCATGAAGATTCATTAAGAATTGGCGTCTTAATTTTCTTAATTCCTTAATGGTTCAATTTTCTGGACTCAATATGCCCCACGATCATCTCTGCATGCACTCGTGAATTCTCAATAAACCAACTGTTGGTTTTCAGCCCACCACAAATCACACCTGCCAGATACACGCCGGTCACGTTGGTTTCCATTGTGTCAGGATTGTAGTGTGGGGTTTGGTATTCGTCCGAGCCTATTTCAATGCCCAGATGCTTCAGGAAGGAAAAATCCGGTTGATAGCCCGTCATGGCCAATACGAAATCATTTTCGATGGACATTGCTCCTTCTGGCGTTATGAATTCCACGCTTGTTTCGGTGATGCGTGTGATGCTTGAGTTGAAGTACGCTTTGATGGATGCTTCCTTGATGCGGTTTTCGATATCCGGTTTCACCCAATACTTCACCGACTCACGTATCTCCGGCTCGCGAATGATCATCGTCACAGATTTAGCTCCCTTGCGGTACACTTCCAGCGCCACATCTACTGCGGAGTTTGCCGCGCCCACCACCACCACATGCATGTCGTAATACGGGTGTGGCTCGTCGTAATAGTGCTTCACTTTGGGTTGTTCCTCGCCGGGCACGTGCAGCAGGTAGGGGATGTCATAAAATCCGGTGGCAAGAACAATGTACTTCGATTGTATAATTCCTTTGGTTGTATGGGAAATGAAGCCAGTTTCTGTTTTCTTCACCGTTTCCACCTGTTCATATAGGCGGGTATTCAATTTCCATGAGGAGGCCACACGGCGGTAATACTCCAATGCTTCCGACCGGGTGGGCTTGGGATTGTGCGAAATGAACGGCACCTCACCAATCTCCAGTCGGTCTGACGTGGAGAAAAAGGTCATGTTGCGCGGATAGTTGTAGATGGAATTGACCAAGCAGCCTTTGTCCACTATCACGTACGAAAGGTGGGCTTTTTTTGCTTCTATGCCACACGCCAGCCCGATAGGGCCTGCGCCGATGATGAGGAGGTCAATTTCCGTTACTTTCATTGTTGGTAAAGTTCGCGGAAATGTTTGGCTATTTCGGGCGCTGGAGCGGATATGTCACCTTTTCCACCGGATACCCAATCAACTTCTCAATGCGATCCATTTTGTGCTTGTCTGATCGACAAATGAGCGTGATGGCTGTGCCATCGGTCTGCGCGCGGGCTGTACGGCCTACTCGGTGCACATAATCTTCCGCATCGCCGGGCACATCGTAGTTGATCACTAGATCAATGTCTTTGATGTCTATACCTCGGCTCATCACATCTGTGGCTACTAAAATCCGTAGTTTCTTGGCTCTGAAGAGTAGGAGCATTTCTTCGCGTTCGCGCTGCTCTAGCATGGATGATATGCCTTGAGCAACTAATCCTTCAGCCTTCAATCCGCGCACGATTTCAGACACTTTCTTTTTGGTAGAGGTAAAAATGAGAATACTTTTAAATGCATCGTACCGCTTGATCAGCTTGGTAATCAATTCGGTTTTGTAATTTTCTTCAACTAAAAACGCCTCCTGACTTACTTTTTCGGCCGGTTTTGATAGTTCTAAGGTGATCAGCAATGGGTCTTTCAAGAGCATTCCCGCCAGCTTTTTGATCTTGGGGGCCATCGTTGCACTGAACATCGAGATTTGCTTGAGACCGGGCAAGAATCCCTTAATCTTCACAATGTCATCATAGAAATTCATATCCAGCATCCGATCGGCTTCATCTAGGATGAGGTGCGTCACTTGGTCAAACTTCACATAGCCCATATTGAGGTGCGAAATCAGTTTGCCGGGAGTGGCCACTACTATGTCGGCTCCCATGGTGAGCGCTTTCTTTTGCTGCCCCCATTCAGATCCATCACCTCCGCCATAAATGGCTATCGAGTGAATGGGCAAAAAGTACGAAAAACCTTGAATTTGCTGGTCAATCTGCAAGGCCAACTCACGCGTGGGTACCAGCACGAGTACCTTCACCTTGTCAGGATTCGGGTTTTCGGCCAGTTGGTGGAGAGAAGGCAGGACAAATGCTGCTGTTTTTCCCGTTCCCGTCTGGGCGCAAGCGATCAAATCGCGTTGCTGAAGGATGGCGGGGATGGCTTGCTCTTGGATTGGGGTGGCTTCATTGAACCCCATGTAGGATATTGCTTCGATTATTTTTTCGTGCAGTCCGAATTCGTCAAATGTCATTGTCTGGATTTATTTTCTGTGCCTGTGATACAGGAAGGATCAACTGTCTTCGGATTTTGAAACAATCCACAACTGATCGCATGTAGCAAAGATGCTTTTTTAAAAGTGAATAATTAACTCTACTTGTCACGTTCGCCTTTTTTTACCCTGAATCCCTCAAGGGAAAAGGCTCACAGTCAATTTGGCTCCCTTTAGGGTGGGGCAAACCAAATTGATTCTTGTCAAACTAGACAATGTAGAGGCAATGGAAAGTTCCTTGCTTGGCACTTTCCATCTTGTTGTATTATCAGCGATCGCGTCTCTGTCCGCCTTTGCCGTACCAGTTTTTCTTCACCGGTCGGTGGTCACCTTGATTGGTAGAAGTGGG
This sequence comes from uncultured Roseivirgaceae bacterium, assembly GCA_964589185.1. Classification (GTDB taxonomy): domain Bacteria; phylum Bacteroidota; class Bacteroidia; order Cytophagales; family Cyclobacteriaceae; genus JAAEPI01. The sequence continues at coordinate 12,084 of CAZPST010000026.1, read as the reverse complement.
CTTGGCATGAGGCGCTTTGTTGCGCGGTGGTCGTTGTTGCTGTGGTTTTTTCTTTTCCACGGTATGGTTCATCAGCGGGTAGTCATGGTTGTCCACCACGCGCACTTTTTTGCCGATGAGTTTTTCAATGTCGCGCAGGTATTCTTTTTCCTCTGCATCGCAGAAGGCAATCGCCACGCCATTGGCTCCCGCTCGCCCCGTGCGACCAATACGGTGCACATACGATTCGGGAATGTTGGGCAATTCAAAATTGATCACATACGCCAGCTCATCTATGTCGATTCCTCGGGCAGCAATGTCAGTTGCCACAAGCGCACGCGTCTTACCGTCTTTGAAATTCTGCAAAGCCGCTTGTCGGGCATTCTGCGATTTATTGCCATGTATGGCCTGCGCATGGATGCCGTCTTTCGATAATTGCTTGGCCACTTTGTCCGCTCCGTGCTTGGTGCGGGTAAATACCAGCGCTCTGTCAATTTCATTTTCCTCAAGCACTTCTTTGAGGAGCTTCATTTTATTCTCCTTGTCTACAAAATAGACCGCCTGATTGATTTTATCTACGGTGCTAGATGCTGGTGTCACTTCCACTTTGGCCGGATTGGTCAAGATGGTATCGGCCAATTGTACAATAGCCGGTGGCATGGTAGCGGAGAAAAACAACGACTGCCTGTTGCTCGGCAATTCCTTGATCACGCGCTTCACATCGTGCACAAAACCCATGTCGAGCATGCGGTCGGCTTCATCAAGTACAAAGAATTTGATGTCGTGCAGACTGATGTAGCCTTGGCTCATCAAATCGAGGAGGCGACCGGGCGTGGCAATAAGCACATCCAGCCCTCTGCCGAGTGCCTGCACCTGACTGTGCTGACTCACCCCGCCAAAGATGACGTGGTAGCGCAGGTGCGTGTTTTTGCCGTAATTTTCAAAACTCTCCCCAATCTGAATAGCCAACTCGCGCGTGGGCGTGAGGATCAAGCCACGGATGGGACGCTTGCCCGATGTGGCAGGCTCAGCACTTAGCAGTTGGATGATCGGGATGGCAAAAGCGGCCGTCTTGCCTGTGCCGGTCTGGGCACAGCCGAGCAAATCTTTTCGCTGCAATACGAGAGGAATGGCTTGTTGCTGAATGGGAGTGGGGGTGGTGTATCCTTCGGCTTTCAGAGCGGAGAGGATCGGCTCTATAAGCCGTAATTCGTCGAATGTCATATAATTCGGCAAAGATACGTCGAATTTCTTACCCAATGAGACCGGTGATGATTGGGAGCAGGACTGTCAGGCTATCTATTCATTGTATTCCCGCTCTCTCCTTTGCTACGCGTCGGAATCGATCGGGGCTGAATGGATAGGGCAGGGCATTCAAGGTCGCTCTTTCGGATTTGTAATCGCCCTTTTTGATTTACAATCTGAAAATTCTCTGTACCGATTTTGCAAGTCTGGTTTAAAGCATGGAGAAGATTGTTAATTAATCACTACGTCAATTTTACTTTTAACACCATCAAAAGTAATATTATTTGCATCCTTATCTAAATCAATGTAGTTCAGATACAAATTAAGATAATTTCCAGTCACCACATATGTGAATAGTTTGTCACCAGAATGTGCTCGGAAATAATAAACTGAATCTGAAGTAAATACGCCAGTATCCTCACGATAATCGCCAATTTCTATGATTGAATTTTTAAAATAGTCAAAATGAAAACTTACACGAAAGGAAATACTTTCACCGACAGCTACAGTATCTGGCTTAGATATACGCAATGGAATAACTGAATTTATTGTGGTATCACCATACTCATCCATTTTCAGTAGATAGGCAATGCTTCCTGCTTCTCCGTATACTTTTAGCTCGTCCAAAACACCTTCTTTGGTATAGAAGCGACTTGTGTCTATTAGAACATCGTCATGAAAAAGTGCAGAATATTCCAAAACACCATTTTCATAGTACAAATCGCATCTTCCTCGTCTCTTTCCCAATAACCAGGTCTCCTTATACTCCAATGTTCCATTTTCAAAATAACCTGCCCTTATTCCAGATATTTCACCAAATTCAAACTGCGTTCTACACTTCACTTGACCATTAGGATAGTAGTCTGTCTTTAATCCATGAACAACTCCATCTTTGGTGAAATACTCTGACTTAATCACTCCATCATCGAAGTATTCAACTTGCTTCTTCGAATTACAGAATTGAAATAGCATTAGGATGGTAATAACTAAAATGGCTTTGTTTTTTTTCATTATTCATTCTATATCCCATAGTCGCTCGGCTCCTGCCGAGTGACTACTATTCCTTTGCCTTTGGCCTCCTGCCTATACACCTGTTTTTGTCGTATTCCACCTGACATCTTCAAACATACCAGAATTTGTACAACTGGCCAGAGGTCTAACGAAAAATCCGATCCACAGAAAGTGTAAATCTGAGAAAGCTGACATCTTCGTCTATTGCAAGACCCTACTGATAGCCGTCACTTGGGACGATCCGAGCGACTGAGGGGAGTTATTTCTTCTTATCCTGCTTAAATCCGATTTCGATTCTGGGCTTGGGCTCTTCTTCAATCAAGTGCTTGAGGTAGGTAAATATCTGCTTGAGGTTTTTGTCGTGCTTGCCAACCCTCTTTTCAATCGCTTCCATTTTCAGCAATAAATCCTGATGGGTTAGTAGCATCTCCCTGAGTTTCACAAAAATTTCGATTATCCTGATACTCATCTGGATCGCCTTCCCGCTTTTTAGCACGTTGGCCAACATCAGGATTCCATGCTCAGTAAAAACCAATGGTAATGCACCGCCTAAGTGTTGTTTGGAAGGTATCGCATTTTGCGATACCATAGCATCCACTTCCTTTTCTGTGAGTTGGAACATAAAGTTTGAAGGGAATCTGTCAGCATTCCTTCGCACTTGCTCTCTCAGCCGAATCGCTTTAACATCATACAACTCTGCCAAGTCCCTGTCTAACATAACTTTCTGTTCCCTGATCTGAAAAATCTTGGTCATTACAACTTCTTCAGGAACGATCATTTCTTTGCTCATATAGGCTAAAATAGTAGTTCAAAAATTAGATATCAACCAGTCGCTCGGTTCCTGTCGAGTGACTACTATTCCCTTACCTATGACCTCCGGCTTACTCACCTGTTTATGTCGTATTCCACCTGATATTTTCAAACAAACCCAGAATTTGTACAACTGGCCACCTGTCCGACCTCTGGCGGAGAGGCCAAACGAAAAATCTCATCCAATGAAAATGCAAATCTGAGAAAGCAAACATCTTCGTCTTTTGCAAGACCCTACTGATAGCCGTCACTCGGGACGACCCGTGCGACTGAGGGATTAACCAGTTAACTAATCAACTATTCAACTAATCACCTCGGACTATACACCCGCACCGCCTGCTTCCTTACCTCTTCCAGATCTAGCGTCATGGGTTTTAGTTGCAACTTGGTGAAAGCTTCCATCTGATCGGTGTAGTGCGGGCTGTCCGGTTTGCTGGAGTTGCCATAGGCATGAATGGTCTCTATAATCGGCAGCCCTGCCTTCGGATAGCGCGCTAGCAAAATGTACGATTCACCGGAGGTGCCTTTCACCATGCCGTTTTTGTAAGCCACGGTGGACATAGACGCCAACACATCAGGCAAACCCCGTAGCGGCAGTTCTTTGTCACCCCGTACGAGCTTTTGATAGTCGCCTAAAGCCACATCTACTTTCCCGAAATGTTCCAGCAAATACGACCGAACATACTTCAAGGAAGGAACCATTTCATCGGGCGTGATGGCGTCATCGGTTATTTCATTGACGCGCGTCCACAAGTGCCCGTAAAGCAACTTGGCATGCGCACCTCCCACTTTGTCCACTTCCCCTGACCGATCCCAATTTTGTAAAATGCGCACCACATCAGCCGCTTCTCCTGCCAATGCGGGATCCATTTTGAACACCGCATTCATATTCAGCCGATAGGCCAACGAATCGGGCAGGGTCACGTCAAACTTGATGTCTCTAAAATCTTGATAACTCAATTGGTCATATTTGGCCATCAACTCCACAAAGCGCAAACTGCGGTTGTTTTCCCCCTCGGCATAGCCAATGGTTTTGTCAAAATCTGCCGGATTCAGATTTTCATCAGCGGCTGTGGCGTTGAAGGGCGAGTTGTTCGTGTTGAACACATAACCCGCCTTTGGATTGTGGTGCTGCGGCAAATCGCTAAACGGATGGTAGCCCTTGGGGAGTGTGGTAGAGGTATTTCCCGGCAATGTCGTGCGCCAGTTGTAGGTGCTGTCTCGCAGTGGGATTTTTCCATTGCTCACGTAAAAAATGTTGTCTTCTCTGTCCGCATACACAATGTTGAATCCCGGGATGGCGGTCATTTCCAACGCCTTTTGGAATTCGGCCAAATTGCGGGCTTTGTTCATGCGGTACCACTGCTCGGTGGCGCGGATATCATCAAACACCGCCATTTTGAAAGCAAAAAAGCCACTGTCGTTTTTCACCACAGGCCCGTATTGCGAATAGTAAGCTTCTCGTTTCACCCCTAATTTTAATCCAAGGGAAACTTTCACCTTCAACTTGATTTTACGGTGATCCAAATCGTACCACTTCTCATCTATTTTATATTTCAATTCCTCAGTAGGGTGCATTTCTAGCTGGAACACGTCCAACTTATCAGGGTAATTGACCGTGTGTGCCCAACCCAAGTTTTCATTGGTGCCATGGAAAACAGTTGGCCCACCTGGGAACAATCCACCGAGCATATTCCAGCCTTGGTCACTTATCAAGTGCGCCTCGTACCAACCCACAGGCCCTTCCAGCGGCTGATGGGCATTATTTGCCAAAAAGACCTCTCCTGTTGTTGTTTTGTGCCTGTTCAGCGCAATGGCATTGGAGCCTGTACCTTTCAGTGCTGTAGGAATTCTGCTGCTGAAAAGCGCTCTGATCACTTGATCCGCCCCATCGAAAACAGCCAGTTGCAGTACATACGCTTGAAATACCTCCTCATACGTGATCGGAAACGCTTTTTTGAGAAGCACCTCCTTCGGGTGATGCGCGACGTAGGCATTGAGCCCTGCGGTGTAGCCTTTCACCACTTCCACAAAATCGGGTGCAACAGACGGCAGGTGTTTTTCTACAATTTCTTTGGTACGTAGCAATCCCACTACATAATCAACGGGTGCGCCATCCTTGCCCAAGTATCTTCCGAGCATCTGCTTGCTGGCAATAAGCACTTCTTGGATCGTTTTGAAATCATCCTCGGCATGCGCCCACGCCAGGCCGTATGACACCTGCGCATCGGTGGGCGCATAGATATGCGGCACGCCCCATTTGTCGCGCATGATTTGGATTTGGTCGGGGTTGAATTGGCTGAAACTCGTCAGTGACAGGACGCTGATTGCGAAGAAGAAAAACACTATTCTCATGCGTCAAAAATGCTGATTATGAGGAGATAAACCAACATCTATTTGCCCGATTAAATTGTTTTTCAAATAATCTATGCTAATTTTTAGTTCGAAACCCAACCGGCTTTGAGACGCATAGTATTTTTCTTGTGTACACTTTGCACGTTTGCATTGGCAGGGCAGCAGCTCGATAGCCTCAAAAATGCGTTGACAGATGCCACAGGTGCTCATCGGATTGACATACTGCACCAACTATGTATTGGTCTTTGGCTGAACAATCCCAATGAGGCCATGACCTATGTGGATGAAGCCCTAGCGCTTTCTCAAGAGACAAAGGACTCCACCAATATTGTAAAATCTTACCGGCTCAAGGGTGGGGTCTACTATTATCAGGGGGATTTTGAGTCTTCTCAAGAGTATGATGAGTTTGCACTAGAGTTGTCCATTCAGCTAAAAGACTCTGTACTTATCAACAGTGCGTACAATAATGTGGGATTGCTTCAATATAATATGGGCAACTACCAGACGGCATTTGAATTTTTCCTTCGGTCAAGAAAAATAAAGCTTGCGATAGGAGAGACGTACGGATTGGCCACCACGGTAAATAACATGGGGCTTGTCTTTGAGCGTGTGGGCAATTTTGAAACGGCTCGCAAGTATTTCGAAGAGGCACATCAGATAGCAGTGGCTACCAATAACATAGCACTCAGGATTTATTCAAAAAACAATATGGGAACTACCTACCTGCGGCAAGGAAACCTAGATCGAGCCATGCCCTATTTCAGACAAGCGCTGGCATTGGCACTGGCGGAGGGCAATGTAAACTATGGCGCAGTGGCCATGCGGCGCATAGGGGAGGTGTTCAAAAAACAAGGAGCATATGACTCGGCTTTGGTGTATTATTCCAAATCTCGGAAGGAGAGCGAAAGCATAAATGACAGACGAGGCATGTCAGAGCTCTTGTATCTGATGGCAAGACTTCATGCCGAAAAGGGGGATATCAATCAGGCGCTCGCGTATTTGGATCAAAGTCATGAAATAGCTATGGATTTAAAACTCAGACAACAACTGTTGGACAACCTAAAGCTGTACGCCACCATCTACCGGTCAGCGAAGAATTTCGAAAACAGCTTCACTTTTTTGCAGTCGTATATTAATTTGAGTGATTCACTTTTCGTAGAAGTCATTCAACGCAATTTGGCACTGATTCCTGTGAAATTGCAAGAGGAGGAAGATCGGCTCCTGCTGGCCAAGCAAGAGATAGAGCTGCAACGGCGTGATTCGACCAATCGGATGTATGTGATTATCCTTATTATTTCGGCGTGCTTTGTCGTGTTTCTCGGGTATTTGGTGCGCAGAAATATTCTAGCAAACAGGGTACTTTCAGCGAGCAATGATGAACTCAAACGAACGCAAAACTTATTGATCACATCTGAAAAAATGGCGTCCTTGGGGCTGTTGGCCGCAGGGATTGGGCATGAAATCAACAATCCGCTCAATTTTATCAAAAACGGATCGCTGGAGCTGGCTAAGCAATTGAAAGAAGGGAAGAAAAGTTTAGACGAATTACAACCGTATTTCCATGCCATAGACGAGGGCGTGTATCGTGCGTCCGTGATTGTAAAAAGCCTAAGCCATTTTAGTCGCAAAGAAGCAGACTTGTATGAGCGCTGCGACCTTCAGGAAATTCTTGAAAATTGTTTGGTCATTTTGAATAATAACATTCAGCCCAAAGCGGAGGTCGTGCGTACCTACTCCGGCCGAGCCAAAATACGGGGTATTCAGGGCAAACTACATCAGGCGTTTTTAAACATACTCTCGAATGCCGAGCAGGCCATAGAGAAAAAGGGCACCATCCACGTGAAGACAGAAGTAGTCGGAGCCAATATTCGCGTGACCATATCCGATACGGGTGCGGGTATTCCAGCAGAAAATTTGGCCAAAATCAGCGATCCATTTTTCACCACCAAAGATCCGGGAGTGGGCGTGGGGCTAGGACTGTTTGTTGTTTATTCCATCATTGAAGAGCACAAAGGCACCATTCATATCGATTCCGAAGAAGGCAAGGGTACGCAGGTAGAAATAGAACTACCCATTTAGACAGCTTGTTTCCGGATGGACCAGAAAATGATCAGTGCGCCCGTGACAAACATGATCAAACTGTAAATGGCCGGTGCAATGGCGTACGTCGTGCTGCCAAGTAGTACAGTGGCAATGGTGATGGCCAACGTACCGTTCTGAATGCCACTTTCGATAGATATAGACACGGCCTGCTTGAAGGGCAACCGGAGCAGATATGCAATCAAAAGACCCAGCACCATCGTGATCACATTCAGCGCTAGCGATACATAGCCTGCCTGCTCAAAGTACGATACCAAATTGGCACGCTCCTTTAAAATGACACCTGCCAGTACAAGCACAAACACCACGGCTGATGCCATGCGTACGGGGTGTTCCATACGTGTGGCAAAGGCCGTTTTCTTTGCCCTGATCCACATGCCTAGCGTCACCGGCACAATCACGATGACGAACACTTGAGCGATGGTTTCCATCACATTGAGCTGTATTTCCGTACCCTGACCTAGTACGGTTTTCAGTCCCAAATTGATCACGAATGGAATAGTGAGCAGCGTGATAAAACTGCTGATGGCCGTCAGACTCACCGAAAGTGCTGTATCGCCTTTGGCTAGGTGCGTAATGAGATTGGAGGTGGGGCCACCCGGGCAAGCTGCCAAAATGATTACTCCAATGGCGATTTCCGGCTGGAGCGGAAAGAGATAAATCAGTAAAAATCCAATGGCAGGAAGTATGATAATTTGGTTGAATAATCCGGCCAGTATTGCTTTGGGCGCATAGAATACCCGTTTGAAATCATCGGTGACGAGCGAAAGCCCCATGCCAAACATGATGATGATCAAAGACGAAGCAAGAATGAGGGTGGAGATGCGATCCATAAGTCAAAAGGGTTAAGTTGTTGATTTCAGGATCGAAAAATAAGCAGAAAGCGGCTACTATCCGACTTCTCCAAATCGTTTGGCCAGCACTTCGCGTCGGTAGTCAAAAATTTCAGCCAATTGTTGTTTGATTAAAAGCCGATTGGCTAATGCGCCAAATATGCCCATGGGAGGCTGATACGTGATCAAATCAGTCATTTTCACACCACCTTCTATCGGCTCTAGGTGATGCTCATGATGCCATATGTTGTACGGACCCATGCGCTGCTCGTCCACGAAGAAGACACCCTCATGCACATGTGTTATTTCCGTGACCCATGTGAGTTTTATGCCCAAAATCGGACTCACTTTATAGCTGATGATCATACCCGGATACATTTTTTCGGCTGGCTGTATGGTAATGTCAAAACCCATGTAGGGTGGAGTGATGGTTTTCAGATTGGCAGGAGAGGATATAAATTCCCAAATTTCGTCCTTCGACGCTTTCAGATGCTGTTCTCTGTGCAGTTGGTAAATTGGCATGATGCAGAAACTTCAAGCCCGACGAAAAAGTGCCGAGACTACAGGCAGATTTTTCAATAACCTCTTCTGTAGGTAATCCGTATTCTAACAGGTGTTACATATCTCAACCAGATTATGATTAGACTACTACTTACCGGCATTTTAACAGCATCATTCAGCATCTTATCTGCACAGCAGACCATCAGTGCGGCCAAAATCATGGACGACATCAAAAAGGGAAAGGACATTACGTACGAAAATGTCACCATTACAGGTATCCTTGATTTCACCTATCACTATTCTAAACAGGATAAATTGGGCACACATTCGTGGTGGCAGGGATCCAATACGGTGAAAGAAGACATTGAAGTGTCAGTATCATTTGTGAATTGTGTATTTGATTCAGATGTGCTGGCTTATATCCATAAGGAAAAGACGGGCTATACGTTCACGGCGGATTTTGATAAAGCAGTCACCTTCAGAAACTGTGAATTCAAGGGTGACGCCATGTTCAAATACTCTGAGTTTGATGGTGCCGTTGATTTTTCAGGCACTACATTCAGCAGAGATAATTCTTTCAAGTATGCTGAATTTGAAGACAAGGCCAACTTTTCAAAGACGATTTTTAGAGAGGATGCCATATTTAAGTACGCCAAATTTTTTGAAGGCGTAAGTTTCAATGGAGCCGAATTCAGAGAGTATCTAGACATCAAATACCTTAAGGTAACCGGCCGATTCGATATTGATCGGATGGAAGTGGGCGATGATATTGACGCCAAGTACACCGAAATCAATGGGGCGAGTTTCGCGAAATATCTCTACGAGGCGCGAAGAAATTAATGCAATAAAAAGGCGCCTTGGGCTATATTTGGCCTCCGAAGAGGAGGTATTAGCTCAGTTGGTTCAGAGCACTACCTTGACAGGGTAGGGGTCACTGGTTCGAGTCCAGTATGCCTCACAAAAACAAAAGGCCACCGCTTCGGTGGCCTTTATGATTTCAGTGAATGTTTTTAGTTATTCGACTCTTCCAGGTCTATTCTGCTGTTGCTTTAGCTCAAGCAATTTTTTTCGTTGATCATCTGTGAGTATAGCGGACAATTCTTTTTCCATAGTTGATCTCAGCTTTGAGCTTTCCTCTACATCACCAGCCAATTGCTTTTCACGAATTTGAGGCATGTAGATTTTCATCACATCCATCCATTGTAAATTTTGTTCGGGTGTCAAAGCCTTGCCTGCCTTGGCGAGTTCAACACGCTGCACATCCGGATTGACGGCACGATGGTCGGTTGTTGTTTGGGCAATACCAGTGAGGCAAATTGCTATTAGCGCAAGAGTCAAAAAAATCTTTTTCATAATTTCAAATGTAGTGAATCCAACGTGTTGAACAAAGGCAACCGAACCGAATTTGTAAATGACAACAAAAATACCCTACAAACCCCCTCAACTGCTCTTCCAGTGCCTTGATCTTTACTCTACATCCTCCACTTAAATCAGAGATCAACTGCCTTGTTTAAAATTTTAAGCCTCTTTTTGCTTTTAGTTGTACAACTAAAATTGTACACTTGCGGAGTGGAAATGTTACCAGATTACATAGCCTAAAAAGGAGATGTCTATCAGATAGAGTTCTATTTTGATGAAAATGGGAACAGTCAATCGAGGGAGTATTTAATGGCAATGACAGCTTCTGACGCGAAGAAATTTGCGCATTTGCTTCAAATGATGGGTGATGGTGGACAAATCAGAAATAAAGAGAAGTTTAGGAGCGAAGGAGAGAAAATTTACGCGTTTAAACCTCAACCACATCGTTTTTTATGTTTCTTCTTTGATGGTGCCAAAATCATAATCACCAATGCATTTGAAAAGAAGCAGCAAAAAACTACCATCTAGTGAGAAGGACAGAGCCAAGCGCTGTAAAGTGGATTATGAAAATAGACTTAAGAATGGAAACTACTTTGAAAACAAAAACTAAGAACAAACTAGGACCTGCGTTTGACGGTTTTCTTTCATCGCCCGATTTCACAAAAGACTATGAAAAGGAATTCAAAGAGTTTGCTCTATCCGAATTGATGTTGGCCATCATGGAAGATGATGGAAAAAGTGTGCGCAAGCTTGCGGAATTATCAGGTCTATCGCCCACTGCCATTCAAAACATGCGATCCGGCAAAGTGAAAGATGTGAAAATTGGAAATTTCATCAGCATTGCCGAAGCATGTGGATATGAACTGGAGTTGGTAAAGGGGAAAAAGCGAATTCCTTTACATACCACTTGATCCCCACAAAATCCTAAGACCCTACAACCCCCTCAACTGCTCTTCCAGTGCCTTGATCTTCATCTCGGCATCCGCTTTTTTCTTTTTCTCTACTTCCACCACTGAAGGAGGCGCACCGGCCACAAAACGCTCATTGCTCAGTTTTTTGTCTACAGTAGCCAAAAATCCACGGGTATACGCCAACTCCTCTTCCAGTCGCTTGCGCTCCGCTTCGGGATCAATACTTTCGGCCAGTGGCACAAAAAACTCATGGCCGTCTATTACGAAACCTGTGGCATTGCTAGGTTTTTCAAATTCGTATGCCACCGATTGGAGTCCCGCGAAAATCAATAACGAATCTTCAATCCATCGTATGGGTTCCTCATTGTTCGAAATAACCACCAGATCAAGCCGTTCTTTTTGAGCAATGCCTTTTTGATTTCTGATATTACGTATTTCCGTGGCTATTTCAGACAGAAGATCGGCTCTTTTCAAAATGGTGTTATCCCATTGATTCACTTTTGGCCACTCAGCAATAATGAGTGACTCCTCTTTCTTTCGATCCATGAAGGCATGCCACAATTCCTCTGTAATGAAAGGCATAAATGGATGTAGAACCTTCAATAGATTTTCTACCGTCTTTGCTTTGGTGTCTTCATTGATTGGTTTGCCGAATTCAGGTTTCACCCACTCTAAGTATAGGCTACAGAAGTCATTCCATACCAGTTTGTACACCGTCATCAGTGCATCTGACATCCTAAACTTCGCAAAGTGATCTTCTATTTCGGACAAGGCTTGGTTGAATCTTGATTCAAACCATTTTATGGCCTTTACATCAGTTCTATTATCTTCTTTCCAAGTTTCCCAACCGTCTACCAATCGGTAAGCATTCCATATTTTGTTGGAGAAATTGCGGCCTTGTTCGCACAGTTTTTCATCAAAGAGGAGGTCATTGCCGGCAGGCGAACTAAACAACATGCCTGTGCGGATGCCATCGGCTC
>CAZPST010000025.1:0-17192 GCA_964589185.1 uncultured Roseivirgaceae bacterium | reverse complement strand
TGCGTGACAAGGCCCAATCGTTTTGACACCCGAAAAACGTGCGTGTCCACAGCCATAGCCGGTTGATTGAAAAGGACAGAAGCAATACATTGGCGGATTTTCTTCCCACACAGGGCAGTTTGATCAATTCATCTCTTGACAAACCCGCGTCAGGACAAAAAGCCCTTCAAAGGGGGGTGATTATGTGGATTATGATGAAATGATTAGATCGCCGGCATGGTAAATCGGAACACCGTGCCATTACCTTGAGCGCTCTCAACTCGGATAGTACCTCCATTTCGTTCTACAAACTCCTTGCAAAGCACCAAGCCTAGCCCCGTGCCGTTTTTGCTTTTGGTATACGCTCGATCAAATAGTTTGGGCAGCCGATCATCCGCAATGCCCACACCCGAATCCTGCACGCGTATTTCACACAGTCCATTCACTATTTCACATCCAAAATGAATGGTGCCGCCTGCCGGGGTAAACTTGATGGCATTCGAAAGTAAATTTCGCACGACAGAAAACAACATTTTATAATCCGCGTGCACACGAATATCCTCGCTGATACCATTGGTCACGATGAGCCGCTTGGCCTCAATGGCTCCTTTGAACAACTCAATCGCTTCAATTACAATTTTGGTTGGCTTCAATTTCTTGGGTTCAAACGCCAATCCTCCTGCTTCGGTAATTGACCATTCGAGTAGGTTTTGGAGCAATTCGTAAAGCTTGTTGCTGGACGTGTTCATGGTGGAGATCACGAGTGCCAGTTGATCCGGATCCATCTTCTTATGATCCTCTTCGAGCAGCCCGGCAAGCCCCTGCATGGCGCTGAGTGGATTTTTGATGTCATGTGCAATGATCGAAAGCAGCTTGTCCTTCGTCTGGTTGGCCGTCACCAATTGTTTGTTGATCTTGCTGCGCTGGCGATACGAATAGAGGAAAATAATCAAAGTAGCAATGACCAAGGCAGCCAATGCCGCCAACAGAAAATTGACGGTCTGGGCCTGTTTTAGCTTCAAGTCCTTCACCGATTGCTCCGCGTTGAGTCGGGAAATTTCATTCTCCTTCTTATCCGATTCATATTTTAGCTGCAGATCCTTCGCCCGTGCCGATATCTCATTGCTGCGTATAGAGTCATTACTCAACTTACTTCGCTCTGTCATGGCAAAAGCTTGCTCATATTTTCCGCTTGCGGCCAGCATTAGTGACTTCATCGTGTATGCCATGGGCAGTGTATTCCTGAAGTTGTATTGATTCGATACCCGAATGGCATCATCGACTAACATATCTGCTTGAGCAATTCGCCCTTGCACAAAATGAATGCGGGATAATGACAGTAATCCGGTTATTTCAGGATCACGTTCACCAAATCTTCGGGCTAAAGAAATGACTTCATTGAGCGTTTTCGTAGCTTCAGCATAGTTCTTCTGATCGAGCTGGATGCTCGAAGTGGTAATCATATTGTAGATGATTTGCGTCGTATCGTTCGTGATGCGCAAGTATTCCAATGCCTCTTGATTATACCTATATGCCGCATCTAGGTCGTGCAACGCCCGATGCACTATGGCCATGAGTGTAAGTGAAAAGCCGATGTTCAACGAATCCCTATTCTCTAAAAAAATCCGGTGAGCTTGCACTACCATCTCTTTGCTGGCTTCATAATCTTGCAAGTCGTAATATAAACCTCCAATGTTCGTCAACACATCGCCCTTCCATGTCTTGCGAGGCATGGCATCAGCATAGTCTAGCGCTTTCAAGAAGTACGAAAGAGAGGTTTCCAGATTCCCTTTGATGCGGTGGATGTTGCCCATTCCATTATATCCCGTGGATATTTGCGCACTATCTCCTGATACCAGACTAGCCTCCAGACTTTTGGTAAAATAAAATTCGGACGAGTCCAGCTGACCAAGCATACCATGCGCCACGCCCATGTTTGAAGCCAAAGTGATCTGCGATTTGGGTGACGCATCTGCTATCCATTTATAGGCCTCCCGGGCATATTTTAGTTTGTCGTTTGGATTACGGAATTTATTATCCAATAGATCGTACAATTCGATTTTTCGATCCAGATCGGATTCTTCATCGATAGCAGTCTTGAGACTATCAATTTCTGGTGTTTGGGTATATCCAGTATAGATACATCTAATACACACAATGAGTAGCAGGGCAAGTCGGTGAGTCATAGGGCGGATTTTGGCGACAACAAAAAAGCCGAATTTTTTGAAAGATACACTTTTTCACTCAGGTGATGAAATTGCGCGTTCGTCCGGTTTTCCCGAATTATGACGTAGATTTGCCGTCCAATTTTAACCCTGACCACATGGCTTGGTTTAAGCGACAAGACAAAGGAATTCAGACCAGAACGGAGGAAAAGAAGGAAGTACCCGACGGCCTATGGTACAAGACTCCCCAAGGGAACATCGTCCATATGCGTGAGTTGAAGAACAACTCCTATGTAAGCCCCGAAGACGATCACCACGTGAAAATAGGATCGAAGGAATACTTCGAAATCCTGTTTGACAACAACAAATTCAAAGAACTGGATGCCGAGCTACAATCAGCCGATCCGCTCAAATTTGAAGACACAAAAAAATACCCTGACCGCATTCGGGCTACCCAAAAGAGCACCGGACTCAAAGACGCCTGCCGCACGGCTGTGGGCAAAATGAACGGACTCGATTTAGTGGTGGCGTGCATGGACTTTGCATTTATTGGCGGATCGATGGGTTCGGTAGTGGGCGAGAAAATCTCACGTGCCATTGATTATTCGTTGAAGCACAAAGTGCCTTTCCTGATGATATCCAAATCTGGTGGTGCGCGCATGATGGAGGCCGGTTTTTCATTGATGCAAATGGCCAAAACGTCTGCTAAATTGGCCTTGCTTTCTGAAGCTAAAATCCCTTACATCTCCCTCTTGACAGACCCAACTACCGGTGGTGTCACCGCTTCATATGCCATGTTGGGCGATTTCAATATCGCTGAACCTGGAGCTTTGATTGGCTTTGCCGGCCCGCGCGTGATTCGCGAAACCATAGGTAAAGATTTGCCCAAAGGATTCCAGAGTTCGGAGTTTGTATTGGAGCATGGCTTCCTGGATTTCATTGTGGACAGACGCCAACTCAAAATGAAGCTCACTACCTTATTGAAAATGCTTCAATAATTGCCGCATAATCCATGTGCCCTAAACTATATTTGTCACCTATTTGTTGATCATTAAACCGACATTTTAGCCATGTCTTCCATCGTCATTATATCCATCATAGCCTTCACCGCAATCATCGTATTGCTCGTGTTGATATTGCTCGCCGCTCAAGCCAAACTGGTGCAGTCCGGCCCGGTGAACATCATCATCAATGGTGACAGAGATCACCCGATCGTTACCACGGCCGGTTCTACATTGCTATCTACCCTCTCGCAGCAGAAAATCTTCTTGCCGTCGGCGTGTGGAGGCGGAGGAACCTGTGCCATGTGCAAGTGTGAGGTACTTGAAGGAGGTGGTGATGTGTTGCCTACAGAAGTGGGGCACCTGAGCCGAACAGAACAGAAAAACCATGTGCGATTGGCCTGCCAGGTGAAGGTGAAAAATGACATGGAAATCCATGTACACGAAGAAATATTCGGAATCAAAAAGTGGGAAGCTACCGTGGTAAGAAACTATAACGTGGCATCTTTTATCAAAGAATTTGTGGTGCTCCTACCCGAAGACATGGACTACAAAGCAGGCGGCTACATTCAGATTGAAGTGCCACCATGTGAAGTAAACTTTAAAAATATTGACATCACTGCTCACCCCAAGGAGCATGACGATCCGAACAAATTTCAACTAGAATGGGACAAATTCAAGTTGTGGGACTTGAAGATGAAAAATACCGAAACGATCGAGCGTGCATACTCCATGGCATCTTATCCTGCTGAAGGTCGTGAGGTAATGCTCAACGTGCGTATTGCTACGCCACCTTGGGACAGATCTACCAACGGCTGGATGAATGTGAACCCGGGTATTGCGTCTTCCTACATTTTCAATCTAAAAGAAGGAGATAAAGTGACCATTTCGGGTCCTTATGGAGAATTCTTCATCAACGAGACAGAAGCTGAGATGCTCTATGTGGGTGGTGGAGCAGGTATGGCTCCTATGCGCTCACACCTGTATCACCTCTTCAAGACGGTGCAAACCGGTCGTAAAGTGACCTACTGGTATGGCGGACGATCTAAGCGCGAATTGTTCTATCTGGAGCACTTCCGCGAATTGGAGCGCAAATTCCCTAACTTCAAATTCTATGTAGTGCTTTCAGAGCCATCTCCTGAAGACAATTGGAAAGTGAAGAAAGATGTAAACGACACAGAGGGTGATGGTTTCCTTGGATTTGTACACAATGCGGTAATCGAGCAGCACTTGAACAAGCACGATGCGCCTGAAGAAATTGAATTGTACTTCTGTGGCCCTCCGTTGATGAACCAAGCCGTGCAGAAAATGGGTGAGGATTTTGGTATCCCTGATGAGAATATCCGATTCGATGATTTCGGAGGGTAAACACCACGATCACTTCAGAACTTCTAAAAGGAATCCAAATTGGGTTCCTTTTTTTATGCAATTTTGAAAAAGCTAACCAAGAAAAAATGGACCTCAAACTCTTCTTCGACCCCATCGCCATAGACCCTGCCACTTACCCTGTCACTTCGTTTTGCTCCGCCATATATGTGAATAACGAATTGATGCCAGACCATGAGGATATGGATATTGCCATCATAGGATTGAGGGAATACCGCGGCGGCACAGATAGCCCCGGCTATGCCCGAGCAGCTGATGAAGTGCGCAAGCAACTCTATGCGCTCAAGAAGGGGACAGGGCGGTTCAGGATTGTCGATTTGGGAAATTTTCGCAATGGACCCGAGTGGCAAGACACCATTCTCCGTCTGCGCGAGCTATGTGGTTATTTGCTTGAAAAAGATATCCTTCCGGTGCTCATTGGTGGCACGCATGATCTGGACTGGGGTCAATATTTGGGATATGAATCTATGGAAAAGCTGGTAACTGTAATGGGCATTGACAACACGTTTGACTTTCAGGAAAGCGACCTGCCGTCACAGACACATTTGGCCAAGATCTTCAAGCACGACCCAAATTATCTGTTCAATTACTACCATCTCGGGCATCAGAGTTATTTGATCCATCACAAGCAAGCCGACCTGATGGAGCGCATGTCTTTCGAAGCGATTCGGCTTGGAATGGTCAAAGAAAACATCAAAGACATGGAGCCGCTCGTACGCGATGCAGACATGCTGTCGTTTGACGTGTCGGCGTTGCAAGCGCACTATGCACCGGGCGCCACAGATGCCAAGGTGTATGGCCTCACCGGCGAAGAGGGCTGCCAACTGTGCTGGTATGCCGGATTGAATGACAAATTGAGTTCAATAGGATTTTATGAATACGACGCAGACAAAGATTCTCCCGATCACAAGACGGCCTTTGTAGTAGCTACTATGATTTGGTATTTCATCGAAGGATTTTACGCACGCAAAGGGGACATCAACTTTATGACCAACGACTATATGATCTATGAAGTGGCCATAGGTGGTGAGCCCGAGACGATTCGTTTTTACAAAAGCCGCTTATCAGAAAAATGGTGGATGGAAGTGCCCAATCCGGATGGAGGGGGCGTGTTCAACCGCCACCGCATGATCGCCTGCAACTACGCCGATTATGAAATAGCCCTCAAAGGCGAAGTACCTGACCGCTGGCTTAATTATTACAAAAAAGCATGATCACCGCGTGGGCATCAATATCCACAAGATGATATAAGCCAAAATGCCAACGCCCCCGAAAAGGACTAGGAGTAAATAAATGACGCGCATAAGCGTCTTGTCGAAACCAAAGTAATCGGCCATGCCGGCGCATACACCAGCGATGATGCGATCATTGGATCGGGTGAGTTTCTTTTCCATGTTCAATTTGTTTATTACCAAATATATCAATCAATTTCAACTCCTTCTTCTAGGCAATATTTAACCCTGACGAAAATCCTTCGTTTCCTAAAATTTTTATCAGGGTTAAACCCAAGTCAAAACAATGCATAGGTCTGTCGTGAGGACAGATTATGCCAATGCATATTTTGGGTTTAATTTAGCCGCTCAATCAACGTCCCTCATGACAAAACCTTCTGATCGAATTATAAACATGGCCGAATCGGCCACATTGGCGATGGCCGCCAAAGCACGTGAACTAGCTCAAAAAGGGGTAGAAGTAATCAGTCTCAGCCTCGGTGAGCCCGACTTCAAAACGCCTAAGCATATCATTGATGGTACTATTGATGCGCTACATTCGGGCAAATACTTCGCCTATCCGCCGGTGAATGGCTACCTGGATCTGCGTCAGGCCATTTCAAAGAAATTTAAAGAAGAAAATGGGCTGGACTACACACCAGAGCAAATTGTGGTGTCTAATGGCGCCAAGCAATCAATAGCCAATGTGTTTCTTGCGCTGCTCAATCCCGGTGATGAAGTCATCATCTTTTCCCCCTTTTGGGTGAGCTACACCGCCATGGTCGAGTTGGCAGAAGGTGTGCCCGTTTTTATCCACGGAGGCATTGAGCATGATTTCAAAGCCACCGCCGCACAATTGAAGGCAGCCATCACTCCCAAGACGAAAGCGGTGATTTTCTCCTCACCGTGTAACCCTACAGGGTCTGTATTTACCAAAGAAGAATTAGAAGCCATTGCAGCGGTATTGGCTCCCCGACCGGATATCATTTTCATTTCAGATGAAATCTATGAAATGATCAACTTCACAGGTAAGCATGTGAGCATAGGCACATTGCCAGGCATGCTGGAGCGTACCGTCACCGTGAATGGATTCTCCAAAGGATTTGCCATGACCGGCTGGCGTGTGGGCTACATCGGTGCACCGCTGTGGCTTGCAAAGGCGGCCAACAAAATGCAAGGACAATACACATCGGCCAATAGCTCTATCTCCCAACGTGCAGCGTACGTGGCACTCACCACCTCACGCGAACCGTCCGTGAAGATGGCCGAAGCATACCTGAAGCGCCGGGATTTGGTGTACAAACTCCTTACAGACATTCCCGGATTGGAAGTGAACATGCCTACGGGCGCTTTTTATTTCTTCCCCAATGTGAAAGCATACATGGGTAAGAAATACAACGGAGGAACCATTCACACCCCCGGAGACCTGTGTCTGTATTTGTTAGAAGATGCACGTGTATCCTTGGTAGGTGGAGAAGATTTTGGAGCACCAGACTGCCTACGTCTATCGTATGCGGCATCTGAAGACGATTTGAAAACCGCTCTTACACGCGTCAAAGAATCATTAGCCAAACTGAAATGATGACTCAAATCGCCATCGATCAACTGTTTGACAGTTTCAAAAACAAGAAGGTACTTGTGCTGGGCGATGTGATGCTTGATGCGTACATCTATGGATCGGTGAAGCGCATATCGCCGGAAGCACCCGTGCCGGTGATCAACGTGGAGCGACGCGAAAAAAGACTCGGTGGAGCAGCTAACGTAGCGCTAAATGTTCAAGCACTGGGCGCTACGCCTGTACTTTGCTCTGTGGTGGGTGACGATGAAGATGGAGCCGCATTTGCCGAATTGCTCAAAGATCGAGGCATTACTGACAAAGGCATCATCAGAAGTCAGAAGCGGATCACCACAGTGAAACATCGGGTGCTCTCCGGTTCGCAGCACTTGCTTCGGATCGACTCTGAAATGGACGAGCCATTGGCCACATTAGATCGAAAGGCGTTGCTAAACCACATCGCCGATTTGATCACCGAATGCGACCTGATCATTTTTGAAGATTATGACAAAGGCGCACTTGACAATGAAATCATCACCGCCACCATCCGTCAGGCCAACAAGGTCGGAAAAATCACGGCTGTTGATCCCAAAAAGCGCAACTTCCTCTCCTATGTGGGCTGCACACTTTTCAAACCCAACCTAAAAGAAATGCGCGAGGGATTAGGCATCAGCGTAGACCCCACCCAGATCAAATCGCTCAAAGCCGGAGTGGACACGCTCAACGAAACTCTACGTGCCGAGCATGCCCTCATCACACTCTCTGAGCATGGGGTATATTACCAAAGTGCCACGGTAAATGGCAGGCTGCCTGCCCACCTGCGCAGTATTTCTGACGTGTCCGGCGCTGGCGATACGGTAATCAGCATAGCGGCACTCGCTTTGGCAGCCGGTAAGTCTCTGCCCTTTGTGGCTGAGCTAGCCAACCTTGGCGGGGGAATTGTCTGCGAGTCTCCGGGTGTGGTGCCCATAGACAAAGAACGCCTCCAAGAAGAAGCTCTCACCGATGAGGCGCTGAAGGGATAATCTTTCAAATGATTCATTAAATACGCAATATTGAAAAACAAGCTCATCCGTACTCGTTTGCCAGTCTGACAACAGAAAATGGGTTACATGATTATCTGTACTTTTCTCACCGAAAATCCGACCAATAGAAGCACGGTTATAGCAGCCAATACCGTCAAAATAGTCTGTACCGATCCGCCCATTCCACCAAAATAATCAAGTCCCTGCGCTTTGTTGATATGCGCATACGTAAGAAAGAAATAGCCTACTTCGAAGAGTTTTTTGCCGCCACTGATGATCCCGAGAATGAGCGCTAGCGACACCACGAAAAGTGCACCCGTGAGGATGGAGGCAATGGAAATCCAGTCACCAACCAAGGCATAACGCATTAACAGAGGGGATGCCAGCAAAATGGCGAGCGTCACAGCGGCTATTACTTGTGAGAGGAGTAGACGCGTAAGCGGGCGCATGGAAGCAAATGTGAAGTGGTGAATGCCATGCTCCACTTCTTTGGTGGCTAGGTCAGACCAGCGACCGACTTGAAGAAACCAAAGTATTGGCAGAAGCATCATGTGCGCTATCTCCAACTTGGTAAAAATCATCGCGATCATCAATCCGAGGGTAGGAAGCCACAGCCACTTGGTGCCTTTGCGGATCAGCATCAAAAACTCTACGCGGATCAATGGCAGGATGCCAAAATCCGGGGTGATAGCCGGAAGTGCTTGTCGTTTCCATTCGGTGCTTGGCTCGGCATGTATGTTCACTTGACCGTTTTCTTTGGATGTGCGCATGCGCTCCCGAATGTCAAAGCGATGAAAAATACGGGCAGCAAATAGGAGCAATCCAAGACTAACCAACACATACACCACTCGGCTTAAGAAGTACGCAAGCGTCCATTGCACCCCCTGAAAATCGAATCGTTGGATTTCACTTTTGCTGCCAAAATTGAACCCAATTGATACACCATTTTCTGCGGCTCCTAGATCATTTTGCACATGATTCTTTAGCCAGCTTGTCACCATGGTAGTGCCAAGTGGATCAAGCAGACGACCTATGTTTGAATCTTCAATGCCTCGCAAATTGGCCAGCATCATATTGAAGAGTATGAAAAATCCGAGGTATTGCAGCACCTTCCATCGGCTGAGCAGCACTTCACTCATTACTGCCACACACGACACGATAAAGATGCTCGGAGTGGTCACCAAAAGATAGGGCAAAAGGAATTGAATTGGATTGAGTGAAAACTCGCCACTTCTGAAAATGAGCATGCCCATACTCATAAGCATCACTACCATGGCTATGGTGAACAACACCAAAAAATTGCTCAGTGCTTTGGACAATAGGTACCGAAGATTGCTCACAGATGTAGTGGCTATGATCTGCCCCACACCCGTGCTGACGTCTCGGCTGATACCACCGGTGATGAGAAAAAAACCAAAGAGGAATAAAAAAGTGGATGTAAGAATCGCCGTGGCATGACCGATCCAGGCGGAATTGTATTCACCCACATGATTCCCAATTTTGAAGGTGACATACGCCGCATCCGGAGCTGGCACAAACACGTACGCCCCGTACATGCTCACCGCTAATGTGATCAAAAAAACATAGCTACGCGTGCGCTGCAGATAGTCGGCTTTCACCAGTCTCAAGCTGCTGTTCATTAGGCAGTGGTTTTTTTGGTGAGATAGAGATAGGCGTCTTCTAGCGTGGGCGTCTTGCTCTTTCCTTCCGGACTAGCCGTGTCAGATATGTACCGAATGCGCAGTGCGTCGGCTTGACGTACGGCATCCACCACAAAATGATTTTGACGAAAATGATCAAAGTCAATTCCCGGGATATGTGCTTCAAATACTTTGTTCTGCACCTGATCGGTGATGCTCGTTTGATCTCCCTCTACTATCAATTGCCCACTTTTCATCACCACCACCCTGTCGGCAATAGTTTCAATGTCAGATACAATGTGTGAGGAAAGAATCACGATACAATCATTGGCCAAATCGGCCACCAAATTGCGAAAACGTACCCGTTCCTCAGGATCAAGTCCTACGGTCGGTTCATCAAAAATCAGGACTTTCGGATCGTTCAAAAGCGCTTGCGCTATACCGATGCGCTGTTTCATACCGCCCGAATATGTGCCGATGGGTTTTTTGGCAGCCTCCGTCAGGTTCACATTGTCGAGTAGCAGTTCGATGCGTTTTTTTAATCCTTTGCCGCCCACGCCTTTGAGTGCAGCCAAATATTCTAAAAATTCATAGGCGTTCAAATTTGGGTACACGCCAAAATCCTGTGGCAAATAGCCAAGCACCTTGCGCAGGTGGTTGGGTTCCTTCACTAAATCGTGACCATCCAATCGTACCGTACCGTGCGTGGGTCTGCTAATGGTAGCCAATATCTTCATCAAGGTGGATTTGCCAGCTCCATTGGGGCCCAATAAGCCGATAATGCCATTTTGGAGAGTCAATGAAAAGTCGAGCAAGCCGGTCTTTTCCTTACCATATTTCTTGGTGAGTTGTTGGATTTCGAGGAGCATGTGCGTAGTGTACGTGTTTGGGGATTGGACGCTAGTAGGCGGTGATGGTGGGATTGATACTTTGTGAGTGGTGAAAATGTAGTGTTGAGGGAAATTATCAGGTACCAAAGGAAAAAGCCCGACTCCCTTTCGGAAGCCGAGCCTTTAACCAACCTAACCTATTTTTTAGCTATAAGCCTCAAGCTCTTAGCTTCTAACTTTACAACCTCATCCCTTCAGCCAACTGCACCAATTGGATGAATTCGGCTCTGTAACCATGCTCATCTATTCCTTTGGCACTTTTTGCGATGGTCAATACTTTTTTGAAGTCAAGATCACCCTTGAATTCTGAATCGCGCAGCAACATGCCATATCCGGCAACTGCGCTTGCCCAGTTCAGGTTTTCACTTGGGTTTTTCACGCCCTTTTTCACCGTTTTAGTGATCAATTTGCTCACGTCTCCATCCGGCGCTTTGTAGCGAAATTTCACAGTCATCAATTCACTGGAATTTGCATTGCCTACCACTTTCTTTTCTTGGTATTTCAATGGATCAATGTCTTTCAGAAATTCACTTTCCACACCTGTTGGGATGATTTCGTACAGGGCTGTCACTGTGTGGCCGCTTCCCAATTCGCCCGCATCTTTCTTGTCGTCATTGAAATCCTCATCGTTGAGCAGGCGGTTTTCATACCCGATCAATCGGTAACCTTGCACATGGGCAGGGTTAAATTCCACCTGTATTTTCACATCCTTGGCTATGGTGAAGAGCGTGCCGCCAAACTCATTGACCAATACTTTCTTCGCTTCTTTCATAGTGTCTATGTAGGCATAGTTGCCATTGCCTTTGTCGGCCAATATTTCCATTTTGGAGTCTTTGTAATTGCCCATACCAAATCCTAGCACAGTCAAGAATACTCCTTCATTTCGCTTTTCTTCTATCAATCGCTCCATACCCGCATTGCTTGATTCTCCAATGTTAAAGTCACCATCAGTTGCAAGAATTACACGGTTATTTCCTCCTTTTACAAAGTGTTTTTTGGCCACTTCATACGCCAATCGGATGCCCGCTCCACCGGCTGTACTCCCACCTGCTTGCAATCGATCCAGTGCTTCCATGATCTTTTGCTTGTCGTTTCCATCGGTAGGTTCCAGCACCAATCCGGCCGCTCCCGCGTACACCACGATCGACACTTTGTCTTGCGCACGCAACTCGTTGGTGAGCATTTTGAGTGATGATTTTAGCAAAGGCAGTTTATTCGGCGAATCCATCGAGCCTGATACGTCCAAGAGAAATACAATATTGGATGGAGGTAAATTATCCATCGCCAATTTCTTTCCCTGCAAGCCCACCTGCACGAGCAGATGCTTGTCGTTCCATGGAGCGGTAGTCACTTCGGTATTGATCGAGAATGGATCGTCACCGGTTGGCTGCTCATAATTGTAGTTGAAGTAATTGATCATTTCTTCAATGCGCACTGCGTCTTTAGGCGGGAGCTGACCATTGTTGATAAAGCGGCGCATGTTGCTATATGAGGCGGCATCCACATCAATGGAGAAGGTGGAGAGCGGATTGTCTGTCACACGCTTGAATCCATTTTCGGTGATGGTCGAATAATCTTCCGTGTTGTGTTGCGGATAGTAGTCCGATTGCATTAGCGGGGCTGCATAACTTTCAGCGGCCATGTCATAGGCGCCATAGGCTTTCCTCTCGGCTTTTGCTCTCGTTTTCGCGCCATATCCCACGGTCACTACTTCCTCCAATTCCTTCGAGTCAACTGCCATAAAAACATCAATGACCTTCTTGGTGCCCACGGTGATTTCCTGTGTAGCCATGCCCACACTTGAAAAGACCAAGATGGATTTTTCGCTGGCCACACTGATGGAGTAGAATCCATTGATGTCGGTGGTCACGCCGGTCGCTGTTCCTTTTATCAACACGCTTACCCCCGGCAGGGTCGCTCCGGATTCGTCATAGACTGTTCCGGTTACATACTGCGAACTAGTGGAGGCTATGCCCACCATCGCCAAAATCATCATTACGAGTGCATTTTTCATATCTGTTTTGTTTGTTTCCGGCATTGGGATGCAGGCCAGTGGCAGATTCCATAAAGCGATTGAAAAATTTTTAAATGTTAGGGTTGAAAGTCATTTCCTATCTTTCCCAAGTTGAACATCCACCGCGACGATACCGATAGTGAATTGCTACAGCGGTACCGCCAGTCACACGACAGGCAGTGCATGGGTGAGTTGTTTTCGCGCCATACGGCACTGGTCTATGGTCTTTGCTTGAAATACCTCAAGGACAGAGATATGGCGCAAGATGCCGTGATGAATATTTTTGAAAAACTGATCGAAAAGCTGAAAACCGAAGACGTGGAGTACTTCAAGAGCTGGCTCTACATGGTCAGCAAAAATCATTGCTTAATGGAGATGCGAAAGAAAAATCCTGAAATCAAAGCTGATTTTATGGAAATGACCCTCGCTGCGCATCCTATGGACGAACCCGACGTGGAGGAAGATATGACCGCACTGGAAGAGTGCATAGAAACACTGAAAGCCGAACAAGCCCAATGCGTGCGTCTGTTTTATTTAGAAAAATTGAGCTATCAGCAGGTGAGTACCCGTACGCAATTTGATGAAAAGGCCGTGAAGAGTTTTATACAAAATGGTAAACGAAATTTGAAGATCTGTTTAGAAAGCAAGCATGTCAGCCGATAAGCACCATAGTGACCAATTGCAGCGATACCTCTCCGGACAAATGTCCGATAGGGAACGGCATGACTTTGAGCAGCAAGCGCTGGACGATCCGTTTTTGCAAGATGCATTGGAAGGTGCCGAGTCGATGGATGTGAATGATTTTGTGGCAGATGTGCAACAATTAGATCAACGAATTACCACTAAAAAATCACGTTTCAATTTCTTGCGCATAGCCGCGTTGATTGCGCTCCTGATCGTGAGCGGCATTTCCATTTGGCTTATTCGTGATACAACTGATACTGTGGAACTGGCACAAACGGATACATCTACCACCGAAGAAAGCCCCTCAACCACTCCCTCTCCGCAGGATTCCAGTTTGGTTTTGGAAGAAAAGCAGGTGGCCGAAAACAGACGCACTCAACCAACTGAAGAATCTAAACCCATAGCCGCTACAGATACGGAACAGCAGCCGGAAGAAGTGCCGTCAGCGGCGCAAGAAGATGTAGCTGGTTCCGGAGAAATAGCACGTGCCGAACCATTGCGCATGGATGAAAAGCTAGTCGATGAATTGATCGAAACCGAAACAAAAGCTTGGCAAGAAACAGCCGCCGAATCCAAAGCGGAGGGAGCGGCACCCGTGCGCCAGAAGGCCATGGCGTACTCCGATGCATCCAAAAAGGAGACTCCTTCGGCACATTCAGCATCTGTACCGAGTCGCACGGTGACGGGTCTCGTGATGGACGATTTTGGGGAGCCATTACCAGGAGTGAACGTGGTGATCAAGGGCACTACCACAGGCGTCACCACCGATTTGGAGGGTCAATTTCAGTTGGAGGTAAGTGATGCACAATCCTTGGTGATTTCTTCGGTAGGTATGGCGAGTCAGGAAATTCAAGTAGGTGCAAGGTCTTCGGTAGAGGTGTACTTGGCAGTGGATTCGGCGGAACTTCAGGAGGTGGTGGTGACTGGCTATGGCACGACAGGTAACGAGCCAATCGGCTACCGCGAGGCATTCCCTACCATGGGACATATGGAATTCAAAACCTATTTAGAAGAAGAAATGGTCTACCCTGAGGAGGCGATCAGTCAGGGTGTAGAAGGCAGAGTTATTTTACAATTGACGATTTCGCCCACAGGTAATGTCACGAACATAGAAGTAAAGCGAAGTTTGGGTTTTGGCTGTGACCAAGAAGCCATCCGATTGATCAAAGAAGGTCCGCGCTGGAGCCCTGCCACCCGTGACGGGGTGAATGTGGAAAGTAAGGTACGAGTGAGGGTGAAGTTTGAAAGAGATTAAGTGGATTTTTTTGCTTTCACCATCCGATCGCCTACTATGGGAGGGTAATTACGTGTGAGTTCAACTATTCAAGCGTAAGGCACACCCAACCAACCCAACCATCTCCGGTAATTTATTTGGTGAGTCATCAGACAAGCATCCGAGTCCGTTGAGATTTGGTGGTAAAAACAACTAAAAATCAATATTGTCTACCTTTGATCATCTAACCCAAATCCCCATGAAAATTTCAGTTTACCTCCCCGTACTGGCCGCATTGCTTTGGGCGTGCGGCTCCTCATCCGAACAAACTATGACCAACCTCGACAACCCCTTCTATCAGGCGTATGATACGCCGTATGGTGTCCCCCCATTTGATAAAATAGCCGTGGGGCACTACATGCAAGCATTTGAAGATGGGATGAAGCAGCAATTGGCCCAAGTGGAAGCCATCGCAACGAACAAGGACATGCCCACGTTTGAAAATACCATTGAAGCGTACGAAAAGTCAGGTGAGTTGCTTGATAAAGTATCCAATGTTTTTTTCAATCTGTCGTCGGCCCACACCAATGATTCGCTACAAGCCATCGCAAAAGAGATCAGCCCGAAATTGTCGGCTCATAGTGACAACATTTTCTTGAATGGTCAGTTTTTCAACAAAGTAAAAGCGCTATATGATCAACGCGAACAACTCGACCTCACAGTGGAGCAAAACAAGCTTTTGGAGAACTATTACAAGCGTTTCGTGCGTGCAGGTGCTGCCTTGAACGAAGATCAAAAAGCGAAAATGCGTGAACTCAACGAACGCATGTCCGTCCTTTCGGTGCAGTTTGGCGAGAACGTATTGAAGGAGAATAACAAATTTCAGATTATCATTTCTAACGAATCGGAATTGGCCGGATTGCCGGAAAGTGTGAAGGCCGCCGGTGCTGCAGCCGCAACAGAGCGGGGGCTTGAAGGAAAATGGGTCTTCACCACGCATAAGCCCAGCCTGCTACCTTTCATCACCTATGCCCAAAACCGCGACCACCGCATGGCGCTGAAGAAAGGCTATATCATGCGCGGCGACAATGATGACGAACTGGACAACAAGGAAATCGCGCGGGAATTAGCGAACCTTAGATTGAAAAAAGCTAACCTATTGGGCTATGCAGCTCATGCGCACTATGCGTTGGAAGAGCGTATGCTGAAGACCCCAGAAATGGTGTACGAACTACTAGAAAAGGTGTGGCCACCCGCAATACAACGTGCCAAAGAAGAGCGTGACATGATGCAAGCAATGGCCAATGCCGAAGGACAAAAAGGAGACATTGGTCCGTGGGACTGGTGGTATTATGCAGAGAAAATCAAGATCAAGGAATACAACTTGGATGAGGAAGAAATCAGACCCTATTTGAAAGTAGACAATGTGATCAATGGCACATTTATCCTAGCTAATAAACTGTTTGGTCTCACCTTCGAGGAACAAACAAACATCCCCAAATACCATCCGGATGTGCGCACCTACACGGTAAAGAATGAAAAGGGAGACATGATCGGCGTATATCTGTCCGATTGGTTTTACCGCGACAGCAAGCGCGGAGGTGCATGGATGAATACATACCGTGACCAAAGCAACATGAGTGGAGAGAATATTATTC
Source organism: uncultured Roseivirgaceae bacterium (assembly GCA_964589185.1). GTDB lineage: Bacteria > Bacteroidota > Bacteroidia > Cytophagales > Cyclobacteriaceae > JAAEPI01. The sequence goes on along the minus strand of CAZPST010000025.1, from coordinate 771 downwards.
CGATTGTGGTGAATGTGGGCAATTTCACCAAACCAAGTGCAGACAAGCCTTCACTACTCGCTATGGACGAAGCGCTTACCCTGTTTCACGAATTTGGTCATGCGTTGCATGGATTGCTGTCTGAATGTACCTATCCATCCATTTCGGGTACATCTACTCCTCGCGACTTTGTGGAGTTTCCTAGTCAAGTGATGGAAAATTGGGTCTTTGAGCCGGAGATGCTCAAGCTCTATGCCTTCCACTACGAAACAGGCGAAGTAATGCCCGTGGAATTGGTGGAGAAAATACGAAATGCCGGAAAATTCAATCAAGGATTCAGCACGGTGGAATACATGGCCGCTTCGTATTTGGACATGGCCTACCACACCATCACCGAGCCAATCACCGGTGACATTCGGGCATTTGAGAAGGCCGCTATGGATAAGATCGGACTGATAGATGCGATTGTGCCGCGCTACCGCACAGGTTATTTCAGCCATATTTTCTCAGGAGGGTATTCGGCTGGGTACTATAGCTACATGAATTCGGAAGTGATGGATGCGGATGCGTTTTCGGCTTTTCAGGAAAATGGCCTATTTGACAAAGCGACGGCCGATAAATACCGTGAGCATATCCTCAGCAAAGGCGGCACCATAGATGCGCTAGAAATGTACATGAATTTTAGAGGAAGAAAGCCCGACTACAAGGGCTTGCTGGAGCGAAGAGGTTTTAATTAGTAACCTGAGTTCGATTAATCCTTATCAGTATGGCTCAATTTATTTTTGATGAACC
>CAZPST010000024.1:0-17285 GCA_964589185.1 uncultured Roseivirgaceae bacterium | reverse complement strand
CCTGAACAGAGCCGTGACATTGGCCAGCTCCGATGAAGGGGCAAAAAAAAAAGTACTGATGCCCCAGTAGAAAAGGCGGCACCTGCTCCGAATAAACCTACCGAGCCGACAGTTCCACCCGTCAGTTCTCCGACCATTCCGATACCTACGCCTCCGGCCGAACCTGTGGCACAGACTAACATCGTGTCAGAACCGGTGGTGAGTCCGGTGGTGCCATCAGCATCCAACGGCAGCAAGCAAACACCGAGTTTGTTCAGAAAGAAAGAAGAAGCAAAGGCGGAGACACCCGTAGCTGAAGTGGTGAAGCGCGAGACGCTATTTGATCAAGCGGCGCTGGAAGTGGCTTGGACGCTTTTTGCCGAAACGCGTGCCAAGCTGAGCATGAACGATGCGGAGAAACTGGTGCTAGGCCGTAAATTGGAAAAGCGTAAGGGCAATGAGGTGCAGATCATCCTAGACAGCCAGCTAGAGATGAGTATTTTGGAGAAGGTGGAGCAAGACTTGGTGCAGTTCATGCGCAAGACACTATCGAATGATCATATTTTTCTCACTAAATCGGTGCAGGAGCAAAACGAAACGCAGATGTTGTATACGAGCAAAGACAAATACGCCTATATGGTGGAGCAGAATCCGGCGCTGAGTGAACTGAAGGATCGGTTGGGGTTGGATTTTGAGTATTGATGCGTAGCATTCAGGAGATAGGAGGAAAGGAGCTAGGAGGGTAGGCAGTTAGCAGTAGGCAGTACGCAATCAGCAGTAGGCAAAGGAGCAATTGGTAGTAGGCAATTGGCAGTATCAATGTATCAATGAGATCATACAATCCGCTTCATCTGTGATTCTGATATTGAGGAGTTAAGAAAGTTGGCAATTGGCAGTCAGCAGTAGGCAAAAAGGTAGCTGGCAAATTGAAATCAAGGAAACAATTTATAAATATCCTTTCTTGATGCCAAGATCACTATACGGATAGTCTGACCGTCTATTTTTTCAAAGCCCAATCGGTAGTCTCCAATTCGAATTCGATAATAATTTTTAAAGCCTTGAGGCTTTTTCACATTCCTAATCTCACTCAGGCTTTGTGCATTTTCTAAGTCGAGAATGACCTGCCTGAGTTTTGAAAAAACACTTTTATCCTTTTGTTTCTGAATAGAGCGATAAAATGAAGCATCAAACTGGACTTTCATTTTCCATCCAAAATAGCAAATACGCTTTCACGCGTTACACTTTCGCCAGTTTTGGCCGTATCCATCATTGTGCCCAACAGAACATCTTCCAGTTGTGCGTCCTTTAGGTTTACCACGGTTCCGCCCAGTTTTTTGGCCAGATTCGAGAGGATTTTATTGCTTTCTTTGTCGGCTTTGATCAGAATGGTGCTCATAAGATGAAGGAATATGTAGTAAAGTTAAGAAAATTAGGTACGCCACTTCGGAAAAAGCATACCGGTTTGCTTTCGGTATTGCTGATAGGCTGGGTCGCTTCCCCATTTTTCTAGCGCGGATTTTTCGAGAAGCGGAATGCCCGATACGAAGCGGAGCAGCACGATAATGAACAGCGGACTTATAAGCCCGATAGCGGCCTGAGCCAATGAAAGTCCGGGAAATGCATATAAGTAGATTCCCACCCACACCATCATTTCACCTAGGTAATTGGGATGACGCATGCGCTTCCATAGTCCTACGTCTGTCCAGCGATGTGTGTTGGCAGGGTTTTGTTTGAAGCGGAACTTCTGCAAATCAGCAAGTCCCTCCATCGCCCAACCAACAAAGAAAATGACGACACCCACCAGGGATATCCAATGCACGGTTTGGGAGCTATTTTCGATGAGAAATAGGGCAGGAATGGAAATAAGAAACACAGCCAATCCTTGCAGCAGCCAAAATCCGGCATAACGAAAGAAGTGGTTGTGCATTTCGTCGAAACGGCTATCGCGCCCCATGCGGTGCACACGAATGAAAAGATAGGCTCCTAGTCGCACAGCCCACAGACTGATCAAGAGGACAAGGAGTATCCCCATGGATGTGGATGTGTTAGTAATCAAGGCCGTCACCATGAGGGTGATGAACGTGAGGCTGTAGGTGATGTCGGTGAGTTTATCCGTGCGGAAAAAATAAGCCGGAAGCAGCACCAGCAAATTGATGCCGAGGCTGAGCAGAAGATAGGGCAGTAGATGGGTCATGCTGTGGTAAACAGAAGTTTGGGGAATTTAGCTCCATTCGCGCAACCATTCGACCAATAGCCACATCTTGTTCTCACAAATGCCTCGTGCTGACTAACTTCGAGGATCAACGTATTATTTCGTTCATGCAGCTGATGCGCTCCATATTCATATTCCTTTTTTTACTCATGGCAGTGGGTATCGGCTATGCGCAGCAGTCGCCGGCATCTAAGCCGCCGGAAGAAAAGACCAAAGAAGAAAAACCAAAACAAGAAGATGAGAAGGAATCGTTTGGAGATTTCGTACAGAAAGTAGGATTGGGTATTTGGGGACGCGTGAAGGAGCGCTTGAATCTGGAGGACACGATGGCCAGCTTAGAAGAAAAGAAGAATAAAATCTTGGGAGAAAAGGAGAAGAAGGACGAAAAGAAAGAAGAGGAAAAGGGCGAAACGTCAAAGGAGACCAAGCCTGAAGGCTCGTAACCTACAAAAAACCAGTTATCAAATAGTACGATTAGAATGCAAATAATGCCTTACGCATTTGGTCAGCCTGTGCGTATAATCGTACGCTTTCCTGCTGATTGCTCTTAGACATTCTGTAAGCCTCATCGAGTAGCTTTTTGTACTGTGCCTGAAGCGTTTTGAAATCTGTGGCCTGACCCATTTGTGGTGTTGTTTATATGAGACAAAATTGAAACAAACTGGAGTCGATTGGTAGTGGACATATACCCGATTTAAATTAAGCAAAATGCGTATCAGTCAGGATTAAAACCTTCATTTTTAATCCACAGGATAATTTTTTTCCATTCGCTTTACGTCCTCACGTGTCAGGTGATCGCCTTTATGGAGGATCAGTCCTATCCGTTTAATGATCTGATCCAATTCATCAGCCGATTCGATCATAGAATCTAGCAATTGCTTATTTTCAGCATGCGCCAATTCATTTTTCATGATGTCTGATATCCCCAGTATTTTGGCTAGTGGTGCGCGCAGTAGGTGCGAATTGATGAAGGCATATTCGGCCAATTGCTTGTTCTGTAGTTCCAGCTCCATGGTGCGCATACGTACAGCATCTTCCAGACTTACATTCGAATCTTGCAATGCTTCGTTGTGCGCCCTTATTTTCTCTGTCAGCAAAGTCACCGAAATGAAATCACTGATGGCTCGAAGAAAAATGGTGTCTTCAGGCTGCCAAATCCTTTTTTCGCCGGTGTGTTCGCAGCAGATGATGCCCGCAAGTTCACCATTCAGCAAAAAGGGCACATCCAGCATTGATGAGATACCGAATTGTTTCAGGTAGTTGTCTTTGAATTCTACAGTGTTGGCATCCGATAGCACATCATCGGCCACTATGAGGGTTTTTTTCAGAATAGCCGAAAAGTAGATAGGATAATCTTGCTGATTGAGCACCACGGGATGATCAACGACTTGTCCCTGTACATACATCAGATTGCATCGGATGGCAGCCTCATCGGGGTGAAATTTCCAAATACTCACACGACTGATCTGCAAAGCATCTTGCACAATGCGGCATAATTCTTCAAATGCCAATTGACTTTGCCCTTGATTCACCTGCGACGAATACGCCAGTTGTTCCATTTTGCGCAGGTACGACTCCAGTTTCAAACTGCGCTCTTCAATAAATGTTTTTTGACTCACCAACGTTTCGCGTTGGAGTTGTAGCGCCTCATTTTGCTCAAGTAGTTGCTTCGCCATTTGCACTCTGAAGCGTAAGTTGCGCCGCTGCACATATACCACTACGGCTATCACTACCAACACAATTGCAAAGATCGTGAGCAGGAATTCGTTCTTCGAAATTTGACTTTGCTGCTTCGCAATAGTCAACGTGGATTCAGAAAATGCCACGCGAAGCGCGGTATCTTCTCTGTGCAGGCTGTCTTTCATGGCACGGGCTTTTTTGTACCATATCAGGGCTTGTTGATAGTCTTCCAGTGATTCGAAGAGTTCTTGATAAAACTGTGCAAGGATGAATCGGGTCTCCAACATATTGGGGGCTAGACCTTCCAGTCGTTTTTGGGCAATATCCAAATGGATCAGCGCAGTATCTGTTTCACCTTGCGCCTGATAACTCTTTCCAATGAGCAGGATTCCTTCTATTTCAAGTTCCGAATTTTGAGCCTCTTTGGCTAATATGATTGAGCGATTGAGAAGTACATTCACAGAATCGTATTGTGAGAGCCGAATCAGGGCGTAGGCTTTGTTTTGCAAGGCATTGCTCAAATCCACTTTACGTGCCATACGTTCAAAACCGGCTATCGATTGATTGAAATACGTGATCGCCGCTCGATATTTTTCTTCATTCAGGAGAGCCGTTCCGGTAAGATCGAGCAGTCGATAATAGTAGTGGCTGTTTCGATCCACAGATGGATCGGCGAGCAATTGGGTTACTTGAGAGGGCACTTCGCCCGCATTTCCTGTTAGTATTTGTAGGTTCAGTTTTTCTATAACAAGCTGATGTTCCAAATCTACCAAGTGATGTTGGCTCACCAGTGATTGAACTTTACCCAAATAGAACTCTGTAGCTTCATAATCGCCTGATTTGGTGGCAATATCTGCATAAATCAGGTATGCTTCGGCTTGTTCGGCTGGGTCTTCGGTAGCCTCAATGACCTCTTGCAGTAGGATGACTGCTCGCTCGTAATCCTGATTATTTATGGCTTGTGTAATGCCTTTTTTGGTTTGCATCCAGTCGCCCAACAGGTAACCTGACTGCCCAATGCCAAGATGAGCCAGTGCCAAGAAAATCGTCCATATGAGTGATCGAGCGTACATAGGTTAGGCTAGCATGTGTGGATACGGTCAAATAGCCTGAACAGTAGGTGCCGACTGAAGAAACACCTCAATCTCAATGGATACCGCGCTTGCTTATTTTCACGTGCCGACTCAAATTAGGGAAAAATGCGCATAGCACCAATTGAATGGATGATTTATGGAGAACGTGTCGATTTAAAAGAGTAGAATCAGTTTTCAGTCAATTGATATCAGAGAGAAGCAGGACGTTATATCGCCCATGGAACTCTTTCCCTGACTAATCTAGTTCAATACACGGAGGGTACTCATTACCCGAAGTGTTTTTTCATAGTGAGTGGTTAGCCGCCTCGATTCGTCGGGGCGGTTTATTTATTCAGGCTTTTGCCGCCACTTCTTCTTTTCGCCTTGCTGTTTTTTCTGAGTCAGTCGCTTGGCCATAGCCGCCTTGGATGGTTTGGTAGCTTTGCGGGGTTTTGCTTTGTAAAATGCTTTGGCGATCAGTCGATCTAGTTTGGTGAAAGCCAGTTCCTTGTTTTTCAGTTGCGATCGGTGCGCTTCGCAGGTCACCACCAGTTCACCCTCTTTTGTCATGCGAGAGGCGTAGGCGGCTTTGAGTGTTTCCTTTTCTTCTTCTGACAATGCAGATGAGGCCGACACATTGAAATGCAGGGTCACTTTGGTTTCTACCTTGTTCACATTCTGACCACCCGGCCCGCCACTACGCGAAGTGGTCACGATGACCTCATTTTTTATTCGATTAATTCCGGGCGTGTCTTTCATGGTTTTGTGAAACAAAGAAACAGGTATTCAAGTTGCCAAAAAATCAAACTATCAACTCCCAATACCCCACATCGCGCCACTCGCCGAATTTGAATCCGCTTTCTTTGAAGTGTGCCACTTTCACAAATCCCAAACTCTCGTGCAGCGCCTGACTGGCCGGATTGGGTAAGGTTATTCCTCCTATAACAGCATGCACTCCGGCAGCTTTCAGTTGGCCGATCAGTTCGGCATACAGTGATTTCCCAATTCCTTTTCCTGCATGGCCATGTCGCACATACACTGTCACTTCCACGGTGAACCGATAGGCCGTGCGCGGTTTCCATGCCGTGGCGTATGCATAGCCAAGAAGTTCATTCCCTTGTTCGAAAACCAACCATGGCCATTTACCGAGTATAGCCTCCATGCGTTCGCGCATTTGTTCGGCGCTAATGGGATCTTCCTCAAAGGTGACCACCGAGTGGGTGATGTAATAATTGTACAGTTCGGCTAGGGCGGGAGCATCGCTGAGTTGGGCACGTCGGATCATGACGATGAAATTACTGCCTTTTGCTGTATCCTTACCAAATGGAAATACCCGAAAAACCGGAACTCGAACGAAAGCTTGGGGCAAAGACACTGGCCATCAATGTGATGAACATGACCATTGGTGCGGGCATTTTCATCTTGCCTGCGCACATAGCGGGTTTTTTGGGAGCCGCCAGCTTTCTAGCGTATCTCTTCTGTGGATTGCTCATCGGGCTTATCATGCTCTGCTTTGCCGAAATGGGGAGCCGTGTGACATCCTCGGGAGGTGCCTATGCCTACATAGCGGATGCGTTTGGCCCGATGGCCGGATTTCTGGCTAACTCCCTTTTTTGGTTTGGCTATTGCGCCATTGCTGCGGCTGCTATTTTGAATGCCATGGCCGATATGCTCAGCATTTGGTTTCCCATCTTCCTAGTGTATTGGTTTCGGGTCATATTTCTGTTCGTTGTTCTCGGTTTTTTTGCTTGGGTGAATGTGCGTGCGGTGCAGTCCGGTGCGCGGTTGGTTATCATTGTCACGGCGCTGAAAATCATTCCCTTGATTTTGCTGATTGTGATTGGCCTGTTTGGAATAAAAGGTGAAAATCTGATCGTCACTGTGTGGCCGGACATGGGCACATTTGGCGTGGCGTGTCTGATGTTGTTTTTTGCCTTTGGTGGTTCGGAAGCCGCGCTGAGCAATAGCGGTGAGATACACGATCCGGGCAAATCAATCCCAAAGGGCATCTTTATGGGTTTGTCGGCTATTTTGGTGTTGTACATGGGCCTTCAGTTTGTCACTTTGGGAGTAATGGGCGAGTCGTTGGCGTCATTTACGGAAGCGCCTTTAGCGGCCACCGCCAGTCAGTTAGTCGGCCCGATAGGCGGTACGATTTTGATTGCTGCTGCGGCTGTTTCTATGTTTGGCAACACGGGGGGCGATGTACTGGCTTCTTCGCGTTTGCCTTTTGCCGCAGCTCGTGACGGACTGCTACCCGAGGTGATGGCGCGGGTACATCCTCGCTTCAAAACGCCCTATATGTCCATCGTTTTTTATACAGCCGTTATCTTTCTGCTGGCTATTAGTGGTGGCTTCAAATCCTTGGCCATTTTAGCCAGCTCGTCCACATTGCTTATCTACTTGGGAGTTGTCTTGGCCATGTTCAAAATCCGAATAAAGCCGGATAGTACGAATTCGCCACAATTCAAAGTGCCCGGTGGATATTTGGTGCCGGTTCTCAGTTTAGGCGTGTTGGTGTGGTTGCTGGCACAAGTGCCGTTGAAAGAATTTGTTGCACTGACTATTTTCTTTGCCCTTGTCACCGTCTTTTATTTTGGATTTAGGTGGTGGCGGAACCGAAAAGTTTGATACAGTCTAAAACTTATACTCAACCTAAACGCTGAAGGCTCCCTCAAATAGCCGTACCTTTCACCCGTTTATCTGTTCATCCTTTTCTAACACTCCATGGACTATTCGATTCTTATTCTCATTGGTGCCATTTTGGTTGGTCTGTGGCTGTTTTTCACCCTTGTGCCGGTGAGTTTGTGGATTTCTGCCGTCTTCTCCGGCGTATCGGTCAACTTGATGGACTTGGTCTTTATGCGGTTTCGCAGAGTACCTGCCACGCTCATTGTGCAGTCGCAAATTTTGGCCACCAAAGCGGGCATACAGGGCATCACCACATCTATGCTAGAGACGCACTATCTAGCGCATGGTAATCTCACTCGAGTAATCAAGGCACTCATAGTGGCGGATAAGGCCAATCTCAACATGAATTTCAAACAAGCCACTGCCATCGATTTGGCCGGACGAGATGTGTTGGAAGCGGTGCAAATTGCGGTGACGCCTTACATGATTTTGGTGCCGTCCATTACAGCCGTGGCATTAGACGGCATTCAGCTTTTGACAGAAGCACGGGTGACTGTGCGCACGAATATTCAACAATTGGTAGGCGGGGCAGGAGAGGAGACCATCAAGGCGCGTGTGGGGCAGGGCATCATCCAGTTAGTTGGGGCGTCTTCGAGCTACATGCATGTGCTGGAACGACCGGAAGAAATCTCCAAGCAGGTGCTATCCAATGGACTAGATGCGGGTACAGCCTTCGAGATTTTGTCCATAGACATTGCCGATATCAACATTGGCCAAAACATCGGGGCGAAATTGCAGATAGAGCAGGCACGTGCCGACTTGGACATTGCCAATGCAAAAGCAGAAGAGCGACGTGCTATGGCTGTGGCACTCGAACAAGAGATGTCTGCCAGAGTGCAAGAAGCGCGAGCGCAATTGATTAAGGCCGAAGCAGATATTCCGGCAGCTCTTTCAGGTGCGTTTAGGACAGGGAAGTTTTATGAGTAGGTCAATTTTTCTGCTTAATCGACCGCAAATACATCTGCTCCACTTTCTCTCTGGCCCATGGTGTTTTGCGCAAAAATGTCAGGCTTGACTTGATCGAGGGGTTGTTGTTGAAGCAATTGATCGGAATCTTATCCCCCATCATTTCCCATCCATACTTTTCCACAAGATGTTCCAATATGGTCACCAACTTCACGCCATGTAGCGGGTTATTTGGTTGCTCTTCTTTTGGCTCGTGACTGTTTTTTTCCATGGGTTAAAAGTAGCCGGATTTCGAATTGTTCCAAACCCGGCCTCAATACTAAGTCCACCTTGCTTACGTATCAAACAGTCAGCTTAAGAGCCACTATATCGTCCGTCTGGCGTTCATTGCCTTGGTGAGCTACAAGCGCCTCGTGAAGTCCTGTCATATTGAGTTCATTACCAACAAACAGGGAGCGGATCAGATTCCGATTGGTGAATCGTTTGCCCTTGGGGCTAAGTTGATCTTTGATGCCGTCTGAATGAATCAAAAGCGTGTCTTTTTTGGCCACAGCCAACTTGCGTGTGCGGATGTACTTCACCACGCGTGCCGGATCCAGATTGGCACTTTTGGTGTGCGTCACCTTGAGCTTGCCCTCCGGATTGAGATGATAGAGCGGCATGCCCGTGCCGCTGTAGGTGAGTTCACCGGTCTTATGATCCAGACGGATTACGAGTAGTTCACAGCCGATTCCATACCCTTCGGTGAGGGCTTGGTTTTGCATATTGGCTAGGCTTTGGTGCAGGCCTTTGATCATCCAGTGTGGTTTCATATCACGCTGGTAGATTTGATTGAGGATGGACATCACACTCACAGATGCCAGTGCGCCCTCTAGCGAGTGGCCTGTGCAGTCACCCACAGCTATCCAGGTCACATCTTTGTCAGAGCGGGTCCAATAGAAGTCTCCGCCTACTACGTCTCGGGGAAGATAGACAAGTTCGAATGCGTTGAAATGCTTCAGCGTTTGATCCAGATTGGGCAATAGCAAATCTTGAATGCGCTTAGCCGAATCAAGTTTGTCGTCTTTGAATTCAACTTCTATCTGATCCGGTTCATCCAGTGCAAGTTGATTGTCGCTGAGAAGGAATTTCACATAGAAGTGCAGTTTGGCAAACGAGCGGTTATTGCTCAATATAAAGAGCCACACACCTTCTTTCACTTTTATGAAATAGAGGTATTTGTCTACCCCATATTGGTTGATGAAGTAGGTGATATTCTTTTCGGGATCCATGGCAATGAAGTAGAGACGCATGATGAGCGCTTCGTGATCATCCGGATCAAGACCGGCCACCAGCGTGGCGTGTTGTATTTCGTCTTCAATCACCAAGCCCGAGTATTGGATGCCGGTAAAGTTGTTGTTCAGTTCGTTGAATAGTTGCTGTGGTCTCATAGCGCTGTTTTGATGGCTTGTTCGAATCGGGTGTTGAATTGCTCGTAGATGCGGCTGGCAAGTTCCTTATTTGGGTCAGTGGTGGTGGTGTAGACCGACACAAAGTGCAATTGATTGATGAAGAAAATGACAATACTACCTGTCTCGGTGATGATAAAGGAGAAGGTGGTGGGGAATGCCTCATCTATCGAGAGCATGGGGATGTCCTTGTACTTTTCGAGGATATCCGTTTTGGTGCCCTTGGATTTGGCAATGGGCAGCTCCATGCTGTGGAAGCTCACGCCGAGTGCATCTGTATAAGTGGCCAGTAGTTCGTCGAGAAGCTGGTCTAAGGTGTTTTCCATTTTGCTTGAATTTACCCTCTAACCATGCACGTCTTGTTTTTGTTCATTACTATCTAATAAAAGTTAAACAAAAATATGGAGGGATGATTATACGGGAATTGCGAAAAGGCTCAAATTGATGTACATACAGTCATTATTCGCTTTTTAGAGAAAATATCCACCGTTCCTGAACTAATTCAATTTTGTTTAAGTTATGAGCACTGAAAAAACAACAAAAATTTACATTAAACAATCAGCTATCAACACTATGGAGAATCTAGGCTTTGAACAAATTTTCGCGAATGAATTCGGTGCGGGCTACATCAACAAGGAGAAAGGTGTGCTAGCGCTTACGGCCACATCTGACTATATCCCTATTCTTAAATTCAAGCAGCTATTCGAAATGCTGGGGGATGAGGTGAGGTATGGGGAGGCCAAATACAGTAAATTCATTTTTGATAAAAGTGCACTGCGCACCTTTCATCAGCCCTCCATGAAGTGGTATTTCACGGAGTGGAAGACCGAAATGCTGGAATATGGTGTGAACAAGCACTACAAGATTTTGCCCGAGCTGGAGTATTTCAAAAAAGCAGTGGAGGCAGCCCGCAAACCCTTATTGGCCAAGTACCCCAAGGATATTTTGGAGCAATTGACCATTGACTATTTCAACTCGGTAGAGGAAGCTTTGAATGCCAATTGACATGGAAAATTTTATCATAGAAGCCACCAAAACCACGCCTTTCGTACGGCTAAGTCCCGTAGATGGTGTGTTCGAAATCAAAGGGAAGTCGCACTCTGAAGATTCGTTGAATTTTTTCAGACGGATTATTGAGCAGCTGAATCAATATAACTCCTCTCAAACGTCTTTGACGGCCGACATCTTCCTAGAGTACTTCAATACCAGTAGTGCCAAATGCCTGTTTGACGTGACGCGAGCCTTGGAGAAAATCCAAGACAAGGGCTATGACGTGATGGTGAATTGGTACCACGAAGAAGACGACATAGATATGGTGGAGATAGGGGAAGATTATGCCGACTTGAGCGACTTGAAGTTCAATTTCATCGGGGTAAGTGAAGACGAGATGGAAGAGCAGCTAGAAAAATTGGAATTGAACTATTATTACAAGCCTAAATCCACTTCGAAGTTTATGAGCATGCCGTTTGGTAAGGGGAAGCGGTAGTCAAAACGATTTTTCACTTTCCTTGTGTTGATAAAAATGTTAAAAGGCCACTCATCACTGAATGGCCTTTTGATTTTAGTTTCGTTCTACTTTATTCCACAGGGGCTGTTCGGTCGTTGATCAAGATGGGTTCTCCAAAACCCAGCTCTTTCATTCGATCGAGTTGGGTAGCTGCATCGCCCACTACCAGCCAATACATTTTATTGGCGTCTAGATAGCGACCTGACAGCTCTCTGATGCGCTCCACGGTCATCTCATTCACGATCTGCTCGCGCTTTTTCACATAATCGTACGCCCAACCATACTTACTCACATTTTGCAACATGTTCAGTTTCGCACCGGCCGTTTCAAATGCCCGCGCATTGCTCTTGATTAAGAAACTCTTCGTCGTTTCCAAATCTTGATCCGTATAGTTCTTGCCATATTTTTCCAAAATATCCTTTATCGCCAGCGTGGATTCCAGCGTCACGTTTGAGCGCACCCCGCTACCGATAGTGAATGCTCCTACATTGGTAGATCCCTCAAAACCCGAACGGATGCCATAGGTGTAGCCTTTCGTTTCGCGCAGCTCCTGTGTCAGCTGCGACGCAAATCCACCACCACCTAGGATGTAGTTCATCACTGTAGCCGGATAATAGTCAGGATCGGTCACTGCCAATGCCGGATACCCAATTTGCAATACAGATTGCTTGGCGTTGGGCACATCGTAGAAATACACCTGCGATTTGTCCGGTGCAGGTAGCGCATCGAAGGAAGGCACAGTTACCTCTTTCTTGCTCCACGCTTCGTCAAGTGATGCCAATGAACCAACCACCTTCTTCTCGGCAATTGCCCCCACCACATGCATCCGTGCGATGTTTGGCGCGATGAAGTTGGAATAATAGGTCTTCAGATCGTCCATCGTTAGGGCGTCAACAGACGCAAGTGTTCCCAAATTATTCTGTGCCAATATATTCTCCTTGCCATAGATCAATTGCGCATACGCATTGGCGGCAATCGCATTTGGACTCGCTTCCTGTTGTTTCAGTTGACTCGTGATGTTTTGCTTTACTAGTTCCAATTCGGTGGCATCCCAGCGCGGTTCCAATAGTATTTCTTGTATCAATGCCAATGTCTGATCGTAGTTTTTGGCCAAAGTATTCGCCGTGATCCTAATTTCTTCTTTGTCGGCACTCACACGAATGGTCGCACCCAGTTGGGCTATGGCATCTTCCAATTCCTCGGTGGTTTTGTTTTTGGTACCCTTGGTCATTAGTTGCGCCAGCATATTGGCTGTGCCCACTTTTTCCATGGTCTCCATCAATTGTCCACCATCTATCACGATGTTGAACTGCACCAGCGGCACTTCGTAGCTTTCTATGCCATACACGGCCAGACCATTGTCCAGCTTCGTTTCCCATACGCCCGGCACTGCCACTGTAGGCGCGTCTCCGTACGGTGGCTCTTGCGAGCGATCAAAGGAAGACGGGGTGGGTTCGTATGTAGCTTGCAAGTTGGGATCAAACGCTTCCTCAGCTCCGATGACGATCGGCTCTTCCACCACCTCAGCTTGTGTAGACCCTTCGAGCGCCAATTCGAGGCTGCCCTTTGGTACAAAACTAGTGGCGACATAGTTGCGCCCTTTGATGTATTGCTCGTATACACGCATCACATCGGCGGGTGTCACAGCCAAAATGTTTTGAATGTCCTGATTCACAAAACCCGGATCCTTTGCAAAGATGTTGTACTGTGCCAATTGAAAACCTTTGCCCACCACACTGGATAGTCCGTTGTAAAAATCCGATTCCTGACCGGCCTTGATGCGGTTCAGGTCAGCTTCTGACAGGCCGTTTTTCTCAAATTCTGCAAATGCCTCATTGATGGCGGTCATCACCGTGTCTAAGTCTATACCCTCATATGCGCGAACGACCAGGTGCGTCTGCCCGGCCAGTTCCGAACTGTAGTTGAACATCCGCACATTAGAGGTCAACTGCTTGCCATCCACCAGCACTTTGGTGAAGGGGGCTTTTTTTCCATCTGTCAAATATTGGGTGAGCACCATAAGCGGATACGAATCCGCATGATACATTTCCACAGATGGCCAAGCCAGTGTCAACTGGGGCAATCGAGCAAAATTGTCTTCATGATAAAGCTTGGTTATTTGTTTCACTTCACCGGATCGCTTAGGCATGGGCTGGACAGGATCGCCGGCTGGTATTTCATCAAAGTATTTCTTTACCCACGCACGGGCTTGCTCCACATCAAAATCGCCGGAAATCACCAACGTCACATTGTTGGGCACATACCATTTTCTGAAAAATTCCTTCACGTCTTGCAGTGTGGCATTTTGCAGGTCTTCCAATGACCCAATCACCTGCCAGTTGTACGGATGATCCGCAGGGTACAGTGCTTTGTCTATTACGTATTGATTGTGGCCGTACGGATTGTTGTCCACGCCTTGGCGCTTTTCATTTTTCACCACTTGCTTTTCTTTGGCCAGCACAGGCTCAGTCACCGTGTTGATAAACCAACCCAGCTTGTCGGCTTCTGCCCAGATCATTTTCTCCAGCGCATCTTTCGGCACGGTTTGGTAGTAATTGGTGCGATCACGCGAGGTAGACCCGTTGGCTCCCGATCCGCCTATGCGCGCACTCATTTTGTCAAGACCGCCTTTGCCTAGATTTTCAGATTCCAAAAAGAGCAAATGCTCAAAAAGGTGGGCAAATCCGGTACGACCTTCCTTCTCTCTGGCCGAACCCACATGCGCTGTAAGTGCCACAGCCACCACCGGATCTGAGCGATCCACGTGGAAGATGACATCTAAGCCATTGGCCAATTCGAACTTTTCAAATTCAACATTAAATGCTGTTGGTTCCTGTGCAGGTTGGCACGCCACGAGCGCCAATAGGCCGCACAGCAGTAGAGAAGTAAGCTTATTCATGTGATTATTGTTTCAGTAAAGATTGCGCATTCTGCCCACTTTCGGCGAGTGAATGTGACGAATGGTTCGTTTTGTCCTCATTTAGTAATCTTGAGATAAATACAGGAAGTAGTATCTTACTGAAATATAGCTCACAAGCACATGTTGAATAAAATCCTATTGGCCGCAATCGCATTGGTGTTTTTCGCCGGATGCACCGATTTTGACGAAGAATGGCACAATGCGCAATTTCAAGGAAGGGCATTCAAAAAGCTGGCAGTCGTGGGCTTATCGCACGAACTGGAGCGCCGACAAATCTATGAAGAAGTAGGCGTGGAAGCGTTCGGCAAGTATGGGCTAAAGGCTATCAAAGGCTTATCCATTTTCCCGCAGGTGGTCACCGAGCAGCAGCACAATGCAGACACCATCACCAAGTTGATCATAGCCCATCAGGTAGATGCCGTGCTCGTGGTGAAAATCCTCCATGAAGACGATCTCACCTATATGATGCCCGAAGATCACAAGCGATTTATGATGGTCTATGGCCGATGGGGTAGAGGCAAGAATTTGAGTTTGTCAGGCGCATATTATACCAAGCCGGACAAATACTTTATGATCGCCACGCTGTATGATCTGCATGAAAAGCACGAGGAAAATGAAGAAACGGTTGTGTGGCGAGCGGTCAATGAAGTCATCAATCCGGATACGGGCATTGGCAAGAAAAAGAAATTCGTTCGCACAGCCATCAAGCACCTCATCAAGCAGCAGTTGGTGCGGGTGGAGTAGGGGCGAATTATATCATTTATTGGAGCGACTCCTCATCTACATCAAGTAGCTGCACTCCGGCTTTCGGCTTTACTACGTGTCGCCTCTGTCCGGGCTATTTCACAGACTTCATGGCTATTTAGTACTGGTCAGAACCCGATTGCCTAATTTGCTGTTCTTTAGCCATGAAAATACTCCTCACCGGCAGCACCGGATACATAGGTCGTCGCTTGTTGCCGGTACTAGTAGAGGCAGGTCATACGGTGGTGTGCCCCGTTCGGGATAAGCGTCGATTTGATTTTGATGATTTTTCTGTTGATTTCCTTCGTCATGTTGAAGTGGTAGAAGTGGATTTCTCCGTAGCTGATTCCCTCGAAAAACTCCCCAAGGACATAGATGCGGCGTATTATTTCCTACATTCGCTCACTTCGGGCAGTCACGAGTTTCAGCAAACTGAGCGCCTCACCGCCGAGCATTTTGCATGGTATATCCGATCTTCCATGGCGCGTCAGATAATCTATTTAGGAGGTATCAGCAATGACACGAATCTATCAGAGCATCTGGCATCTCGACTGGGCGTGGAGACTATCCTACAAACATCGTATGTGCCCGTGACGGTGCTTCGATCGGCCATCATCATCGGGTCAGGTGGGTCGTCTTTTGAAATCATTCGCGACTTGGTTGAAAAACTGCCCGTGATGATTGCGCCGAAGTGGCTCCAAAGCAGATGTCAGCCCATCGCCATTGCCAATGTCCTTGAATATTTGATAGGTGTGTTGGGCAATGACAAAGCGCTTGGGCGTACGTTCGATATTGGCGGAGCGGATGTGCTCACCTATAAGCAGATGCTCCTTCAATTTGCCGAAGTAAGAGGCCTGCGTCGGTCGATCATCACTGTGCCTGTGCTAACGATCCGGCTGTCTTCTTTGTGGCTGTATTTGGTCACAAGTACGTCGTATCAGCTTGCTCGTAATCTGGTGGATAGCATGAAAAATGAAGTCATTTGCAAGGATGATTCTATCGATGAAGTGGTGCAGGTGCAGCGACTCACGTATAAGCAAGCACTGGAGCGTACTTTTCTCAAGATCAGGCAGGGGCATGTGGTGAGCAGTTGGAAAGATGCCATCCAAAATCCCGAATTTAACCATGTGTTGCTGGCTCAGGTGGATGCGCCCCGACATGGCTGCTTTATTGACAAACGAGTTTTCACTTTTTCGCAAGATCCGGATAGCATCTTCCGGAATGTGTGGGAAATAGGCGGTGAACGAGGCTGGTACTATGGCAACTGGATGTGGAGTGTACGCGGCTTTTTTGACAAATTAGTGGGGGGTGTAGGCTTACGTCGTGGGCGGAGAAGTGCCACCGATCTCAAAAATGGTGACGCGCTTGATTTCTGGCGTGTGCTGTATTCCAATAAAACGGAGCGCCGCTTATTACTCTTTGCCGAAATGAAGCTCCCCGGGGATGCGTGGCTGGAATTCAAAATTCAGCCCGTCGATGATCACTATGTGCTTATTCAGACTGCCACGTTTCGTCCGCTTGGTCTGTGGGGTCGGATCTATTGGTACCTTGTTTTGCCATTTCATGGGTTTATTTTCGATGGGATGGGACGAAATCTGATTGCATTCAAGCCAAAGTAGCCAAACTTGAGAATCTCCGTGCCAGACCAAGCGGCACGCGCAGAGTAGCCCTGATCAACCCCGCCATAAGCGGGGGCGAGCAGGAGTAGATTAGCTAAATAGCGAGGCGCTACCGCTCCTACTATTCCCATGAAACCGTATACCTGCTCCATCGTATATTTGCCAACTTCATAGCGTGCGTATGTTTTATCGATTGGTTGTAGTGTTTTCCCTTCTCCCGGGCGTGCTGGTGGCACAGGCCGAGCTGGAGTACAAATACCTTGAAAAGCGAGAGGCTGTCACCATCGAGTTGGTCAATGGTGAATTGGCCGTGTATAATGATGTATTTGAGCAGGCGCAGTTCCTGAACAATATGATGCTGTATCTGGCCAATCAGTCGATCCCGTTTGATAGTTTTCGAAAGATCGAAGGACTGGAAGCCTACACGGAGGATCCGGTGACCAAGAAGCGTGTGGATGTGGATCACTTTGAAGATAAAGATCAGATCAAAGGGATGTTGTTTTACA
>CAZPST010000023.1:0-17479 GCA_964589185.1 uncultured Roseivirgaceae bacterium | reverse complement strand
CTTTCCCCTAAAAACAGATGCTGATAAGTAGTACTAATGCCTAGGGGTTTGGGCGAATGGTCACTAGTGGAGAAAATCTAAAAAGTGATGATTCAGCATGAACCTTCAATAAAGCAACTCCACTTAAATAGTATTAAAACAAAAAATTCCGCTAGTGCGGGAGTTAATATCTGTGGGCGCTGAGGGATTATTCATACGCACATGCCTTGCCGCTGAGGCATAAAAAAATCCTGACAATTCTGTCAGGATTGAGTGTCAAGTGGGCGCTGAGGGATTCGAACCCCCGACCCCCTCGGTGTAAACGAGGTGCTCTGAACCAGCTGAGCTAAGCGCCCTTCTTTCAAAAGGAGTGCAAAGATTGGGAAAAAATGTATTCCACCAAAAAACGACTCATAAAAAATTTCCTTTTCAATGATTATCTTACCCACTGCTCTTAATTGGCCATTTGAAGCGTACCATGACCTTGTCACAAAGTCGCGTCAACTGCGTATACACTTGTTCATTTTAAAACCAAAAAACTAATCACATTATGAAACACGGACGTAAATTATTCCTTGTGTCAGCCTTGATGCTGGTTTTGTATCCATCTCGGGCACAGGACGAACCCTTTCAGTTTGACTTGAAGCAACTGGAAATTCCACACAAAAAATACGTGCTCGACAATGGACTTACCCTCATCGTACACGAAGATCGGAAAGCTCCCATCGTGGCAGTGAATGTATGGTATCATGTGGGCTCCAAAGATGAACCCGCCGGAAGATCGGGATTTGCACATTTGTTTGAGCACCTGATGTTCAATGGCAGTGAAAACTACAACACGGACTATTTTCAGGCGATGGAGCGCATAGGAGCTACCACCCTGAATGGCACCACCAATTTTGATCGAACCAACTACTTCCAAAATGTGCCTACTTCTGCTGTTGATATCGCCCTTTGGATGGAATCCGACAGGATGGGTCATTTCAAAGGTGCCATCTCGCAAGAGCGACTAGACGAGCAGCGTGGGGTAGTGCAGAATGAAAAGCGACAGGGAGAAAATCAGCCCTATGGACGTTTCTTTGATCAACTCGTGAAATCATGCTTTCCGGCAGGTCACCCCTACAATCACACGGTCATCGGGTCTATGGAGGATTTGAATGCCGCATCATTGGATGACGTGAAGAGTTGGTTTACAAACTATTACGGTGCTGCCAACGCAGTGGTGGTAGTGGCAGGGGACATCAGTGCAGAAGAAGCTTATGAAAAGGTGGTGGCCAACTTTGGCAACATTCCATCAGGACCGCCCGTCACTGCCATGCAATCGAACATTGCGAAGCGTACCGGCACCATCCGGGAAGTGCAGCAAGATAGAGTGCCACAGTCGCGCATATATATGGTGTACAATGTGCCCGAATGGGGCAATAAGGAAGCTATCTTGTTAGATTTTGTAGCCAGTGCACTTGCAGATGGAAAAAACTCACGCTTGTACAAGCGATTGGTCTATGATGAGCAAGTGGCTTCATCTGTAGCCTCTTACAATTGGGAAAATGAATTGGCGGGATTGTTTGTCATTCAGGCAGATGTGAAGCCGGGTATAGACAATATGGTAGTAGAAAAGGCCATCACAGAAGAGCTTGACAAATTGCTCAGGGATGGTCTTACGGCCAAAGAGATGAGTCGCATAAAGACGCAGTACTTTGCCAATTTCACACGTGGTATTGAGGGAATTGGAGGGTTTGGTGGCAAGTCAGATATTCTTGCTCAAAACCAAGTATTCATGGGCGATCCCAACTTTTATATGACGCGCCTGCAAGTGACCAAAGATGCCACTATCACAGATGTGAAAAATGCGGGCAACAAGTGGCTCAGAGATGGCGCTTACATCCTTCAGGTCAATCCGTTTCCGGCATATAGCGAGACTGGCAAAGAAGTAGATCGAAGCAAATTGCCTGACATGGGACCCGAAACCAAGGTGACCTTTCCAGCCATCGAAAAAGCTACCTTATCTAATGGCATGAAGGTATTGTTGGCACGCAGAGAAACCATCCCGGTGGTAGAACTGGCCATGTATTTTGATGCCGGATATGCAGCGGATCAATTTGCCAAACCGGGTACAGCCGCTCTCACCATGAACATGCTGGATGAAGGCACCAAGTCAAGAAGTTCACTTCAAATAAATGAGGACTTGGCCATGCTGGGAGCCAATTTGTTTGCAGGGTCAAACTTGGATCAATCGTATGTGTCTATGTCCATCCTAAAAGCGCGATTCACTGAAAGCCTTGCACTGATGACAGATATCGTATTGAATCCGGCCTTTCCCCAAGCTGATTTTGACCGATTGAAACAACAGCAAATTATAGGCATTCAAAATGAAAAAAAGAATCCGGTACAAATGGCACTGCGCACATTGCCCAAATTCTTGTATGGAGAAAATCACGCGTATGGCAATCCACTCACCGGATCGGGGTATGAAACTACCGTGGCACAGCTCACCAGAGAAGACATTATGAACTTCTATCAGACATGGTTCAAGCCAAACAATGCCACAGTGGTAGCCACCGGCGATATTACCATGAAAGAACTGGTAGATCAATTGGAAGCCCAATTTAAGAAATGGAAAGGGGGTGACGTGCCGAAAAAAAATCTAGCACCTGTTACAAGCAATGCGAACAGCAGGAAGATTTTTGTCATGGACAAACCGGACGCGCTGCAATCGGTCATCATTGCCGGAAATCTCATGGAACCGTACGGCACCAACAATGAAGTGGCCATAAACACGATGAATAACATCCTTGGGGGTGAATTTACCGCTCGGGTCAATATGAACTTGCGCGAAGCGAAGGGTTGGGCATACGGTGCGTATACGTTCGTGTACCAAGCCGAAGGTCAGCGACCCTATCTGGCCTATGCACCCGTGCAAACCGATAAAACTGCTCCATCAATGACCGAACTAGTGAATGAACTAAATGGGTACGTGACTAAGAATCCTGCCACCAAAGAGGAGTTTGAAAAGACCGTGAAAAATGAAGTGCTCAGCCTCAATGGCCAATATGAGACATTGGATGCTGTGGCAGGTAGCTTGGCCAATATGGTGCGGTACAATCTACAGGATGATTACTATGACAAGTATCCTGAAAGTGTGCGAAATTTAAAATTGGAGGAGATTCAGTCAGCGGCTAAGCGTCTGATAGATGCCAATAAGTTGACGTGGCTGGTGGTAGGAGACAGGGCTAAAATAGAGCAAGAAATCAAGGCATTGGGCATAGGCGAAGTGATTCCGATAGACAGTGATGGCAATGTGCTCTCGCCTACTGATGAGAAAATATCTATAGAGAAGAAGAATTGAGGGCTTATCTATCAACAATTCCTTCCTTAAAAATGAAAACCGCGTCGAAAGACGCGGTTTTTTAGTTTATTCTTCCAAATCCGCCCGGATAGGCTCAATTCAGGACATTTCAATTATTTCAAAAGCTAATCGAGTAAGAAATAGTAGGTAACAATCCTAATTGAGGAACACGATAGATTTCTTCCGTTTGCTGAATGTAATACTCCTGTACAATCGCTTGATTGTTTGCCGCATTCTGAATGTCAATCTTGAATTCATGCGTGGTATTAGGCCTGTTTCTTCGGGTGCCTATGGACAGATTGGGAATAAAAATAGTGTCAGCCCTTGCAGAAAATGGTCGATCTTCTTGTCTCACTTCCTCACCTGCGGCGATGGATGCTGTTAAGTCAATAGGCGTATATCGCTTGCCTCCGATTAAGGTGATTTTTGCGTTCACGAAAAAGACCTTGTTCTTTTCGGGACTCCCCATCCTCATTTCCTTGCCGCCAAGAAAGTTGAAGATGTAATTGCTAGCATAGGCGGTCTCACGCTCCTGTCCATCTTTTGGTGTGTAAAGTGATTGGAAAATGGAAGCCGAAGTGAGGTAATAAAACCCTTTGTGGAGGTATTGTTCCAGTGTAAGCTCCACTCCATAGTTTTGGCCCGTTCCGGCATTGACCAACTCCCTCGGAGCATATTGTTCCGTCTCGTTTAGCAGGGAATAGGTGCTGTTCGCATCATCTTCCACAGGTACATCATACAAGTATTGATAGTACACTTCAGACTTGAAGTGGGTATTCCTTCCTATGTTTTGATCATAGCCCAGTACCAAATGCGCGGCTTTAGACATTTTTAGATTTTTGTTAGGCTGAGAAAAGATGCCATCTCCATTGTCAAATCGCCAGAGGTACACTGCCGGACTTTCCATTTTGCTATGAAGGCCGCCCCCAAAACTTAGGGCCTTAGTCTCGGTCACTTCCCATCTCATGGCCAATCGAGGTTCCAAGCTGTAGGAATTGTTCAGGGTCAAACCATTGAAGTGTGCACCACTGGTGATTGTCAGGTCCTCAGTCAATCTGAATTTCCAGGTAGCAAATCCCTGTATGCGATCGGTTGCTCCGTCATCGTTCAATTCGTTCACTATCAAATCCTGTTCAAAATCCCAGGCATTTTGGGTCATCTGAAAACCGATGCGATTGAAAATGAAGCCCAATTCCAGCTTGTTGCGCGAGTCGAATTTGTATCCAAAGGTGGAACCTGCGCGGAGGTAGTTGGTCGTGAAATCATCATTGAAAACAGTATAGAAATCATCGTTATCAGCCTGTGTAGGTAGGTCAGTGCTAGATGCAAGGGTAGTTCTTGAAAGAGTGAAGAATGATCGAACGTAGGATTCATCGTTCATCAGAAAATTATGAATGATGCCGACTGTTCCCATGGAGGCGTCAAATGTATTTTTCATCAAGTTTTCTTCCGTGTCTTCGTCCTGCTCTTCCGTGCGAATGCTGCTAATGCCACCGAGTCCAAACATTGAAATGAAGTGTTTTTGGTTCAGTGGTAGGTAAACATTGTATGTCAAATCCTGATATCTGGGTACGCCACCAAAATCAACCACTCCTGCTTTGTCTAATAGATCCAGAGTAGAATATCGGTAGTTGACAATGTAGGATCCGTTTTTATTGCCCAATGGACCTTCTGCAGCCATGTCCAATCCAAGCGTACTAAAGCCAGCCGTGTATTCTCTTCGCTCGTCATTTCCTCGTTTGAGTCGCATGTCGAATACGCCCGAGAGCGCATTTCCATATTCCGGCGCAAAGGCTCCACTCATGAAGTCAGAGTCGCTGAGCATGTTGCTGCTCAAAGCATTTATTGGCCCTCCGGTGGCGCCTTCATTCGCAAAGTGATTGGGGTTTGGAATTTCAATTCCTTCCAGTTTCCACAGGATCCCTTTTGACGAGTTTCCGCGAACGATGATATCGTTGTTGCCATCCGGCGAATTGGTCACCCCGGCAAATGCAGATGCCAACCGAGCCGGGTCGTTGAATGAGCCTGCAAATCGCTTAGTTTCTTCCACTGAAAAGGAGCGGGAGCTGACTAAGCTCATTTCATTGAGCACCTCTGACTTGTTCTTTTTAGCGGTCACTATCACTTCTGCCAGTTGTTCAAATGACTCCTCCATGTCGATGTTCAGGATAAATTCTTTAGCCGAACTGATCAAAAGATTTGGGATCACCTTGTCCTCATATCCGATGGACGAAATTTTTAGACTTACCCTGCCCACCGGTACTCCTGCGATTTTGAATGCCCCATCCACATCGGTGATGCCGCCGAGAATCGGATCAGAACCTATGACTATTACGGTGGCACCAATCAATGGAGATTTCGAATCTTGGTCAATGATGTGTCCTTTGATAATCTGTGTCAATTCCTGCGCTTGTAAGGATAGACCTAGCATTAAGCACAGCGTAATTGTAATTATTTGATTTTTCATTTTTTGTTATTTTGAAGGGTTGGAAACCGATCAGGATTTAACCTGACTGTTGACTTGTGAATTTTTTAGTTTTTAGAGTTTGAAACCGATTCCGAGTGAATAGCCAAACCACATTTGATTGCGCCGTTGGTTAGTTCGATTATCCATGAATGGATTGGCTGCCAAATCGATTTTTGGTTTACCGGAAGCATCCAGTTGATTGGTGGTGTAGAAATTCAGCGAAGGCCCTGCCGTCACAAACCAATGGTCAGAGAAGTGATAGCCCGCATTCAAATTAAACATGACCAGATGGTTGTTCTCGTCTCCTTTCAGATTGTTTCTATGTACACTAGACCATCGGAATTCAGGATTGATGAAGGCCACTTTCGTTTCGGACAAGAATATTCTTGACCCAAAGCCCGCACCATATGTCCAATGATCTTCGGGCTGTGTGCCAATGGAGAGTACGGTGTAGAATTTATCAAGTCCTGAACGGAAGGCAAACTGCATGGGCGCCACATCATCCGATTCCAAGCCGAACGAAATGAAACCATTCTTCCGCACGACATTTACTAAACCGATTGGTGTTCCGGATTCCACACTGTCGGCCACATTGATCACAGAAAATTGTACTCCTTTTACCTTTTTGGCCTTATTGATAAATCCGGCGGCCTGAAAGCCATCTATATCTCCCGAAGTATTGATAAACCCTGCGATCTGGACGCCATTTACGTGGGAAGTGAGGTTGTTGAATCCGGCAATCTGAAATCCGCTCACCTTTTTGGTGATGTTTGTGAATCCGGCCATCTGAAATCCGCGGACACTATCGGAAATAAGGTTCAGAAAACCTGCTGACTGAAACCCTGTCGTGTAGCCCTTGTTGATATTGCTGAATCCGGCCATTTGAACCGCATGAACTTCACCGTCCACCTGATTGCCAAATCCACTGATTTGAATCGAGCGCACGTCATTTCTAACGATGTTGTAAACACCTCCGATTTCCAATACTTCCACACCTCCCACATGTCCTGCGAGTAGGTTCAGCGAGAACTTGTTGGTGATTTGTGAGCTCTGTTGTCCATTGGAGCCGATCGGTGGAAGAAGTGAAAATTGGAAATCCTGAACATGGTTGTCCTTTGCTTCCTGCGCCCTACCGAAGTAGGTGGTGGCAAGAAACATTACATAGAAAAATACATTTTGAGTTTTCATTTTAAGTCTGTTTTTGAAGCTGAGGAACCTCAACAGGATTTTACCCTGACAGACTGGAAGAATTTTTCGATTATCTCAATTTTAGATTTGATTGAGTGTGACTGTTTAATTGAATCGAACCATTGCAATTGGAGATTAGGTAGCTCATTTCTTGACTCCCAGTTAAGCCAATTGTAGCTTCATTCTGCTAGTATCAAAAACCTATCCCTAGCGTATAGCCCACCCACATTTGTGTTCGATTGTTGATTGTGGTTCTATCCATAAAGGGACTCCCGGCTATGTCCAATTGGGGATTGCCTTCGGTGGTCAGCATGTTGGTGGAGTAAACGTTTAAGGAAGGCCCGCCTGTGATCATCAGATGCTTGAACAGTTGATATCCCACATTGAAGTTGAGCCGAAGCAAATAATAGTTTTCGTTTTCTTTTGGACTGCCGTCAGTGAGAGTCACCCACTTAATTTCCTGATTCAGGAACAGTCTTCGCTTTTCGGAAAGAAACTGGCGTGACCCAAATCCCATCCCAAGTGTCCAGTAGTTGTCCGGGTTGATCCCCGCAGAGAGTACAGTGTAAAAATGATCAATCCCTGATCGAAAGGAGAACTGATAAGGCACCACGTCATCAGATTCCAGCGCCGGAGATATAAACCCATTCTTCTTGACAATATTGATAAGCCCAACCTGTGCCCCTGAAATGACCGAATCGGCAAGGTTAATTACACTGAGTTGAATCCCTTTCACAACGTTGGCTTTGTTCATCACTCCAGATACCTGCCAGCCGTTCATTTGATCCGCCGTATTGATGGCTCCAGCCAGTTGTAGCCCATTCAGGTACCCTGTTGTGTTGATAAACCCCGAAGCTTGAACTCCGGACATGCTTTTGGTATGGTTGTTCAACCCTGCAATTTGCCAGCCTTTCATTTGTTTGGTTAGATTAGTCAAACCTCCGGCTTGAAATCCAAGGACACTGTCTGAGGCGATATTCAGCACACCGGCCATTTGTACGCCGGATACATAATCCCGTGTCGTATTTACCACACCTCCAATCTGAGCTCCGCGCACCTCACCACCCACTGAATTGCCGAAACCACCCAGTTGTACACCTTTCACATGCTCTCGATCAATATTGTAAAATCCTCCCAGTTCTAGGGCACTTACACCATAGGAATAGCCGGCAATCAGGTTGATCGAAACCTTGTTATCCATTTGGCTGCTTAGCTTTCGATTGGTTCCAACCCCAGGGATCAGCGAAAACTGGAATGGGCGTGAATCCACCATGTTTACATTTTGGGCATTTTTCTCCACTTTATTGGAGGTGAAGAATTTCGAAAGCCCATTCGGAAAAAGCTTGATACGTTCCCTTACTGATTGATTGGCCGTTGCTTTTACTTCTTTCTCCATCAGAATTGGCACTTCCAGCAGGTCATTGCGCTGGAAAATGATGATAGTATCCTTGTAGTCTTTTTTGCTGATCGCAAAGGCCGCCATTTCCAAATTGGTTTTGGCCATGAGATCAAAGTCCCCTTTGCTATTGGAAAGTGTGGATTGCAATGAATTGATCTCGTACACCGAAACGTCCTGCAACTCCTTACCAGTATTTGCATCCTTGATTCCTCCTTTGATCTGGAAGGAGACCTTTTCGGCGTTTGGAGCCACAGCTTTTTGAATAATAATGTAGTCTCCGATGTTCTTGGTTTGAAAGCGGTTTCCCAATATTTCCTTAAGGATCATTTCTGGCGAAGCTGATTCAAACGATTTCGAAATATGCACGTCATTCGGCAAGATTTGAGGATTGAATGAAAGTCGTACGGGAGAAACTTGATCAAGTTTGGAGAGCGCTTCCTGCATCGTCTCGTTGGAAAATGAAATGCTGATTTTCTGCGAGGACTGGCCTGCTAGCGAGAGGGCAATCAGAGTGAACAGGATGACACAACCAAGTTTATTGACAACCATTTCCTTTCAAAATGTAGGTGTCCTGCTTTTCTGAAACTTCGTAGTTCAATGTGGCGGCAATGACTTCCATGACATTGTCGAAATCAACATTATCGAATGTGACAGTGAGTTCGCAACCGCTGGTTGACCCATCCAATGTTATGGCTTTATCATACGATGCGCTTACCACTTTCATGACTTCATCGAGCGACGTTTCATAGAACACTAGTTTACGCGTTTTCCAAAAAGAATCCATACCGAATGGGTCTGATTTCTCCTTCATTTCCCGTGAGTCTACATCCACGTAAATGGTCTCTCCTTGTGACAGTATCTTATGTGAATCCTTATACGAAACCAGCACTTTTCCTTCGGTCACCTGCACACCGACCTCTTCAGCGGTTTGATTAATAAAAAACTTGGTGCCTAGCACTCGAACTTCCACTTCTCCAACTTCCACCACAAATGGTTTATGCGGCATATGCTTCACTTCGAAATACGCATCGCCGGAAAGAGTCACTCGCCGTTCATTATTTTGGAAGGGCTCTTCGTATCTGATTGTTGCGCCTTTGTTGAGATCAACTTTTGAACCCTCTGGCAAAAGCCTGTTTTGCACCTGATCTGCACTTGCCATCAAAACTTCCTTAGGTTGTGACAAGTAGAAATAGCCACCCAAAGCCGCCGCTATAGCAATCACAATACTAGCTGCATATTTTAGATAGCTGCCGGACGTGGTATTTTGAACGGGTCGAACATTGTTTTTCTTGCTGAAGATTTGCCATGATTGATCAGCGTCTACCGCGGAAACATCCGTGTAATAGGCCAGTGCTTTCAGGTCTTTTGCGAAAATTGCTGCCTCATCAAAGATGTGTTGATTTTCGGGAGATACATTTCTCCACGCGTCCACTTCAGAACGCTCTTCGGACGTCAATTCCTTGCTAAAATACCTCAGAAGTATTTCGTCTCGTTCGCTATCGTCTTTATCTAAGTTCACTCTATCTTTCGACAACTCAATTAAATTTTACCCTGACAGGCATGTAATAACCACACCATAAACCCTACAATAAAGTAGGTCAAATAGGAGCCTAGCACTTCGCGTAAAACCTTCAATGCACGACTCATCTGGGTCTCCACTGTCTTCACAGAAATGCCCAGTTCGGAGGCTATTTCATGATACTTTTTACCTTCAAGTTTACTCATCTCAAAGATCTCTCGTCGTTTTTCCGGCAATAATTGGAGAGCCTGTTCGATCTTTTTCTCCAACTCTTCCATTTCGAGGAAGTCCCTGTGATCCACTTTGTCATGTCCAGAATTCTCCTTTGCATATCCCAAAACTACTTTTTCGTGTTTCAAATGATTGAGACTGGCATTTCTTACAGCACCAAAAAGGTAGGATTTGATAGTTGTCCGGATTTCGATCTGATCGGCCTGATTCCAGATATTGGTAAAAACTTCCTGAACTAAGTCTTCCGAAATATCTGAATCCTCCACGTACTGATAGGCAAACCCTACGAGCCTAGTGTAGTGCTGCTTGTAAAGCAATTCGAACTCGATCGAAGGTAGTCTCACGATTGAGGTAGGTTAGTTTTCAGTCTTGGGTTCTTCAGGGGGCAAAGTAAAACTAATTATAAGTTCGGACAGAAAACGGAACATTAATCATGGTCGATCACTCCGCATACTAATACAACAGCTGATTTGCTCAAAGTCAAAAACGTTAGTCTTTTTCGGCTTTGAGGCACTTCAAAGCGCTTCTGCGCCACCTGATTCCACTTTTGCGAGATTTACTAAGTTGCTGAATCAAGTCGGGATACTGCTTCTTTTGAACTCAACTATCCATGAAATTTCAAAATTCAATTTTAAAATTTCATGGTAAAATTGTCAGTCACTTACTCCAACCCTCTATACCCCAGCTTCATCATTCGATCCACCTCTAGCGATAGTGCGCCGAAATCCTCCACCACGCGCCCATAGAGATAATAAATGCCTCGTCCGGTGAAGGGGTAGATCATTTTTGATCTAGAAGCATTGACACAATATTGGCATGAATGACACCCAACCACATATCAGGATGTGCTTGTCTAAATGTTTCATTAAACGGCGATATAAATGAAGGCCCTTTGTAAAATGCTTTATCTCCGAATTCATCGCCTAGGTAGGTAAGGATTACAATTTTGTCATTGAATGTGGATGGATCAAAATTGCCATTATCAATATCCCATTTATTAAGCGCCAAGAATCTAGTGCCGAATGTAGTTGCTCCATAATCAAGAATATTACCACTGTAATCAATTGACATTTCATTTGCCTGATCAAGGTTTCGGGTTAATTCGGGATTGAAAGCGTTGACAACTTCGATTGCAAAAGAGTGATATTCCTTGTCGGAAAAATGTTTAATAGGGTTGAAGGATTCACAAATTTGAGTATTTGCATCAAGGTTTAACAAAGTGTGACCCACAGTACCGTATCTTGAATATCTTGACTTAGTGATAGAAAATTCACTTCTTGCAAAAACGAGATTTTTTATTCTTGATAATGAGATTTCCAAAAGAGAATCAGCGTGAGGATTATCCGAGGGGGCCTGAAAAACTACGTCAATTCCCACTACTCGAGGAGAATAGTTATTTATTGAATCCAACAGGGTAGAAAGTTCAGACCGACTCAACTGTCCGGCATTAACGAGAACAATTCGATTGTCCAGCGGTTTTGGATTTCTTGTAAAAGTATAAGTCACCCTATTGTCTCGAACTTTTGGACGGCTTGGGATTTGCTCAATTCGGCAAGAAATTAATAGAATAGTGAGTGCTATAATCGTCAAGAAATTCTTCATGTTTTTGTGGTATTCAATTCAAAGGACTTGCCTAAACAAGTATAAATTCATTTTTCTCAAATGTTGACGTTGGACACCTTTTTATTCATTAATCTTCGATTTGGGCACATATTACGTCATCACTCCAACCCCCGATACCCCAACTTCACCATTCGATCCACCTCTAGCGATAGCGCACCGAAATCTTCCACCACTCGCCCATACAGATGATAAATGCCGCGTCCGGTGAAGGGGTACTTTTTGGCCACCGGCGGGAAATGCACCGAGTCGATAAATGCCCCATCCTGATCTACGAATGTGCCAAAATACATTCGCTCTTTTTTGAGCGTACTCGTTGGTTTGATGTGTACCAGATAGCCTAGCATTTCCACGCGCTTATTGATGTGGTTTTTCATTTCGCTCCCCTGCGTGATGCCCGTCGGTACAGATTCTAAGAGTGCAAACGGACTGCTCAATGGGAAGCCCAGTAATTCCATTTCATCATACATATCTTCCAGTCGTGTATGGGTAATGTCCGGCAGGGTGTAGTCTTTCACCGGTGGTTCGAACAAAAGATTTTCCACCTTGCTTTTGCCCGTATTGCCAAGTAGGAAATGCGCCTTCCAGAGCAGCGCTTTTTTGTTTTCTCTCAAAAATGAAAAGGCACCTACACGAATAAGTAGGGTGAGTTGGTCAAGTGAAATAGGCACACGTTTCACCAGATTGTCGACAGACGTAAAATCAGCTTTTTGCCGTTCCTTCAATACCGTGTGGATGGTTGAGTCTTCCAGGTCTTTCACCAAATTGAAACCCAGATAAATGGTATCTCCTTCGATGCGGGCGAGATACTCACTTTTGTTTAGATGTGGGGCAATGATGTGCGCTCCCTGCATCCGCGCCTCATGCACGTAGAATTCGGTGCTGTAAAACCCTCCGCCATTGTTGAGCACGGCCACCATGTACTCCAGCGGAAAATATGATTTCAGAAACAAACTCTGATAGCTCTCCACGGCATAGGAAGCCGAGTGCCCCTTGGCAAATGCATACCCCGCAAAACTCTCGATCTGTCGCCATACGTCGGAGGTAAGTTCAAAGGTGTAGCCCTTTGCTCGGCAATTGTTGAAAAACTTGTCCTTCACCGCTTGGAATTCCTCGCGCGAACGGTACTTGCCCGACATGCCCCGTCGCAGCACATCGGCCTCTCCCAAGTCCAACCCGGCGAAGTAGTGCGCTACCTTGATCACGTCTTCCTGATACACCATCACGCCATAGGTTTCGGGCATGATTTTCAGCAATACCGGATGCGCTTCCTTGCGCTTTTCGGGATTGCGGTAGCGCTGTATGTACTGCCGCATCATGCCGGATTGTGCCACGCCCGGCCGTATGACCGAACTGGCCGCCACCAAGCCCAAATAGTTGTCCACCTGCAGCTTGATCATGAGCTGGCGCATGGCAGGTGACTCAATATAGAAGCACCCGATGGCATTGGCGATGCGCAGATTTTGCTTCACCAATTCATCCTCTTTGAAGCGCTTGATGTCATGGATATCAAATTCCATTTTATCCGGCCGATTTTGCTCAATGAGTGCAAGTGAGTCCTTTATCTTTCCCAACCCCCGCTGCGCCAGGATGTCGTATTTGTACAGCCCCACATCCTCGGCTATCACCATGTCGAAGTGCGTGATGGGAAATCCCTTGGGCGGCAATGAAGTGGCAGTGAATGAATGGATCGGTTTGTCGGCAATGAGCACGCCACCTGCATGCACACTCAAGTGACTGGGGAATCCATGAATATGATGGCCGTATTTCAGAATTACTTTGTGGTGATGATCCAGATCTCTGTCAGGCGTTTTTTGAATGCGCTCTATTTCATAATCGGGTACGCCAAATGCCTTTCCTACTTCACGAATGACTGACTTGAACTGAAAGGTGATGTACGTGGCTATGAGCGCCACATGGTCGTACCGTTCAAAGAGGTAGCGCGTCACATCTTCCCTGTCCATCCACGAAAAGTCAATGTCAAAATCAGGCGGATTTTTTCGGAAAAGATTAATAAACCGCTCAAAATACAAGTCCAGATCTACCGGATCTACATCGGTGATGCGAAGCAGATACGCCACGATGCTGTTGGCACCACTGCCACGCCCCACGTAGAAATAACCCTTGCTGCGGGCGTATGTCACCAGATCCCAACTGATGAGGAAATACGACAAAAATCCCTGCTGGCGGATGATCTGCATTTCTTTGATCACACGTCGTTTGATGGCAAATGGAGGATTTTCGCCATAGCGATACGCCAATCCGGCTAGGCACAATTCATGGATTTTTTGGTAATCGTGATCTACCGAATCTGTCCATGTTTTCAGATTTTGCGGCTGGGCTTTTTCATTAAAATCAAAATGAATGGAGCTATTGGCCACCACATGTGTCAGGTTTTCGATGCATTGGGGCAATTCCTCATAAGCGGCCAACAGTTCTTTTTTGGTAAGGAAAATGTCCGATTTGCTGCCGCTATCCGTACTGGTCAATTTGCTCACGAGCGTGTTCAGATCAATGGCGCGCAGCACTTGGTGCATTTCAAATTCCTCATCGATGGCTGCTGAATGAAACTTGAACGTTGGGCAGGCAATGAGGCGGGATCGATCAACCGGTTTTTTGGTGAAGCGCACCTTATTCACTTCGTCCGGACGAATGCCAATGTACTCGTAGGGTTTCAAGTCTCTCTCCGGTCGTTTGTCAAACGGATAGATGACGAAGCAATCGTCTATCTGGATTTGGGGTGGAATCTTGAGGTCATTGTGCAGGTAAAAAGACAGGTATTCGTTCAATCGTCGGAAGCCCTCATTGTTTTGGGCAATGCCCACAAACTGCTGCTCGGCACCATTGCGGAAATCGATTCCCACGAGGGGTTTGATGTTGCTTTTTTGGCATTGCCTGATGAATTCGAGCGTGCCTGCCGTAGTGTTGATATCGGTGAGCGCCAGTGATTTGTAGCCACTGCGCACAGCCCATTCCATCAACTCCTCGATGGAGCGGAGGCCGTATTTGAAACTGAAGTAGGAGTGGGTGTTGAGCATGGTCGAAGGATCAGTCAATCTCCAAACACGCTTTGTCTTTTTGTTCTTCTCCTGAAATAAAATCAGTAATTATGGCAGCCTTTTCATTCAACAATTCAGCTATTCCATCAGTAGTTGTGTTGCCTATCCTTAACCAAATGATTTTTGGTGGATGTCCGTGATAGCTCGCCAAATCATAAAAGTCCGCATCGAAAGTGACAATGGTAAAGTGGTTTTGCTTTGCGAAATGCCAAATATCAATGTCCGAGGCATTTTCAAGTTTCAGTTCTCTTACCTGTTTAGCATTGGGAAATTTCGCTGAAATCTTGCTCACTACTCGAAAGGAAATATTTTGATCCAAGAGCAATTTCATGAGGCAATGCTCACCTTGTGTTCCTTATCAGCAGCAAACGCGAGGCATGCTTGAATTTGGGGTTTACCAATTTCAGGAAAATCATTCTGAATTTGATCCACGGTCATTCCGTTTGCCATCCAACTAAGCACGTCATAAACAGAAATCCTTGTCCCTTTTATACAGGGCTTCCCAAATCGAACCGATGGGTCAATGGCAATATGCTCTTTGTAGTTTATCATTCTCATCTTAAAGGTATTTATAAATTGTCAAAATTCTTACCTCCTTTTATTCGCCAGCAGCGGAGGCGGCTCTCCGGTGAACGGATTGAATCGGCTGATCGTGCGGGCTTCCATACCACTCACACGCATCACCGAGCGGTCACCGTAGCGGTCGCGGATGCGATCCATAGCATGGTAGAGATTCAGTTGCTCCTCTTTGTCGTCAAACATGTTGATCTGATGAAAGCCCTTCACCAAATGACTAAATCGCACGCCGATGAGCCGCACGAGCAGCCGCCTGTTGTACAGCCGATCAAACAATTCCAGCGCCATCGGTATCAGCACATGATCTGCCGCCGTGTAGGGTATTTTCTTCTGTAGCGTGTACGTGTTGAAGTCCGAATAGCGAATCTTCATCGTCACACAAGCCGTGAGTTTTTCGCCCCTGCGTAGTTGAAAAGCTAGGTTCTCTGCCATGGCCGTGATGATGCCTTTGAGCTTCACCACGTCTATCGTGTCCCTGTCAAACGTGCGCTCTGTGGAGATGGACTTCCGCTCCGAGTAGGGCACCACCGGTGAATGGTCTATGCCGTTGGCCTTTTTCCAAATGGTGATGCCATTTTGCCCAAAAGCCCGCTCCATTAGATCTACCGACATCTCTTGGAGTGTCTGGATTTTGCGCACGCCCAAGCTGATCAGTTTGGTATGTGTCTTTTCGCCCACCATCGGGATTTTGCGCACCGATAGCGGCGCAAGGAAACTTTTCTCCGTACCATAGGGCACTTGCAATTGATTGTTCGGCTTGGCCAATCCGGTGGCTACTTTCGATACGGTTTTGTTTTCCGAAAGACCAAAGGAGATCGGGAGGCCTGAATCCTTGATCACCCGCTGGCGCAATTCGGTCGCCATTTTGAGGCAGCCAAAAAACTTGTCCATGCCCGTGAGATCGGCATAGAACTCATCGATGGAGGTCTTCTCCAGCACAGGCACATGTGCGCGAATGATCTCGGTGACGATGTGGGAGTGCTTGCTGTAGTCTGCCGAATTGCCGCGGATCACAATTGCCTCGGGGCATAGCGAACGCGCCAGCTTCATGGGCATGGCCGAGTGGATGCCAAACTTGCGCGCCTCATAGCTGCAGGCCGCCACCACACCCCGGTCACTTGTGCCGCCGATCAGGATGGGTTTGCCCACCAGCTCACGGTTGTTGAGCCGCTCCACGGACACGAAGAACGTGTCGAGATCCATATGTAAGATGGCGTGGTGCATAGTGAGTGCTGTGTTATTTGCGTGTGTTGTCGCAGAATGGTATATTTGAACATCAAAAATGCGATAATAATCGCAATAAAAGAAATAACTACGATTAAAATCGCAACAACCAAGCAACGAATTCTACAATTCATTGATTATCAAGGGATATCAAAACAGTATTTTTTTGAACGTACAGGGCTGAAACGTGGCTTGCTGGATGCCGACAAGCTCGATTCGTCTATTTCAGACATTTACCTTACGAAAATACTCGCAAGGTATCCGGAGCTCAACCCCGAATGGCTGCTTACGGGCAATGGAGAAATGGTGCTAAGCGAGGGTCTGACCAAGCTGCGGGCGGGCATTCCGCTCATCCCCATCGATGCGCTGGCCGGCTGGGGCGAAGGCGAGAGCCAGGTGATGCCCTACGACGTGAAGCACTACAACGTGCCGGAGTTCAACGAACAAAAAGTGGATTTCCTCATTGCGGTGAAGGGCGACTCCATGTATCCCAAGTACCAGACCGGCGACATAGTGGCGTGCAAGAAGCTGCCGCTAGACACCTTCTTTCAGTGGAACAAAGTGTATGTGCTAGATACGGTGCAAGGTGCCATGATCAAGCGGGTGAAGCAATCCATGCAGCCCGAGCATATCACCTGCATCAGTGAAAATACCGCTTACGAACCCTTTGACCTGCCCATGGTAGATATCCATGCATTGGCAATAGTGTTGGGGTGCATTAGGATGGAGTGAAAGGAGATTGTGGTTGAGTTCAATAATTTTCGCCATAACCTTTTGGCCTGTTAAGAAGATGTTCTGGCAAGGGGTTCTCTATAGGGGCGTCTTTAAATTCCATGTGTCTTCTAAGTAATGGCTTATTGGCCTCATAGAG
>CAZPST010000022.1:0-17816 GCA_964589185.1 uncultured Roseivirgaceae bacterium | reverse complement strand
CAGGGATTTCATGGGTACGATGGCTATGCGTGGTACCGATTCACATTTGATGGTAACAAGCTGGATCAGGCCAACCAATACGTGCTGAACCTCGGGTACATTGATGATGTAAATATGATATTTTTCAATGGCGAATTAGTCGGATTCAATGGAGGCTTTCCGCCTGAATTCCATACGGCCTATACCGCACTGAATGAATTCGTACTTCCTGCTGAATTGGTGCGATCCGGTAAGAATGTAATTGCCGTACGTGTGTTTGATGCCACACTGGGGGGTGGCATAGTTTCGGGTAAACCGGGCATTTACACTACGCAGCGTACGGCACTGGGAGTCAATTTAGAAGGCATTTGGCGCTTCACCACCGAAATCAACAAAAACTGGGCGTCACCGTATCTCGACGACTCAGATTGGGGATTGATTATGGTGCCGGGCTATTGGAAAAGCACACACATGAAGCCGACCAATACATACGGTTGGTACCGCAAATCATTTACACTCACACCTGCCATGATCAAAAAGGACATGGTGATTGTGCTCGGCTACATCGATGATTTTGACACCTCAATGCTCAATGGCGTGTTTATTGGCCGAACGTACGACGGAAAGGGGCTCGGTTGGAGTGAATCGTGGCAACAACTGCGCATCTATGATGTGCCGGAGGGAGTACTCAAAGTGGGTGAAAATGTACTTGCTGTGCAGGTTAAAGACTTGGGTGGAGATGCAGGCATTTATAAAGGCTCAATCATGCTCGTGGAGCGCGATAAATTGTCTTCGGTGGTGAGAAGGAGATAGATTGAGTAGCTAAGCTACTTGAACAATTGACTGAATTTCATTCTCTAATTCATCTGAAGCCAAAATTTTTGCTAAGTCAAATTCCTCTTGCATACCTAACCAATACATTGGAGACGTATTGAACGCACGAGATAGGCGCACTGCCATCAACGGACTTATTCCTGAACGCCCATTTATAATCTGTGATAAGCTCTTACGCGAAACGTGCAAGACATTAGCTAAAGCGGTCACAGACAGTCCCAATGGATGCATATAATCTTCCAATAGAATTTCTCCCGGATGCGGAGGGTTTTTCATAAGTAGCTTTTCCATATCATGTACTTTTAATGGTAGTCGACGTAATCAATGTCAGAGATGTCCCCATTTTCAAATCGAAAAATTATGCGATAATTACCGGTAACGCTCATTGCATAATGACCCTTTAAATTTCCCTTTAATGGATGCAGAGCGTAGTTTGGGTGTTCTCTCAGATCATCAAGCGAATTCGCATTATTCAATCTAAAAAGGATTCGCTTGATTTTTTTTACTTGATCCTGCGGAAATCCACGATGTTCATCTTCAAGGAACAATCGCTTTAGTTTTTGGATCGAAATGATGTGATCACAAAACAAAGATAATTTAGAAAAATGAAATTGTAACCATATTGGTTACACTCAAAACCGCTGACTCAACCGGATACCCACATATTTGTGATCTACGGCACCTTTTGTTTCTACGGTGCGGAAGTAATAGATAAGTGCCAAATCAAACGACGACCAGGCGAACATACCGCCCACACGCCCTTGCCAGACTAAGGGCACTATCTCCTCGGTGTGTACCGATTCCGGCCCGATGATATTGCCTTCTATGGAGCTATTGAAAAATACATACTCCGGTCCGAATGCCGCAAATAGGATGGTTTCGTGCGTCACTTTTGATTTCTTCTTCTTGTGACCCAAGTTAGATCCGTACTGCACCGATTGATCCAAATCATTGAATTTGCCCAATCTCAAGATCACATCTTGTCGGGCAAAGGTGAAGGCCGTTCCGGCAGCTACGTTAGATTCAGAGAGGATTTGAATGTTGCCCGCTCGTAGGAGCAAGTGCGCATATTTCACATAGCCATTGATAATGGGTGAATTGTTGATTTGATATTCCCAGCCCTCAGGTTTGGCCATCCCGAATATGTCATGCCAACCGGTTTGGATAGGTTCGGCCAAGGAAGCTTTGCCCATTACGCCTAGTTCCAATGCGTATTCCACCGCACTTCGCGTATCGTAGTAGGCCAATGCGCCTGTCACCGATAATTGTCCTGCATATGGTCGGTCAAACTGCTCCACATTGGTGAGCCACACATTTTGAGGCGTGTAGATCCGATGATTCAAGGCAATAGATTTCACCTTTTTCATGTAGCCCGTGGTATCTACTACACGGTAGCGACCGTAGGAGCCTTGCGAATAATATTTATCCAAATACACATTGAGCGTGAAAGCGTCATTATCCGCCTCTATTTGAATTTCCCTGTCGAGGTAGCGACCGTTTTGGGCATAAACTGAAATTGATGTCAGCAGGACTGTCAGCAGAAGGATTAGGCGCATTATACTTGCTTCAAATTGAGCGGCAATATTAGCCAATGGAAAGCTTTTTAAAACAAAAACTAGATGAGCGGGAGCAAAAGGGCTTGATCCGGACGCTTGCTTCATCAGATGGATTGGTGGATTTTTTGTCCAATGATTACCTCGGCTTAGCCCGAAATGAAGCACTTCATGAACGGATCAACGCACGAATGGATGTGCTTGGTTTTCAGGGAAATGGGGGCACGGGTAGTAGGTTGCTTTCGGGCAATCATGCGGCTTACACCCGTTTGGAAACGTACCTATCTGGGCTTTTTAAGTCGGAAGCGTGTTTGGTGTTCAACTCCGGTTATGCGGCCAATCAGGCGTTGGTTTCCAGTGTGGCAGGCAAAGGAGACACGATCTTATACGACCAACTTTCGCATGTGTGTTTGAAAGAAGGTGCTTGGCTTAGCAAGGCACAAAGTTTCTCCTTTCATCACAATGATCTGGCAGATTTGGAAGCAAAACTAAAAAGAGCACAGGGACGTGCATTTGTGATCACCGAGTCCGTCTTTTCGATGGATGGCGATGAAGCTCCAATGACCGATTTGATTGCTGTTTGTAAAAAATACCAAGCGTATCTCATTGTAGACGAAGCACATAGCACCGGCACATTCGGTGAGGCAGGAGCCGGCTGGCTAGTAGAAAAGGGACTGGAGCAAGATGTTTTTGCGCGTGTGTATACCTTCGGAAAGGGCATGGGTGTGCATGGCGCGTGTGTGGCCGGATCTCAGACGTTGACTGATTACTTGGTCAATTTTGGTCGCACATTTATCTACACCACATCCTTGCCTCCTCATTCGGTGGTATCCATTGAAGAATCATTCCGCTACATCGCCGATCACATGGAGTTGCAATCGCAATTGAGGGCCAAGATTGCACTTTTCAAGTCATTCGTCAACACCCCGTCCGATACTGCCATACAGCCTATTTTGATTCCCGGAAATGCGGAAGTACGAAAGGCAGCTGCTCTGCTACAAGAAAGGGGCTTCAATGTGCGCCCGATCGTGGCACCTACGGTGAAGGAAGGAACCGAACGATTGCGGATATGCTTACATGCGTTTAATAGCGAGGAGGAGATTAGGGGATTAGCTGAGCATATTCGTCTTGAACTATGATTTGACTTTTGATTTATTGAAAACTATGATAAATCCGACTTATCCTGAAAGTGAGTTAACAGGGAAGATAATTGGCTGTGCCATGGAGGTGCACCGTATTTTGGGCAATGGCTTCCAAGAAGTGATCTATCAGCGTGCTTTGGCAATTGAGTTTGCTAATCATGGGATCGAATTTAGCCGAGAACACGAAATGGACATTAGTTACAAAGGAGAGGTGATTGGAGGAAGGAGAGTAGACTTCTTTGTGGAGGGCAAAATAATGGTTGAACTCAAAGCACTAGTGTCGTTGGAAGATGTACATCTAGCCCAAGCCATCAACTATTTAGAAGCGTATGGGTTACAAATTGGTCTCTTGATCAATTTCGGTAACACAAGCCTACAGTTTAAGCGGGTCATGAAACCAAAAAAATCAAAGTCCTCAGAGAATCAGGGAAGATCATAGTTCTGACATTATACGTACAGATTTTGTATATTCGTACGTACAACCGAATAAGTAATGGATACGAAATTGACTTTGAAACTGGATAGTGAAGTGATTGAGAGAGCTAAGGAATACGCTAAATCAACGAATAACAGCCTTTCTAGGATTGTCGAGAATTACTTAAAGATGATTGCCTCGAAGGGAAATGAGAGTAAGGAAGAAATTGAAATTACTCCTTTTGTTAAAAGTCTGAGTACGGGTGTAAGCTTGGATCCGGAATACAATTACAAAAAGGAGTATGCGAAGTATTTAGACGAGAAGTATAAATGACTCGTGTTTTTGTAGATACCAATGTCATTCTTGACTTGTTATTGGATCGACATCCATTTTATTATGATGCAGCATTGATCGCGAGCCTGGCTGAGAAGGGAGAAATTGAAGTAGTAATTTCAGCACTTTCTATCGCAAATGCACATTACGTTATTAGAAACAAGGAAAATGATCAAGTGGCCAAAGCAAAATTAATTGGCTTTAAGCTCATAGTTAATGAAGTCGTTGATTTGACCAACACCCATTTGGACAAGTCACTTATTTCCAAAATGAAAGATTTTGAGGATGCACTTCAAATACATGCTGCTATTCAAGCAAACTGTCAGGTTATAATCACTAGAAATGAGAAGGATTTTTTAGGGAATGGCTTGGCAATAATTTCACCATCACAATTTTTAAGAGGACGATGAACTACTTCATCACCGCCATTGGCACAGACAGTGGCAAGACACTCGTAAGCGCAATAGTAACCGAAATGGCTGGTTGCGGCTACTGGAAGCCCATTCAGGCCGGATTGCCAAGAGATACCGAGACCGTTCAGTCATTGGTGTCGAACTACAAATGCCACTTCCATCCGGAGCAATATCTGCTTCAAACACCCGCTTCGCCGCACTATGCTGCCGAAGTGGATGGTGTACAGATTCGGGTAGCTGATATGGGCTTGCCCACAGAAGATATTTTGGTTGTAGAAGGAGCAGGAGGTTTGCTGGTGCCTATCAACAACGAAGAAGTAATAGCCGATTTGATCCCCGCACTGAATGCAGAGGTAATTTTGGTGTCCAATCTGTACCTCGGGAGCATCAATCACACCCTGCTCACCATCGAAGAGCTGAAGCGCCGAAAACTGAAAGTAAAAGGACTCATCTTCAATGGCAAACCAAATGCGGCCTCCGAGGCTATAATTCTGCATAAATCAGGTTACCCGTGTTTGCTGCGCATTCCACACCTTGATGTGGTAGATAAGGAGATTGTGCGGGCATATGCTGAAAAATTGAGGGACAAATGGTAATGGATCATTTAGCTATAGATAAGCAAAATATTTGGCACCCGTTCGGGCCGCTGCAAGGCAGAACACCGATCCTAATCGAACGGGGAGAAGGTGCCTATTTGATTACCTCTGATGGACGAAAAATCCTAGATGGTATTTCCTCTTGGTGGGTCAATCTGCACGGACACGGGCATCCGATCATTGCTCAAGCCATTGCCGAACAGGCCATGAAACTGGAGCAGGTCATTTTTGCCGGATTCACGCACGAGCCCGCCATTGAGCTATCAAAGCGCTTGTTGTCAGTGCTACCTTCCAACCAATCGAAACTCTTCTTTTCGGATGATGGAAGCACAGCCGTGGAAGTGGCCCTGAAACTGGCCCTTCAGTATTGGCACAATCTCGGAGAAAAGCGTACCCGCATTATTGCGATTGAGGGCGCCTATCACGGTGACACGTTTGGAGCCATGGCCGTGGCAGAGCGCAATATGTTTTCGGCTCCTTTTGATGACAAACTCTTCGAAGTACAGTTCATTCCCTTTCCGGAAGGTGACGGTCAAGCGACTATTGATTCATTTGAAAAGCTTTGCGATGACACCACAGCCGCCTTCATTTTTGAGCCTTTGATTCAAGGTGCCGGCGGCATGCGTATGTATGCTGTGGAGACATTAAATGCCTTGATGGCCATTGCCAAACGACATAATGTGGTCACCATCGCCGATGAAGTAATGACGGGCTTTTACCGCACAGGCAGGTTTTACGCCACCGATTATTTGGATCATCAGCCCGATCTTTTCAGTATGTCCAAAGGTCTCACGGGTGGATTTTTGCCTATGGGTATCACCTCAGTAAGTGAGCGAATTGTGGCTGCTTTTGCCAATGGAGATTACGCCAAGACGTTCTGGCACGGGCATTCGTACACCGCCAATCCGCTTGCCTGTGCCGCAGGAGTGGCCAGCTTTGATTTACTCGTTTCGGCTGACTGTCAATCGCGAATTGGGTTAATAACTGAATCGCATCAATTATTTGTAAATCAATTAGTTAAGCATCCCAAATTAAAGCAAATTCAATGGCTTGGTACGGTGCTATCTCTGGAAGTAAATGTGACGGATTCCGGCTACACGAGCGCCATAAGAGACCGGATGTATGATCACTTTTTAGATCGAAATATCCTTCTTCGTCCGTTGGGAAATGTGTTGTATCTGCTACCTCCCTATGTGATCAGTCCGGCAGATTTGGAACGGGTGTACGCAGAGATTTGTGGGTTTTTGGATCAACTGTAAACGTCCATTTTACTCGGTTGGAATGGGCAATCCGTGCTGACGCAAAAACGAAAGTTTGTCCCAATATCCGCGCTGGAATTTGATTTTACTATCGATAATGTGGAAGAACCCGCAACCGCGCAAGCCCAACGGATCTCTCCATTCTAGCATGCCCCATTCGCCATCTTCAAAGATATTCTCGATAATGCACACCATATTGGCCGTAGCAAACTCTCCTTTAAACATCGCATAAATGGCTGCTTTGCCTACTAGAGGCTCGGCATTTACTTGATGGTTGATGGCATCTTCATGATAGTATTCCGCCAGTACTTCAGGATCTGCTGTGTTGAATGTCTCCACCCAATTTTGGATTAGTTCTCTTGGTTTCATTCGGGCTTTTTAATTAAAATGACAAGGGCGGTCAAGTGACAGAAAATCACGGCAGGTACCACAAATGTGGGCAACCAAACAAAGGGGAATTCAAATACGGCCAGATTCTGTAATTCGCTACCCGAACCGTCATAAAAATAGGGTGAAAGCGCTACGGATCGTATCACAATGTTGAGCACCAAACCCAGACAGATCAAATGCCAAGCGATGGCCGCCATTCGATTGCTGCTCTTTTTCCCTACCAAAAACACCCCTGCGAACGGCGCGGATATTCCTGCTATGATGTCATAATTAGCACCCTCAAACGTCATTTCCTGCGCCACCAATCCGGCTGCAAATAGCCACCATAGACACAGTTCGACCGGAATGCGCACAATGTGAATATAGGTGAGTGTGGTCACCGGCATTTTCTTCAATGCACGGCGTGACGCGGGTACGAGCAGCAAGATGAATATGATGATGAAGGTGGGACCAACAAACAAAAACAATCGGGGAGGTGTGCTGTCAAAGTCTTGAAAAAATCCCTTGAAGGCTAGCGCTCCGGTGGCTAGTAGCAGCGCCAGCATGGCTGATGAAATATAGGCGAGCGGATTACGTCGACCGTCTACAGCCCAATAAAAGGCATATAACAGAAAGCCGAATACGGCCACACAAACACCAATGAAAATAGGGGAGACATAGGTCGGTAGATTGTCCATTTGTAGATTTTTGGTTAGCACAATTTACGCAACATTCAGAAAAATCGAAATGATCTACTTTTGGAGCCATGGAACTGGATGCTTTGACTGATTTTTTGCGCAAACGATTGACCGAACCTTTGCCCGGTTTGGCTGCCACACAGCAGATGTCGGCACGCTTGGCCAATGGCGGTCGGGTACGCATGGATCATGAAAAACCACCTAAGCAAGGCTCAGTGATGATCTTGCTCTATCCGGATGAGCAGACGGTTCGGTTTCCGCTCATTCAGCGGCCGGAGTATCCGGGGGTGCACAGCGGACAAATGGCTTTGCCGGGCGGGAAGAAGGAACCTGGCGAAGATGACATTCAGGCGGCTCTTCGAGAGACACAGGAGGAAGTGGGGATTCATGCGGCTGAGATAGAGGTGATCGGTTCTCTATCGTCTTTTTATGTATTTGCCAGTAATTTTCAGATTCTGCCCGTAGTGGGACGGTTGCATCGGAAGCCGCTATTTATCCCGCAAGAAGAGGAAGTGGCCGAAGTAGTGGCAGCTGATGTGCGTCATTTGCTGGATGATCGCTATTTAAAAGAAAAGGACATCACCGTAGGAGGCGGATTTGAGCTACGTGCGCCATATTTTGATCTGGAAGGAAAAGTCGTGTGGGGTGCCACCGCCATGATGCTGAATGAATTACGAGTAATTTTGAAAGAATTTGTTCATGCCAAAACCTAACACTTCAACACCTACTTTCTCCCATACCATTTTCGGATCACTTCCTCAGCATGCTTACCTTGAGGCGTATAGTCGCTGCTTCTGTCATGTTGGTGTATGCGGTTAGGGAAGTGCCATTTCCAGAAGAAGCCTCCCGCCATCCATTCTTTGTCCCACGCCGATCTGAATAGCGCTTCATAGGCGGTGGCTTGCGCTTCCATGCTAGTGGCTACCGTGTCTTCGTGGTAGTTCCAATGGCCGCTATTGGTGTATTCTATGCTCTTGTAGCCATACTCGGTGAAAAGAATCGGTTTGCTGTGCAACATGGAAAGCGCTTCCAATTGTGCCAATTCCTTCTCCCATCCTTGCGTCAGCTCGTCGAGGGACGGCCGGGCATTTTTTGACAATGGAAAATAGGCGTCAATACCGATGTAATCCAGTTCGTCCCAAAAGGTGATGTGTTGGTATTCGTCCCAATTAGCTGCATAAGTGATGGGCCCATCGTAGATTTCCCGTACTTCCCGGATCAATTGGCGCCAATAGTCAGGTCGCTGTGCAGAGACTTTGCGATATTCTGTGCCAATACAAAATAGGGCTACATTCAATGAGTCGGCCAATCGAGCATAGGTGAGGATGTAGTCGCGGTACGATGCTTCCCACAGTTGCCAGTCGGCGGCCGTTTTTGGTTCAAATTCACCTGCCCATCCTTGTCCGGCCACCCACACATGCGGCTTCATCATTACGTTCAATCCTGCATCATGCGCCATTTGGATGCAAGCGGCCGTTCCTTCCACACTTTCTCCCCACCAT
The DNA here is from genome assembly GCA_964589185.1 of uncultured Roseivirgaceae bacterium. GTDB lineage: Bacteria > Bacteroidota > Bacteroidia > Cytophagales > Cyclobacteriaceae > JAAEPI01. The sequence goes on along the minus strand of CAZPST010000022.1, from coordinate 8,723 downwards.
CTGCCTGAGTGCTGAAAACGTACTTCCGGTTGCTCCGGCCGGATGAAGGCATAGGGTATAGCCGACACCCATTTCACATGCAAATCTTTCACTTCGGCCATGTGCGTGGGCTCAATCGGCTGAGGTGGCATTTCCAGATTCACGCCATGGATTTTCTCCATAACTGGAGCAGAGCCGCACCCAAGGGCAATAAGGAACACAGCAAACCAACACAGGGATCGAATCATCTTGAAAATATACGATCAAAACCAATAGAAACGACGGCATTCGGGGTAAACGGTCTAAATTTGGCCACTTGTAGCGTAGTGCGTATGCGAAACCTTTTCTTGATTCTTTCAATCGTCTTTGTCTTCACCGCGTGCGATCCGTGTACGGAGTGCAGACCTGTGTATGAAGCTACCGTAGACGTGAAGATGATGAATATTACTGCTTTGAATGCTACACAGGATAGCCTAGAAGTGGTGGACACGCTCATCATAGTGGTGCGCCGATTGGATGTGGTGAATGAATTGATAGTGTCGGGTTCAGAAGAAGAGGGTTTGGCCGATGAGAAATTGGAACTGGAAGCGATTATTGCTGACAAAACGCATGTGGGATCGGTCGAAGAAGATTTGCTTAAGTATTTGCTGGATAACCGGACCGAGCTAAATGCCATCATTGCTGCCATCAACGCTGGGAACGTACGAATTGAAGAAATCCAATTGCTGACCACAGGGCTAAATGTGTTCAATGAAGACAGTGCCACCAATTATGCCTTACCATTAATTGATGGAGCTGATATTTGCTCCTTTTTGCTTATCATGAATGACGAGCAATACAGTCTGGACATTGGCTATGCTATCTACACGGAGCAATCATTTAGTACCATTTATCAGGTAGCCTCCGGTATTGAAGTCGTGTCTCATTCCTTTGATTCTGTGAATGTGGCGTGCGATACTCCTGAGTGCTTCAATGGAGAAACTACTATTACCTGTTATTTTTGATTTGTGAAGAAAGGATTGCGCTATCTCTTTTTGGTTTTTCCCATGTTGGCTTGGTCGCAAGACACAGACACGGTGAACGTAAAGCCTGTTCGTCCGGCTTTTTACATCGATTATGCCAAAGCGCTTAGTTCGGCTTTTCCTGATAACGAGCGATGGGAGGGAGAATTCGAGCTTATGTTTTTGGATCGCATCCAGACGATCGTGGAAATGGGGAAGTGGGACGTGAGTCCAGAGTCAGCCATTGGGAATGGAAACTATCAAATGGACGGCACCTACATGCGCTATGGTGTGGGCTATATGCCCTATGTAGATGCTACTAGTCGTATTGGATTGGGTTTCAGATATGCCACGGCGGTTTTTTCAGATCAAGGAGACTATACCATCGTGAGTGGATCAGAATTGCAACCGGATATTGTGGAGTCGTTTGATCGTATCAACCTGACGGCCACTTGGTATGAAGCGGTGTTTTATTCAGACAAAGAAGTGAAGAAATGGCTCACGGCAGGATTTACCTTTCGGGTGCGCTTCATGCAGTCATATGATTCGTTTGAAAATCCGGACGTGATCATTGTGCCGGGCTATGGCAGAGCGCAAGACAAGGCCGTGCCTGCATTCAATTTGTTTTTGAAGATTCAGCCATTTTAAACATTAAAAAACCCCGACCAAACGATCGGGGTTTCTAGTTTTAGTATGCAGACCTGCTTATTCTGCAGCAGCTTCACCTTCAGCACCTTCCAGTACTTTTCCACGCAATGCACGAGGTATCTCAAGTGTAGCGATGGTAATACGACCAGGAGTCAAGATTTCGAAATCGCCCGCTACCAAATCTTTCACTTTGATAGACTGACCAAGACCCAATTTTGAAATATCAGCACTGATAAACTCAGGCATGTTTTTAGGCAAACCTTTGATATCCACAAGCTTGCGCTTCTTGATAAGCGTACCACCTTGCTGCAGACCCGGCGCACTTCCTTCCAAATGTACAGGTACTGTCATCTTGATTGGCTTGCCGGCAAAAATCTCAAGGAAATCGGCATGAAGGATGGTCTCACTCACCGGATGAAACTGCACATCTTGAAGGATGGCACGGTGAATATCACCTTCAATGTTCAATTCCACGAAATGCGCATCGGCAGTGTATACCGCATCTCTGAAAAGGATGGTAGGCGCATAGAAGTGGATTTGTTTTTCTCCTCCGTAAAGGACGCTAGGTACATAACCTTCCGAGCGCAAGCGCTTGGATTCGGTTTTGCCGAGATTTGCTCTATTATACCCTATAATCTCAACGATCTTCATAATAATATGTATTTATGGTTTTAAAAATGAATTACTTGACGAATAATGAACTGATAGACTCGTGATCATGAATCTTGCGAATGGCCTTTGCAAACAAGTCAGATACAGTCAATACTTTGATTTTGCTGCTTTCCTGCCGCAATGGAATAGTGTCCGTCACGATCAATTCCTCCAATACAGAGCCTTCAATGTTTTCATAGGCTTTTCCGGATAGCACGGGATGCGTACACACGGCGCGTACAGACGTAGCGCCCTTTTCCATGATGATGCTAGCCGCCTTACTGAGCGTACCGGCAGTATCCACCAGATCATCTACCAGAATAATGTCTTTTCCTTCTACGTCACCAATCACCTGCATAGAGGCAATTTCATTGGCACGCTTGCGATGCTTGTCACACACGACCATTTCTGCCTCGAAGAACTTGGCAAAATGACGTGTGCGTGCAGTACCTCCCACATCCGGCGATGCGAAGGTCATGTTGTTCAATTTTAGACTTTTCAGGTAGGGGATGAAGATGTAGGAGCCATCCATATGGTCTACCGGAATGTCGAAGAAGCCCTGAATCTGTCCTGCATGCAAGTCGCACGTCATGATGCGATCAGCACCGGCAGCTTGGATGAGGTTGGCTACCAATTTGGCGGCAATGGCCACACGGGGTTTGTCTTTTCTGTCCTGACGGGCATAGCCGAAATAAGGCACCACCACGGTCACATATTTGGCACTTGCTCTACGCGCCGCATCAATCATCAGGAGAAGTTCCATCAGGTTGTCGGCAGGAGCGAAAGTGGACTGAATCAGGAATACATCACATCCGCGCACGGATTCATTGAAAAATATACCTATTTCCCCATCGCTAAAAATCTGCTTCTCGCATTCGCCGAGCGGCTTCCCATAGTGATGGGCGATGTTTTTGGCCAAAACCTCTGATCCTGACCCGGCAAAAATCTTAACGTATGACATTTCCTGAATTGAGAGAACCCCTAAAGGGCTGCAAAGGTAGGATTAGTTTTGGAGAATCGCTAGCGGCGAATCGGTGTTTATTGAGGCTCTCGGTACACATTTAAAAATTCTGAAGGTTTCAGAATTGGGATTTCCCTAAACGGACTCATGCTAAGTAAATCCTGATCGCCTGAAATGATGCACGTGGCATTTGATTGAACAGCTAAATTCAAAAACACCACATCCTTTTCATCACGACACTGGATGGTTTTATCCAATTTCAGAATTATTGGCCTTGAGATGAACCTGTGGACTGATTCTAAGCGTGTAGGTTTATCCAAGTAAGGATCAAATTTATCTCGACCAATAACTTCTAACAATTCATCCTTTGTCTCCTCACAGAAAATAATCTCACCAATAACTTGCGCTAGTTCAAGTGCTCTTCCGGGTGTACTATCTGGCTTGAGTATGGCACTGACCAGAATGTTTGTATCGAAGACAAAATTCACATTGGGCGTTTCAAGAATGACTCAAATGTTTCCTTCTCCAATCGGGTGAGTTGCTGAATCGTTTCTACATTAACTCCGGCTTCTGCAAGCTCTATGGCCAACTCCAGTTGTTCGCTACCTGTAGGGTAGAGGGTGCCACTCAGCATAGCATTTAGCATTCTAGAAGCCATTTCTTCTCTATTCTTGACAGGGAGATTACTCCATCTACTCTTAAGTGATTGGTCGATTTCAACACTTAGGGTTTCCATATTTCTTAATCTTTTGTTTTTGACCAATTAAAGTTACATCGAATCGAAGACAGTCAACACATCTACACCTGTCCCTGCTTCATTTCTACCTCATCTTGATCATTCACCAGCAAACAAAGTAGCCCGGCCAAAATCATGGAAGAACCGCCTAAGACAACTGCAAAAATGAACTCACTCTCAAAGAACCGACTGACCAGAAATCCAAGCACGCTACCGGCCACAATCTGCGGAATCACGATAAAGAAGTTAAAAATGCCCATGTAGTAGCCCATTTTCTTGGCAGGCAGGGAAGTGGATAGCATGGCATACGGGATAGACAAAATACTCGCCCAGGCAATGCCCACACCAACCATCGAGAGGATCAACATGCTAGGGTCTTTGATAAAATAAAATGAAATCAATCCGACTCCACCGCAGACCAAAGCGATCATATGTGCGACTTTTCGACTTGTCCATCGAGCCAATACAGGTAACAGAAAAGCTGCTAAAGCGGCCACCCCATTGTATCCGGCAAAGAGTAGCGACACCCAATCCGCTCCATCATTATACTCGGCAGATTGCGGATCGGAAGAACCATAGATGTGTGCTGTCACGGCTGATGTGCTGTAAATCCACATGGCAAAAAGGGCAAACCATGAGAAAAACTGCACATAGGCGAGTTGCACCATGGTCTTGGGCATATTTTGAAAATCGCGCACGATCTGCACGAACCCATTGTGGTATTTATTTTTGAACATAAACACCGAACCAAGGCTGTAGGAACCACCAAAAAGGACGAAAATGCCGCTGAGTACATACAGTTGCGGTTCCAGATTTTCCAAGTAAAACCAAATGGCCAGCAAGGCGCCCACGGCCAACAGCACCAATCCACGAACGAGGTACTGCATGGGTGTATAGCGAATGTTCAGCGGCTCCTTTTTCGGGTCGAGTTTCAGATCTTCTTCAGATGGCGGGTATTCTTTAGTTGAAAAAACTGTCCACATCACAGCGGTGAGGAAGGCAAATCCACCTACATAAAATGACCACTTCACCGAGTCAGGCACTTGTCCGGCAGCAGCCGTATTACTCAGCCCAACCAAATTGGTAAAAATCCACGGCAGGGCAGACGCCACTACCGCACCTACACCAATGAAGAAACTCTGCATGGCAAAGCCTCGGGTGCGCTGCTCGGGTGGCAACATATCGCCCACAAAAGCGCGGAAAGGCTCCATGCTAATGTTGATGCTCGCATCCATGATCCACAACATGCCTATGGCCACCCAAAGTGCCGGAGAATTGGGCATGATGATCAGCGCAATGGTGGCCAAAATAGCCCCTATGGCAAAGAAGGGTCTCCGACGACCCCACTTTGGATGCCACGTGCGGTCACTCATGTACCCAATGATGGGCTGCATAATGAGACCTGTCACAGGAGCGGCTAACCAATAGAAAGCTAGGTTTTTAGTATCAGCACCCAACGTCTCGAAGATCCGGCTGGTGTTGGCATTTTGCAAAGCAAACCCAAACTGGATGCCCAAAAATCCAAAACTCATGTTCCAGATTTGCCAAAACGACAATCGGGGTTTTTCTGAAGTAATCGAGACGTTGCTCATGCGAGATTCAGCTTATTTTTTGACACCAATATAGTACTGAAATGGCTCCAATGTGCCTTCTGCCAGATTTATTGGCTTTTTCGTAAAGTAATCTTCAAAAGATGCCACTTCGGCGGATAGCTGCACAAACTGAGCTTCTTTGCTCAAGTTGATCACCACGGTCACTTGATTGCCATCTTTGCTGCGGGTATAGGCCAGCACATTGGGATTTCCTGTGGATAGAAATTGAGGAACTCCTCCATACTCGCCATTGTGCAGCGCGGGATTGTTTTTCTTCAAAGCAATTAGCGACGTATAGAAATCCTTGTATTTCACATCACTCCAGTCGATCGAATCCTTTTCGAAGAAGGCCAGTCGTCTGTTAAGCCCGGCTTCTTGACCACTATAAATCAACGGCATTCCATACGATGTGAAGGTGAGCACGGCATATGCCTGATGACCCTCTCCAAATCGCTCGAACTCTGTGCCGTTCCACGAGTTTTCATCGTGATTGGTGATGAAGTTCATGCGGAAAGCTTCCTTCGGATATTTCGCTATGTCTTTTTGAATAAATGTGGCTACCGAATCAGCATTGCGGTTTCCTTTGGCAGTCTCGTTCATCACGTGGTGAAAACCCCACGCATACGTCATGTGAAAGGCGCTGTGCATTTTAGGTTCGTCCCATTCGGCTAGCATAAATACGTCTTTGTCGAGTTTCAAAGAATCCAATGTGCGATTCCAAAACTCAAGTGGTACTTCACCGGCTACATCGCATCGAAACCCATCGATATCTGCATTTTTTATCCAAAAGCGCATATCGGCGATCATGGCATTTTGCATGTCCATGTTGTCATAGTTGAGGTCAGCTACGTCTGTCCAGTCAGGGTTTGGGGGAATGATTTCTCCTGCTTCATTCACCGTGTGATAGCCGGGTTTTTCTGTCCATGCATGATCGAATGACGTGTGGTTAGCCACCCAATCAAGGATCACCAACATGCCCAATTCGTGTGCTTTGTTCACCATCGCTTTGAAATCTTCTAGGGTGCCAAATTCAGGATTGGTAGCGGCATAATCTTGTATGGAGTAGTAGCTTCCCAATCCACCTTTTCTGTTTTTTACACCAATCGGCTGCACAGGCATAAGCCACAGGATATCAACGCCCATTTCTTTGAGTCGAGGTAGGTGTGCAGAGAATGCATTGAAAGTGCCCTCCGGCGTATACTGGCGGATGTTCACCTCATAGATATTCATGTCTTTGGCTCGTTCAGGGAACGAGGGTACAGTCGTCACTTCGGTTTCCATTTTCGAAGGTTTGCAAGAGGTGATCACCAAGGCTAACACCAATGTTGTGGTTAAAAATTTCATGTGTTTTTAGGTTTAAAAAATGATCATGTCAAATGAATTAGCCGGAAGGGTCAACATGTTTTGATTGATCGATCCATAAAAATTGGTTTTACCACCGCCTTTTTTCAGGTCGATGGTTTGGGTTTGTTCTGATTTATTGAATACAGTAACTATCTCATTATCAAAGTAGTTGCGGCGAATAATTAGCACATCGGCATCCGCCCGCTCGATGGTCAAGTCGCCATAGATCAAGGCCAAATTGTTTTTTCGAATGGCAATCATCTTGCGTGCTCGCTCACGTGTGGCTTTTTCTGATGGCGTCAGATTATCAAACTGCATTTGCTTGCGGTTGTCAGGGTCATTGCCGCCTACTGATCCGTATTCATCGCCATAATAGATGCATGGAATGCCCGGTATGGTCATCATGAATGCTGTCAGAGCAGATAACTTTCGATAGGCCGTAGTGTCTTTCATCACAATCTCTCGATTCCAACCGGCAAATTTGGCATCCTCATCAAAGCGCAGCGAACCATCGGCGTAGGAGATAAATCGCGCTCTGTCTTGATTGCCAGTGATATTGCCCATGAGATGATGATCTCCGTAGTAGGCCAAACTCTCGCGGATGGAATTGGCCAGATTTTCAAAGGATTCGTTCGGATTTGCGAAAGCAGCGACAGCCGCATCGTACATATTGAAATCAAACTGACTGTCGATCATGCCCGTGTTGATGTAGCTGTTGATGAGTTCTCGGCTACCATACGTTTCGCCAATTTGGAACGGGATAGTGCCACCATTGGCGTAGCGCTTCACTTTTTTGGTGAGTTCCCGCCAAAAGAGCTCAGGGATGTGCTTGGTGGCATCATGTCTGAAGCCGTCAATTCCGTATTTCTCTAACCAAAACATAGCAGAATCGGTCATGGGCGCCACGATATCCGGCCGCTCCAAATCTAGCGTGGGCATGAAGGTATCAAACCAAGTGGTCAGACGATGTTCGTCCCACTTTTGTGTATTCTCTGTGCCATCCGGCAAGTAGAGTGGGGTAGCCCAGTCTTTGTTTTTTTGGTAAATGGGATGCTCCTCATGCACGTGATTGGCCACATAGTCTAGCAGCACATTCATGCCTTTTTCATGCGACAAATCCACGAAGGCCTGAAATTCATCCGACGTGCCAAACCGATAATCTACACGCACATTGGAGATAGGCCAGTAGCCATGATAGCCCGAAAAGCGTGTTTTTGGCTCGGGATAGAGGCCGTACGGACCCTCCGGATTTTGGGTAATGGGTGAAATCCAAAGCGTATTTGTTCCAAGCCATTGAAAATAGCCTTCTTGGATTTTGGCAGTGATGCCAGGTATGTCGCCTCCATTATAGTCTGCTCTTGGATGCACATCGGGTCTGTTGAGCGGTTTGTCGTTTGATGGGTCACCATTGTTGAATCTGTCCACCATCAAGAAATACATGATCATGGTTTCCCTGTCGAAGCGGGTGAGGGGAGTGGATGAGGTGATGACTTCTCCCTTTTCCAGCGGAATCAATAGTTCGTTTGAATGACCTGCCTCATTATATGCCCACACACGAATGATCGATCGGGTAGTGTCTTTGGCCACTTCCGGAATGGTGACTTCCAATTGATTGTCCTTGATTGTCAAGTAGTTGTCAGGTAATTTCGTATTGTTCCAAAAACCAATGACTCCTTGTGCCGGATTAGCCAATGACGCAATTGCCTTTCCTTTTTCTGCTGATTGAGTAGTCAAAAGTGGCAATTTGGACACATCTGCTCGGGGAATAGAAATGACCGAATTCCAACCGCCCATGCCATTGCTCACCGAGT
>CAZPST010000021.1:0-18081 GCA_964589185.1 uncultured Roseivirgaceae bacterium | reverse complement strand
CGGGTCCGGTGTTTTCATTTTCCGGATATGTGGGTGCTTTGAGTATGCGCGATGCGGGTTTGGCAGGTCAGATTGTAGGTAGTATCGTGGCAAGCATTGGGGTGTTTTTGCCAGGTACGTTTTTGATTTTCTTTGTCATTCGTTTTTGGAATGAATTAAAAAAATACCGCGCGGTTCGTGCGTCTATGGAGGGTGTGCATGCCGTGAGTTCGGGCATGGTGATCGCGGCAACCGTATTATTGCTGGTGCCTATGGAGGTGACGTATCTTAATTACGCGCTGCTCATCGGTACTGCGCTTACTTTGTATTTTACCAAAATCCCTGCTCCACTCATTATTGTAGCCGGTTTGATACTGGGCATAGTCATCACATAAAAAAAGCCACCCGTGTGAGGTGGCTTCCATTCATCGCTGCTAATTTATATTAGTTTCCTGCTGGAGGATCAACGCCCAATTTCTTCAGGACCAAACTGGTCACGTCTAGGCTTTCTTTGGCATATAGCAATACGTCCACACCTTGTGCTCCTGCGCTAAAGATAAAGTCGTAATTGTTTTCAGTAGCTACAGCTTCAATAGCCTCACCAATTTTCTTAAAGATGGGTTGCAGCAGGTCGCTTTGCTTCTTTGCTATCGAATTTTGAGCATCACCTTCAAACTGTTGAATGGATTGCTGAAGCGCTATTAGCTCAGACTCTTTGTCCTTACGGATAATCTCGTCAAAACTTGCCGCATTTTGCTGGTATGCAGCCAGTTTGGTTTGATAATCCTTGTATTTGGCCTCTAATTGGCTTTGGAGCATTTTCTCATGAGAGGTGATATTCGCTTGTGCTTGCTTAGATTCAGGCATCAATGAAAGAATATAATTGGCATCTGCATAACCAATTTTCAACGATTGGCCTTGCACATTGGCGGCTAGCATTAGCAACACTGCCACACCTAATAGCATTCTGGATTTCATAATTTTAGTAGTTATTTTATTTGCTTTCAATTTTAAGTTCTTCTAGGACATAGTCCGTGTAGTCATGTATCGGATCTGTATAGATCATCACCAGTTCACCGGATTTATCAAAAATGATTTGTAGCCGATTATTTTTCGCTACGATCTCTACTGCCTCAAATACCCGATCCTGTACCGGTTTTATCAATTCTTTCTTTTTCAAAAAATACAAGCCATCAAAACCGAAAATCTGCTTTTGGTAGTCTTTGATTTCCTTCCATTTCAGATCAATCTCAGCTTGTCTTTCTTGGTACATTTCTTTGGTAAGTAGTACTTCCTCCGCCTTCAAATCCGCCTGCATGGTCTCTGCCGTTTGGTACATTTTCTGGATTTCATCTTCCCAGCCCTTGGCCAATTTTTCCACTTCTGCTTGTGCTGATTTGTACTCAGACATCCGTCCTAAAATGTAGTTCATGTCCACATACCCAAATTTCTGGCCAAAAGTGAAGTTGGCGAGCAGAAGGAAGATAAATGTGAAATAAACTTTCATAGGCTTAGCGGATTTGTTGACCAATGGAGAAGTGGAACTGTGGTCCACTTATCGGGTTACCTGAGAGCAAATCTTCATCGAAACCATACGCCCAATCAAGCCCCATCAAACCAAATGCAGGCATAAAGATACGAATACCAAATCCGGCAGATCGGTGCTGATTGTATGGGTTGAAGTCTTTGTAATCATTCCAGTTATTACCGCTTTCAAAGAAGGTCAGACCGTAGATGGTAGCTGTAGGCGCCAATGAGATCGGGTAGCGCAATTCCAACACAAACTTGTTGAAAATGGTACCGCCGACCACATCATCCGCTGTATTTACGACACCATCCGCACCAGCATCTCGTGGAGCGAGTGAGTTATTTGGATATCCTCTCAGACCAATTACGTCTGTTCCCAGTAGAAAGCTTTGACCCGTGAGTCCATCTCCTCCCAATTGGAAGCGCTCGAATGGACCAAGCCCGGTTTCACTCTTGTACGGTGCTATTACCCCGAAGTGCGCACGAGAAGCAAGAACTAGATCACCCGCCAGCTTCAAATAGAACCATGAATCAAAGTTCCATTTTTGGTATTCGAGCCATTTGAATTTGGTGGCATTGTCTGCGGTGGAATAATCAATATTGTTGAAGAGCGAGTAGGGTGGTGTAAAGGAAGCACTCAGGCTTATGTCCGAGCCGCTTCTTGGATACATTGGATTATCGGTAGATCTACGGGCAATGGTGGTGTTGAACGTAAAGCTATTTGCATCGCCATCTGAGAAACCCAATGTTTGACCAAAGTTATTCAAATCATATCTCAGGTATGAAATGGCATTACTTACTAGGAAGAAATCATCAGGCCACTGCACTCGTCTACCTAAGGTAAGAGACACGCCAGAAACCTTCAAGAATCCAAGCACTTCATTTGTTTGGAAGGATATATTTCGCTGTATCGAATGGCTGAGACTTACACTAAATGCATTTGGTCTGCGTCCGCCCAGCCACGGCTCAGTAAAGCTCACTGAGTAACTTTGGAACCGACGACCATTGGCCTGCATACGTAGGGATAATTTCTGACCGTCTCCTACAGGTAACCCTCTCCATTTTTTGGTATTTGGGATATTGCGCAGCGAGAAGTTATTAAACGTAAGTCCCACAGTACCCACAAATCCAAACGCACCACCCCATCCGCCGGACAGTTCTATTTGGTCATTGGCTTGCTCCACGAGTGACCATTCAATGTCTACCGTCTCATTCACCGGATCGGGTATTGGAATTGGGTTGATTTGTTCAGGATCGAAGTAGCCCAGCTGACGCAATTCGTTCTGCGTGCGTATCAGCAGTGCGCGGCTGAATTTATCGCCCGGCAGGGTCCGCAACTCACGCATGATCACGTGATCGTTGGTCTTGTCATTGCCAGTGATATATACCTTGTCAATGGTGGCTTGTGCACCTTCATAGATTCGCATTTCCATATCAATAGAATCGCCTGCTATTTTGACCTCCACAGGTGACACATTGAAGAAGAGATAGCCATCGTCCATGTACAGTGAGCTGATGTCCATTCCACCGGTAGGGTTGAAGGTGAGCTTCTTGTTGATCAAATCCAAGTCATACACATCGCCGGTGCTAATGCCCAAAATGGCGTCAAGCGTCTCATCCGGATAGAGGAAGTTGCCCTCCCACGTAATATTTCTAAAATAGTATTTGCGGCCGGTCTCCAGTTTCAGCTGTATGTTCATACTGGTGGCATCATACGAGAAGGTGGTATCACTCACTATCGCTATGTCTCTAAAGCCCTTTGATTTGTAAAAATCGATGAGGAATTGTTTGTCAGCTTCGAAATCCTCCTTAACAAACTTGCCCGACTTGAAGAAATTGAGCTTCATGTGTTGCCCCAGGTAATCGCTAAAGTCAATGGCTGATGCTGAGTCTTTGTGCGTGGCATAATACAGAAATGAGCGTGGATGCGATACAAAGTAAATGGTCTTGCTGAGTAACTCTCTAGGCAAACCAACCCGAGGGCGAACGCCGGTTTTCTTGAATTGCTTACGCAATTTGGTTTGAGAGAAATACTCATTTCCTTCAAAACTGATATCTCTGATTTTGACCTTGGCTTTTTTATCAATCTTCACGAGAACAGATACACTATTGCGCAAAACAGAATCCTTCTGCTGTATCAATTCGATATCAGCATTGAGAAATCCTTTTGAGTTGAGGTGTCTTCTTACAGCCAATTCAGCATTTTTTAGTGCGGCATCTGTGAGCACGCGTCCACGTATGACATCAATTTTATCTTCTAATTCATCTCCCAGTGTTTTGCTTACACCCTGAAAATCAAATCGTGATAGGCGCGGACGTTCGGTCAACTCAATCACTAACGATATTTTGTCACCTTCTATTTTAGATGCGTAAATGGCGACATTACCAATAATACCTTGCTTCCAGAGTTTTTTGATGGCAGTGGTGATTTGATCACCGGGGATTTTGATGCGGTCTCCCACGCGCAGACCAGACATGGAGATGAGGGCGTTGTTATCCAAAAATTCTACTCCGCGCACTTCAATGGCAAGGATTTCGTATTCCTTGGGACTGGCGTAATTGATCGTTTGGCCACCATCTGTTGTACTTCTGTTTTTTTGATTGAACAGCACCTGTCCGGTGGCTTCAATTGTAATAAGAAATATGAGGAAAAATACTACGTATGCTTTGTTCATCTTGCTCCCACTTGTTCGCTCGTTTTCCCAAATCGTCGTTCCCGATTCTGGAAATCATCTATTGCTTGGATTAGGTCAGTTTTTCGGAAATCCGGCCAGAAGACCGGCGAAAAATACAGTTCTGTATAGGCGGATTGCCATAAATAGAAATTACTAATGCGTTGTTCTCCACTGGTTCTGATTAATAGCTCTGGTTCTGGAATATCTTTGGTTGAAAGATACTCCTTGATTAAGTCGTCGCGAATATCGCCAGAACTAAGTTCTTTTTCTTCGATTCGGCGGCTAATTTCCACCAATGCGTTTTGTATATCCCATCGTCCGCTGTAGTTCAATGCCAATATGAGTGTCAAACCTGTATTGGCACTTGTATTTTGCATTCCGAAGGCCAACTTACTTTGAACCGACGAAGGAAGTGCTTGGGTGTCGCCAATGGTTGTTAGTCGAATGTTATTCTTATTGAGCGTTGCTAATTCATCATTGATGGTATTCACTAGCAAATTCATGAGCGCTTCCACTTCTATTTTCGGTCTTTCCCAGTTTTCAGTGGAAAAGGCGAACAAGGTGAGGTACTTTATGCCTAGTTCCGCACAGCCCTCTACCGTATCGCGGACAGCCTTGATAGCATTCTGATGACCAAATATACGCGCTGCTCCCTGCTGTTTTGCCCAGCGGCCATTTCCATCCATTATCACAGCAATATGTTTCGGGAGGTCACCCATTCAGTAGGAATAATTAAAAGGCTACAAAATTGATCTTTTTTTATGTAATAGCTAACCCGCTTAACGACTTTTAACGCTTCAGAAGCGATCGGTTCGGGATATAGGGGAATGGACACGGAATATTGTACAACACAAAAGACAAGCGAAAGCCGGTGAAGAAGTACCAGTCGTCATCATTTGGGTGACCAAATTGGTAATTTTTGATGGTGGTGTCGTTATCTGAAACGCCATCCAGATAATCGAAGAACGTTTTGCGAGCTCCTGCCTCCACCTCTATGACGAATTGCTTGCCGAGCTTATGTTTTATGCCAATCCCCATCGGAATGACGGGCTGATTTTTACCATAACTGGCGTCAGTGTTGGCCGGATTATTTAACCGCATAATCCCAAAACCAAGGAATGCATAAGGCGACCATTTTTGCGGTTGCTCGTGGCTTTTGTAATCCATGAAGTGGTATTCAAATACGGAGCTTAATTCGAAGATGGAGCTGTTGAATGCAAAGTCCCGATTCTCGCCCAAGACATCTACCGGCGTGGTATCATCGGCACGGATGCCTCCGTAGACCAAGTTGAAGCGCGTGCCTACAATCTCTGAGAAATTCAATCGGTAATGTAAGTTGACTGCAGGGCCAGCTGTATTGAACTTGTACCCATACTCCAAATCACCGGAATATTGAGTAACACCCAAGCCCAATCCAAATTCCATGAATTGCGCGGTGGCACTTTGACATACCAGAAGTATAAGAATAGTAAAAACCCTCAAGAATCAGCTTATCTACGTTTAGCTCGACGCGTATTGTTGCTGAGCACATACACAACGCGAATTCGAGTCATGAAGTATAAGTCTTTATCCGGGGTGCCTCGCTTCTCGTTTACCGCACGACCCGTATCATTGTACCAATTGTGATAGTAGCTTTCGCCATTTTCAAAATAGTTTCGCAACGCAATGTGTGGAACTACCGACTCTCGACTCTCACCTGTTACTGCGGCAATTGGCTCTGCAGAACGATCCGACATAATTCGGGCTAAATCATCGTCATCACCGAATGCACCTAAATCGAAATACGTACCTCCTGCATCGTCAATGTAATCAGTAAACGTCTTTCGCACACCCAATTCAAGTCCAACGCTAAAGTTTTGATTGATAAATGCTTCACCACCGATTCCAAAAGGGATGGCAAACTGTATGGGACCATATTTTGTACCTACGCCATAGTTCTGTCCTTCTGTACCCAAATCTCGCAATTTTACCCACTCGCCGGCATTCTCCAGCTTAGGCGTACCATCCGGTGGATTGAATCCGTACGTTTGATGATCATATTCGGGTACCAGTCCTTTTGGCTCATGGTGAAACACAGCTACTCCAAAGAAAAAATACCCGTTCAATAACATCCGACTCTGTGGGCCGCCGTAGTTGGGTAGGATGTCTATTTGAACAGTAGCTGACAATTCTTTGATGTCATTACGGAAGCTAAGGTTTCGCTCATATCTGCTCGCTGCACTCGGATCATCACCCCCGGTAGGATCGGAAGTATTATCATCCCCAATCAATCTACCGTAGTTAAATGCCACTCGATACGACATTGAATGATGGAATTTTCGACCATAAAACAGACCGAATCCGGGTCTTGTAAAAGATACGTCTGTGCTGCCCGGACGATTGACAGGTGCCAAATCACCGAAATAATTCATCGCATTGAGACTGCCTCCCACAAAGGAGTAAGGCGCAAAACGACTGTGAGATACTCTTCCGCCACGATATTGCGAAACTTGTTTGTTCTTCGACTTTCGTGTTTGGTATTTGTTCTTGCGTTGTGCTTGAACATCATCTGCAAAGCCTAAACTAAGCAGAACTAACGACGTGATTATTAAACTCTTAAAGCGCATAGTTTCCCCGATAATGCACAAAAGTATGAATTTGATCGTACTGACCTAGAAATAAATGTTAATTTCTTCGATCGTACCCCCATCCCAATTTGTTCCTCAAGGTATCCAAAAATGAACTTCCATGCAATTTCAGTAGCGAAACAGTGAAGTCCGCTTTGCGAACACAGAATTTCAAATCGTGTGAAACCGTTGCAGATCGAGAGTCTAAAGACACCAAAAGACTGGTTTCGCGCGAATCCACCTCAAAAGTCAATTCGTGATGATTAGGGATGACGAGCGGACGGATGTTGAGATTGTGCGGACTCACCGGCGTAATCACAAATGTCTGCGTGCCGGGCATCATGATGGGACCACCGCAGCTCAATGAATAGCCTGTTGATCCGGTGGGTGTGCTCACCATCAGCCCGTCAGCCCAATAGGTATTTAAGTATTCGCCATCAATAAAACATTTAATCACGATCATAGAGGAGGTCTCTTTGCGGAGAATGGCGAATTCATTTAACGCAAAATTTTGATCGTTAAAGTGACCTGCCGGGGAATGAAGCGAAATAAGGGATCTATTCTCAATGGTGTACTGGCCGGAGGTCAATAACTCCATAGACTCTGTGATAGATTCTTTTGGGGTGCTAGCCAGAAATCCCAAACGACCGGTATTGATGCCCAAAATGGGAATATTCGTTTCTCCTACATGCAATACCGTATCAAGCAAGGTGCCGTCACCTCCCAGACTCAACACACAATCCACATCTGAACGCTTCAATTTGTCAGGATATGAAGTGTACGGGTCAAGGTCAAAATGTCCCGCGTTAAATTTTTTGAAGGAATCAGACACATACAGATCGGTGTGCCGACCATTCAATTCAGTCAGCAGAGACTGAATGTACGGTCTGGATTCGCGTTTTATTTCTCGCCCATGAATCGCAATTTTTTGCATACGCTTAGGGCTTGAGGTACTTCATCAACAAGTCGAGTCGCTCTTTTTCATCATAGCTCAGTGCCGAGGCATTGAAGGTAGCCTCTATATGAACGCCATTGTTTTCTAATACCGTGATGATCTGAGAAATTTCCTCTGTATCAAGTTTGAGCGTGAGCAATACGCGTGAATCCTTGTCCAAATGCGGGGTGACGTGTGTGCTGAGTATTTTCACATCATTCATTTCGATCATCCGTGCGATATTGGATAACGAATAATCTATTTTTTTGATAGACAACACCACGATAGCTCCCGGTGAATTGACCGATGACGTCTGCGCAAAGGCTTCCACCACATCTTGGATAGATACCACACCCAGATACCGATCATCCCTATCCGTGACGGCTACTAACCGAAACCCTTGCTTGTAGGACGTGGATAATACGTCATAGTAGTGTTTGTCTTGACCCACAAAGCATTGTGTGCCCTTGAATGGTAGGTCACCAATTTTGACGGCATCAGCAAAGTCATACGTCATGTCTTCATCAATCAGACCGAGGAATTTGCCTTCTTGTGCCACGGGCAATTCGGAAGTCTTGAACTCATCCATCCACTCTTGTGCCTTCTCAATCGGGTCTTCCGGTTTGAGCGGGGGAATCATATAGTTGATGAGATCTTTGGCGGTCATGCGTGCAGGGGTTGTTCCAAAAATTCCTCCAGCAGTTCATTGAATCGCTCCGGATTTTCCATCATGGGTGCGTGCGAGCATTTGTCAACAAACCGAAGGGTGGAGTTAGGTATGAGTCGGTTAAACTCGTGTGCCACCATGGGCGGGGTGATGGTGTCGTTCAGACCCCAGATGAGCAATGTAGGGCATGTGATGCCGGGTATGTCATCAGCCATGTTATTGCGCTGTGCAGACTTGGCAATGCCCACGATGCGCAAGCATTTCGGAATGCTTTTGGTGGTTTCAAACACTTCGTCAATAAGCTCTTTGGAGGCTGTTTTTGGGTCATAGAAGGTATAGGCTACCCGCTCTGAAATGTAATCATAACTGCCACGACGTGGATACGATCCGCCCATGCCATCTTCAAATAGCCCAGAACTTCCGGTCAGGATCAATCGCTTCACCTTGGTCGGATTGCGCAAAGTATAGATCAAGCCAATATGCCCGCCCAGCGAATTGCCCACCAGATTCATATGATCCAACTGCATATGTGCTACGAACTCCTCGAGAAATTCATTTAGTTTTTCTAATCCGGCCTGTTTCACCGGCATAGTATAAATAGGCAACAAAGGTATAATCACCCGATAATTGACCGAAAAACGATCCACCACCGTGCCCCAGTTGCTCAAGGCTCCAAATAGTCCATGAAGCAGCACTAGTGGCTCGCCGCTACCTTCGTCGATATACTGAAAATCGTTAGCTTCTTGAATCCGCATATTCCAAAAATACACTAAATGATCAAAGTATCAACACCGCACTAAATGCGCCGTGGCGGTGTATCCATGTTATCCAAGATATCTTGAAAAAAGGGAATGACGCCACTCACCAATTCCACGGTCCATGGGGCTAGTGACGCGAGCGGGTAGTATACATGTGACGCATTGATCCATTCTTTGGGCAGTTCCATTTCGAGCGAATCAATGACCCAAAGCAGGATGCTACAGATAAACACCCATTTGGCCATGGAGATGACCACACCGAACACACTATCTACCATACCTACTGCGGTAGGGGCAATGCTGTTTTTGATGGCTTTGGCCAAGAGCTGTGCTCCCCACATCACGGTGAAAAAAAGCACAATAAAAATGACAAGTGTTATGATCCAAAATGCCTCTAAGTCACCAAAAAATTTAAGGGCGATCGGAAACGTAAGTTTCAATGCTAAAAACAGCCCGATAAAGAAGGCCAACATTGAGATGGTTTCAACAACAAACCCACGCCGAAATCCTTTGATTCCGGCGATAATGAGAATGATGAGAATAATGATGTCGAAAATGGCCAAGTTATCCAAGCAGTTTTTTAGCCAATAGTGAGATCAATTTGCCATCTGCCTGACCGGCCAGCTGCTTAGTGGCAGCACCCATTACTTTGCCCATATCCTGTGGTCCTGCGGCACCCACTTCAGCAATAATTTTTTTCACGGCGGCTTCCACGTCTGCTTCGCTCATTTGCTGTGGCAAAAATTCCTCGATGATTTTCAATTCCACACGCTCTACCTCAGCTAGGTCTTCCCGATTTTGCTGCACATATACCTCCAGTGAGTCTTTGCGTTGCTTGGCGGCTTTTTGCAAAAGCTTCATTTCAGCGTCTTCGGTGAGCTCCTCTTTAGCCCCTTTCTCTGTTTCGGCCAGCAATATCAGCGACTTGATGGAGCGCAATGCCCGCAAGCGATCTTTGTTTTGGCTAAGCATTGCCTGCTTTATTTCTCCTTCTATTTTGGTCTTTAAGCTCATGGTTTTGGGTTTAAATTGGTCAAATTTGCCAACGAAAGCGGCGACAAACTGAGGATGACAAAATTAAGCGTAAACGTGAACAAAGTGGCAACCTTGCGAAATTCACGCGGGGGCAACCGACCATCGGTGGTTGGTGTAGCGATGGATTGTGAGCGGTTTGGAGCCCAAGGAATCACGGTGCACCCACGGCCGGATGAGCGTCATATTCGCCGCAGCGACGTTTTTGAACTCAATGAAGTGGTAACCACGGAGTTCAATATTGAGGGCTATCCGGATGCGCGCTTTATGGAAATTATCCAAACAATTCGACCCGCTCAAGCCACGTTGGTGCCTGATCCACCGGACGTTATCACCTCAAATGCAGGCTGGGATACCATCAAGAATCAAAAGCTTTTACAAGACATCATTGGTCAGATTCAATCGTGGGGTGTGCGCACCTCGTTGTTTGTGGAGCCGGATGAGCGCATGGTGGAGGCCGCCAAAGCGTGCGGTACCGATCGGATTGAACTGTACACCGAGGCGTATGCCCGAGAATTTCATTCAGATCGAGATGGGGCAATAGCACCATACATACGAGCAGCCAAACAAGCCGAACTATCGGGATTGGGAGTGAATGCCGGTCATGATTTGGATTTGGATAATCTTCAATTTTTCAAACAGTCCATCCCCAATCTGCTCGAAGTATCCATTGGTCATGCCCTCATCAGTGACGCCCTTTATTTTGGCTTGGAGAATACCATCGGACTTTATTTAAGAAAACTAGCGTAGTATCGTTAAAGCAAAACATGCAATTACATTTTAGATCGTATGGCTCGGGAGAGCCGCTTATCATTCTTCATGGCGTATTTGGTTCATCGGACAATTGGCAGACCATTGGCAAAGAGTTTTCAGCCGGTTTTAAAGTCTATCTTGTAGATCAGCGAAACCACGGCAATTCACCTCACAGCGATGAGTTTGATTACAATGTCATGGCCGATGACATCCTTGAGTTAATGCTGAGTGAGGGAATGGATCGAGCACATCTTCTTGGGCATTCCATGGGTGGCAAAGTGGCCATGACATTTGCCACGCGCTATCCCGAGCGGGTGAACAAGCTGGTAGTAGTAGACATATCACCTCGCTACTATGAGCCGCATCACGCCCGCATTTTTCGTGCATTTCGATCGCTTAACCTCGAAACGCTCAAAACCCGACAAGAAGCAGATGATCAAATGGCGTATCGTATTCCTGAGTTTGGTGTGCGGCAGTTCCTTCTCAAAAATCTGACACGAGAAGGTGACAAATTTGTCTGGAAACTCAATCTGGATGTGATCGAGCGAAATGCGGAGCAAATTGGCGCTCCACTCGCCGATGATGATTGGTACAACGGGCACGTGCTGTTTATCGGCGGGGGTGAATCGGATTATATTCAGACGGCCGATCACGCCGAAATCAAGAAGCATTTTCCTAATGCCCTTATAAAAATGGTGCCTAGTGCCGGCCACTGGGTGCATGCCGAGCAACCAAAGACCTTAGCCCGATGGGTCAATGAATTTTTGTCCCAATGAAGGCCAAACTATTCCTGATCCCCACTTATCTGGACGAATCGAATACGTCGGATTTTGTAGCCCCGGTGGTAAAAGACGTGGTGCTGCACACGGCGTTTTATTTGGTGGAAAATGTGCGCACGGCTCGTCGGTTTATCGGTAGTCTTAGACTGGGCGTAGACATCAATGAATTGCGTTTTGAGATAATGGACAAAAACGCAAGTTTCGCTGATGTGAGCAGGGTTTTGGACGAAATGATTGTGTTGGGAGATGTGGCTGTGATGTCCGAGGCAGGGCTACCAGGTCTTGCTGATCCGGGCAATCTGGCGGTGAGTTGGGCACACAAGCAGCGCGTTCAGGTAGTGCCGCTACCGGGCGCGTCATCCATTCAGATGGCGCTGATAGCCTCGGGTTTCAATGGCCAGCATTTTACCTTTCACGGATATTTACCCATCGATAAGGCAGAGCAAGCCAAGAAAATCAAGCAAATGGAAACAGAGGCACTTCGCACAGGCTACACGCAGTTGTTCATGGAAACGCCTTTCCGTACCAATCAATTACTACAAGCCATTGTGGCCACTTGCGCACCTAGCTCGCTGCTTTCTGTAGCAGCAGGTATTTCCGGCGAGCGCGAACTCATAGCCACGCAGACCATCAAGCAATGGGGTGCTGCCCTGCCCGATTTGCATAAAATTCCTACCATTTTTTGCTTGGGAACATATCCTGTCTAATCCTGTGGAATTTGACCTAAAAAGATAACTTTGTGCGCTTCAAAGTTTAAACAATCCTATGCCCTATTTCTTCACATCCGAATCCGTTTCTGAAGGTCACCCGGACAAAGTAGCCGATCAGATATCTGACGCTTTAATTGACAATTTCCTTGCCTACGACCCGGACTCTAAAGTGGCGTGCGAGACACTGGTGACTACCGGACAGGTGGTGCTAGCCGGCGAGGTGAAGTCACAAGCGTACTTGGATGTGCAGGAAATTGCCCGTGAGGTCATTCGCAAAATAGGCTACACTAAAAGCGAGTACATGTTTGAGGCGAATAGCTGCGGTATTTTATCGGCTATACATGAGCAGTCTGCCGATATCAATCAAGGGGTAGATCGCAAAAACAAAGAGGATCAGGGTGCCGGTGATCAAGGGATCATGTTTGGCTATGCCACTGACGAAACAGAAGACTACATGCCACTGGCATTGGCCCTATCGCACAAAATTCTTCAAGAATTGGCTGCACTCCGAAGAGAAGGAAAGAAGATCAAATACCTCCGTCCGGATGCCAAGAGCCAGGTGACACTGGAATATAGCGACGATCATAAGCCGCTGCGCATCGATACCATTGTGGTGTCTACGCAGCACGATGATTTTGATACAGAGAAGAAAATGCAAGCCCGCATTTCAAAGGACATTCAGGAAATTGTGATTCCGCGTATTCTTAAAGCAAATCCAAACTACAAGCCCTTTTTCAAAGGGAAAATCAAATACCATATCAACCCAACGGGCAAGTTTGTGATAGGCGGACCTCACGGAGATACAGGCCTCACCGGACGCAAAATCATTGTGGACACATACGGTGGCAAAGGTGGTCACGGCGGAGGTGCATTTAGCGGCAAGGATCCTTCGAAGGTGGACAGAAGTGCAGCCTATGCCGCGCGTCATATAGCCAAGAATTTAGTAGCGGCAGGCGTGTGCAAAGAGGTGCTTGTGCAGGTTTCGTATGCCATCGGTGTGGCACAACCCACATCCATTTTTGTAGATACCAAAGGCACCTCCAAGGTGTCACTATCCGATAGCGAGATCAGCCTGAAAGTAATGGAGCTGTTTGATATGCGGCCTTACTTTATCGAAAAGCGCTTGAAGCTTCGCTCACCGATCTATCTGGAAACGGCCGCCTATGGCCACATGGGACGTAAGCCGCAAGAGGTGGTGAAGGTATTCAATGCCGGAAAATCCAACGAGAAAAAAGTGAAAGTAGAACTCTTCACGTGGGAAAAACTGGATTATGTGGCCAAGGTGAAGAAGGCGTTTGGGGTGAAGTAATTACTTCAAACGCGCCACTTCGGTAGTACCCCCACTGGTCAGGTCACCGATCTTCACAAGGATTTCGGCATCTAATGGCAAGAACAAATCGACACGGCTACCGAATCGGATAAACCCTACACTTTCACCGGTTTGTACGTGATCCCCCTCTTTTGGGTAAAAAAGGATACGTCGGGCGACTGCACCAGCAATCTGACGCATGAGTATTTTCACCCCGGTTTCGGTTTTCACACAGATGGTTGTTCGCTCATTCTCGGTGCTGGACTTTGGGTGCCACGCTACGAGAAATTTACCGGGATGATATTTGAAAAAATCGATAACACCTGCAATCGGGCTTCTGTTCACATGCACGTTCAATGGTGACATGAAGATGGATACCTGAATGCGCTCTTCTTTTAAGTATTCGTCTTCAAACGTCTTTTCGATCACTACCACTTTGCCCTCAGCGGGGGCGTATAGGATTCCTTCTTTCTCCGGACACTCCACGTGTGGGTTGCGGAAAAAGCGCACAACCAAGATCCATAGGACGAATGCGGCGGTGGCTAATACATATTGAACAATAGCAAATGGAATCAACCACCACAATAGCGCCAGCAAGCCGACGATCACGATGGTTGAAACAGGTATTAACCAATATCCTTCTTTGTGAATTCTCATCCGGTTGTTTTTGTGGGCAATTTAATACCCACCACGGAATTTGTACGTCTTGGCTACTTTGTCAATCGCCACGATATACGCTGCTATTCGCATAGACACATCGTACTGAAGTGATGTCTCATACACTTTGTCAAAGGCTGTTTTCATGATCCTGTCCGAACGACGATTCACGCGCTCCTTGGTCCACTTGTAGCCTAGGCGGTTTTGCACCCACTCAAAGTACGAAACAGTAACACCTCCGGCATTGGCTAGAATATCCGGCACAGCCATAATTCCCTTTTCATTCAAAATAGCATCCGCCTTGGCAGACGTAGGGCCATTGGCACCTTCTACGATCAGCTTTGCTTTGATTTTGTGTGCATTGTCTACGGTAATCACATCCTCTACGGCGGCCGGTACCAACACATCTACTTCCAATAGCAGCAGTTCCTCAGCCGGTATGGGCGTAGCACCACTGAATCCTTCTAAGCTGCCATTGTTTTGGTTGCGGTATTCAATGGCTTTGGGGATGTCAATACCTTCGGCATTGTAATAGGCGCCACTCACATCACTAATTCCTACTATGATCGTTCCGCGCTCTTGGAGCAGTCGAGCAGCCCAAGATCCTACATTACCGAATCCCTGCACTGCACATGTAGCGCGGAATGGATTGATTTTCAATTTTTCCATAGCAGCCATTGCCGAGATCATCACGCCTCGTCCGGTTGCTTCTTCTCTTCCCAGTGATCCGCCCAAGACGATTGGTTTGCCGGTCACTACGGCATTCACAGTCTTGCCTTGCGATCGGGAATATTGATCCATCAACCACGCCATCTCACGAGGGCCTGTGCCCATATCAGGAGCGGGAATATCACGATCTTCACCGAACACATCCACCATAGATTGAGTGTATGCACGTGTCAGTCGCTCGATTTCGCCGGCAGACATTTCACGTGGATTGCACGTGATACCACCTTTGGCGCCACCGTATGGAATGTCTACCACGGCACACTTCCAGGTCATCCAAGCGGCCAGTGCCTTTACTTCATCGATGTTTACATTTTTGTCAAAACGAATGCCGCCTTTAGACGGGCCAAGGATTTGGGAATGAATGACACGGTATCCTTCAAACACACGAATGGAGCCATCATCCATCGTCACAGGAAGCGATACGATCACCTGTTTGGTGGGGGTTTTCAAAACGTTGTAGACTTCTTCGCTGAGGCCCAAGTGCTGAGCCGCAATTTGAAATCTAGACATCATGGATTCGAAGGGATTGTCTTTGTCCTTGATAGGAGCGGGTTCAATATACGCCATTACAGAGGGGGAGAAATTTTGGGTACTTTCAATTTTGGCGCAAAGCTAATGGGAACGCCAATCAATTGATCAAATAAGCTTCAGGAAAAAAAGAAAGAACGGGATGCTATAAATCAGGCTATCGAATCGGTCGAGGAAGCCGCCATGTCCGGGTATGCTACTACCCGAATCTTTCTGCAAACCTACGCGCTTGATAAACGATTCGACCAAGTCACCAAAAATGCCGGATACGGCAATGATCAAACCGGCTACCAGCCATTGCCATTGGTTCATTTCATTGAAATAAATGCCCAATACCCATGCAGCGATCAACACGAGAAATACGCCTCCCAATGCACCCTCCCATGATTTCTTGGGCGAAATGCGCTCGAACAACTTGTGTTTGCCAAAGGCACTCCCGAAGAAATACCCGCCCGTGTCCATACACCAGATCATGACCAATAAGCCCACAATGAGATACGGGCTAAACGCTCCCCCCTGAAAAATAATGACGCTGAGCAAACTGAACGGCAGTACAATGTAGCCCACACCGAAATACATCAAAGCCATGCTGCGTAGTGGCGTTTTGTCATCGAGGTACAGTTGAATGGAGGATCCAATAGACAGGATTGGCACGAGTACATAGAGGTATTTGCTGTGCATGTATCCGGAGCTAAACAGAAAGACGGCAGAGAAGATGGAAACTGTGAGCACATACAGCCACACCACCTGCACAGGCGGCAGCACCACCATGCGGGCATACTCCCGAATGCTAAATACCGTGATGGCAAGAAATAGCACAAAGAATGTCCAGGGCCCGTACATCACGCAAAATATCATGACAAAGACACCCACCAGGGCTGTAAGGGCACGTACTAAAAGATCTGAAAACTTATTCAAAATGGATGTCCTCCTCAATTATCTTAATGGCCAAAATTACCTGATCAGCCGGTACTTGCACTTCCAAATAGCCAAAACCATATGGAGAATCTTTTTTATTGACCAATACGGCATCAATGTCCCTGTCCATCAGCACATCTCGCACGATGGTCGCTCTATGTTCTCTATTGTCTTTATACACGCTCCGCCAATTGTTCATTTTCTTGTGCGTGATTTTTAAAGCGGATAAGGACAAATGTGCCGATTAGTGCAAACAACAAAATCAGGGACCAGGGGGCTGCTTTGTCCATCTGCTCAGGGGACACGGGCAAAGTGCTCAGTTCCATACTCACTATGTATGCCGCAGTGATGGATAGTCCATTGTGAAAAAAATGCGCAAACATGGCCACCGACAGTCGCCCTGACCAATAGTAGAGGTAGCCTAGTAGTGCTCCTATCAGCATGCGCGGAAAAAACCCGAAGAACTGCAAGTGAATGGCCGAAAACAAAATCGCCGAAACCCAGATAGCCACATGCACATTGCCCGATAGTTTAGCCAGCAGATTTTGTAACAATCCTCTAAAGAGTACCTCTTCGCCAATGGCTGCAAAAACAGCAATGACCAGAAAGGCAATAACGAACTGCGTAGTGGACTGAAAATCGATGATATGCTCTGTGAGCACTTTCAGCTCCGCTTCTTTCGCCTTAGCCCATGCATGAAATGCCTCTCCGGGCAGCACGATGTTCATATTCCACTCGATCACCACACTGAGCACCACCATGAGTGACACACCGATAATGACCAAATAAAAGAGCTGTTTGAGTGCAATGGGTTGAAAAAATTTCTTGACCGAAAAATCAAGGGCATGCTGAACGAACAGTAGTGGAAGTAGAATGAAAAATATGCCCGAAATGAGACCCTGGGTCACTAACAAAATAGTCGGATCCACATGGGTAATGGAGTTTGTATTGCCCTCACTGCCGCTGGCCATCAATGCAAACACACTCACATACGCAATGACCAAGAAGGAGAAGAGAATGGTCTTTCGCCGCTTGTCTGATTCGGGTATGTTGATGAGAATGTCCTGCATTGCCTAACTTTGCGGCCAAAGATACGCGCTGAACGTGGTAAAAATCGGTGACATTGAAATTGGGGAATTCCCGCTACTGCTCGCACCCATGGAGGATGTGAGTGATCCGCCGTTCCGTGCGCTATGCAAGGAAAATGGTGCCGATCTGATGTACACAGAGTTCATATCCTCTGAGGCACTCATCCGCGATGCAGCTAAGAGTGTGCAGAAGCTCGACATTTACGATTACGAACGTCCCATCGGCATTCAAATTTTTGGGGACAAAATAGAATCGATGCGCGAGGCAGCCGCGATTGCTGAAGCGGCCAATCCCGAAATCATCGATATCAATTATGGTTGTCCGGTGAAAAAAGTAGCCTGCAAAGGAGCCGGAGCGGGCATCTTGCTCGATTTACCCAAAATGCAAGCTATGACCGCCGAGATCGTGAAGCGGGTGAACAAGCCCGTGAC
>CAZPST010000020.1:0-18236 GCA_964589185.1 uncultured Roseivirgaceae bacterium | reverse complement strand
AACAAGGAATACCGAGTAACAAATGATAAAGGGATACCGATATCTTCCCTTTTCAACCATCAACTAATGGTCTTTCGAAATTCCTCAGATTTCTTCTTAAAATAGGCCAATTCTTCTTCTGCGGTCATGTGCTCAATTACCTTAGAAACCCGCTCTCTTTGCTCCCACATGAACCGTACGGCATCAAATGCTTTACTTGTTTTGGTACTAGTAGCCATAATCGATACGTTCTTTAACCAAATAACCAAATCAGGCATTAGATTTCTATTCCCGTACGCTCTAACTCTTCTATGAAGCCGGATTCATCATGTGATCGTTCCAGAAGAATGGGCTCTATCCGGTAGTCAATTTGTCGGCGTAGCTTCCACAATTTCGGGTGGACATCAAAGTAGTTGTCTTGCGAATGCTCTAAGATCACGGCTATGTCCAGATCGCTGGTTTCGGATTGGCTGTTACGCGCATAAGAGCCAAAAAGGTACACCTTTTCCACCTTCATGTGTTGCAGGAGTAATTTTTTGTATGCCTGCGCGGTACTTATAGCTTGTCTTTGATCCATTGGTGCAAAGTTCTGGTTTTTTCAAGTAGGTCCACACATTTTTTGTGATCGAGGTGTTTGAGCAACTGCTCCTTATATGCAGGATAGCGTGTTTCTATATTTAGGGGTTCAAGCATGTCTAGAAGATCCAATTGATCTTGAGAAAGGAATGCGACCAGACCTCCTTTTTCGGCAATGAGTCCGAGATTGTGTGTATACGGCGGCATTTCTTCTTTTGATTGCACAAACCAAGCTTTTAATGCTTTTTCAATAGCTTGGAGGCACATGAAGCCCACATATAGATAGCGCTTGGTTTGCAGCCTAGCCTGTGCAGTTTCCAAATCATATTCGGATAGTTCGAGCCAGTATCGTGTTTTGTCAGTCACTGTTGTAGGAGTTTCAGTAGGTGGAGCATGTTTCGAAGGTAAATCAAAGCTGTCAGAATAGTGATTCCGAGTGCCATTGGTGTGCCGCGGGAAATTGGTTAACTGGTGGATTAGTTAACTGGTTAATTGGGTGGACTGTCGACTGTCGTCCGTGGACTGTGGATATTTTATAGGCATTTACAAACACCCAATACCGAACCTCATCAATCACCGATAGCTCGAAAGTCGTCCATAGAAATGTGACTATTCACAGAAAGTCGTCCATATAAATGTAATTATCTACATAAAGTCGTCCATAAAAGTGTATTTTCGTAGCAATGAAGCGACAACTATTTGATAAGTTAGAAGCTTGGAAGGAGGCTCCTACACGCAAACCATTGGTACTGAGAGGCGCACGTCAGGTGGGCAAAACGTGGCTGATGCGCGAATTTGGCCGTCAATCGTTTGTCAACAGTGCATATGTCAATTTTGAGAGTGATCCTGCGCTGAAGGAGGTTTTTGCCGTTGACTTTGGTGTGGAGCGCATGATTGCGGCGTTGCAGATCGCCTCCGGCCAGAAGATCACAGCCGGTAAGACGCTTATCATATTGGATGAAATACAAGAGGCTCCCGGAGCTATTACCTCTTTGAAGTATTTTCAGGAAAATGCGCCACAATATCATGTGATCGCGGCGGGTTCGTTGCTAGGGGTGGCGTTGGGCAATCAGGTATCGTTTCCGGTGGGCAAAGTAGCATTCCTCGACCTGCATCCGCTGAATTTTCACGAGTTTTTGGGTGCTATCGGCGATGTGGATATGGCCGGATTGCTTACCCGCCGAGATTGGCCAATGATCACCGCATTCAATGCGCGGCTGATTGAAAAACTCCGAATGTACTATTACGTGGGTGGTATGCCGGAGGCCGTGCAGGCATTCGTAGATCGTGCCAATTTTGAGGAGGTGCGGACTATTCAATTGAATATTTTGCAAGGGTATCAGCAAGACTTTGCCAAGCATGCGCCCGGACAGATCATTCCGCGCATCCGGATGCTGTGGAAGGCAATACCCGCACAACTGGCCAAAGAAAACCGTAAGTTTATTTATGGACAGGTGAAAGCAGGCGCACGTGCCAAGGACTTTGAATTGGCCCTAGCTTGGTTGGTAGATTGTGGGTTGGCGCATCGCATACACAATGTGACCAAACCTGCCGTGCCACTAAAAATGTACGAAAATTTCAATGCCTTCAAATTGTTTGCCTTGGATGTCGGATTGTTTGGAGCCATGGTGCGCATGGATGCACGTACATTGCTAGAAGGAGGACGCATTTTTGAAGAATTTAAAGGAGCGCTCACAGAGCAATTTGTGTTGCAGCAACTGCTGAGCATGGGGGCGGAGGTTTATTACTGGTCAGCGGAGAATTCGAGATCTGAAGTTGACTTCTTAATCCAGGCGCACGACAAGATTGTGCCATTGGAGGTAAAAGCGGCAGAAAATCTTCAATCCAAGAGTTTAAAAGTATACTGTGAAAAATACCGACCGAAAGTAGCCATACGAACATCTATGTCCGATTATCGGGAAGAATCGTGGATGACCAATGTGCCCCTTTACGGCGTGGAATCGTACATCCGAAGTGTAGTGAAATAGCTGTCGTCTGTCGTCCGTGGACCGTGGACATTTTAAAGGCATTTAAAGTCCAGCACGAAGTTTCACCACGTCAATTGCCTACTGCCTACTTCCCATGATAACTACCTACTAATCGAAAGTCACCGCTTTAGGGACCGGGGGTCTTTGTCCCTTGCTTACTACCCATTGCCTACTTATCCTTCACGTTCATTTC
Organism: uncultured Roseivirgaceae bacterium; assembly: GCA_964589185.1. Classification (GTDB taxonomy): domain Bacteria; phylum Bacteroidota; class Bacteroidia; order Cytophagales; family Cyclobacteriaceae; genus JAAEPI01. The sequence continues at coordinate 15,500 of CAZPST010000020.1, read as the reverse complement.
ACTAATTAACTAATTGCACAGACTATTATCAGCTCCAGCGAGGATATCGAGAGCGATTGATTCAAAGGATTTTTTGGCGTGTGTCAAATCAATCGGATTAATCCAATTGATGATGCCAAATTGGTTTACATCGAATTGATGGAGTAGATCAGCAATGGCCAGTTCATTCACCCACGTATCCTTTTGTTTAGCACGATCAACCATTTCCAGCCAGTTAAAGGTGTATTTCTGAGACAGAAAAAGGATATCGGCATAATCTTTAGCTGCATCTCTTGATAGGGCAGATAGTTTATTGGAGAGGATATTTAGCGGATTGTCTGTGTTGCACTCTTGGAAAACAGCAAATTCCCCAAAGCGGTAGCTTACGTCATTGATGCATTCTATTTTCAGGTCTACTTGGTCACTGCTCACAAAAAATTGGACGAATCCTTCGTCAGCTACAGTTTGTCTGACTAAAAATGTCGATGATAGGTCGTCAAATATCTGGCGTGCATGAAGCAGAAAATCAGGATGATCGTTTGTAAAGAAATCGAGATCGTCAGAGTATCGATGATGAAGATAACATCTGCTCAATGCTGTGCCTCCGGTTAGGTAAAAGGGTGTTTGAAGGGCAGCTACTTTACGTAATACCCTATCTTGAAGGGGATACAGCTTATGCGTGTAGTATGTTTTTGACATGCTGAAATCGCTTGCGATAGGATAGGGGAAACACTTTACTGATCACTTCGTCTGTCAAGAACGCTTTGGCTGTTTCGAAACCAAACCACCGAATCAACTGATGCCAGCTGTATCCTTTGAGGAGTTTGGCCTGTAAGTGTTCTTTTGACAGACCGGGTACCTTTTTTTCGTCGAAGAATATGTATACCAAATCATCCGGTGACACTTCATACTCCCAAACTACTTTTTTTAAAATGAGTCCAAGTTCTTGTCGAGAGAGCAAGAGGGGCATACGATGCTGGGATATACTAGCTATTTCATCAAGTAAATTACTTTGAAAATCTTGTGCCGCTTGCTGCTTGATCATGCCATTTACGCTTTTAGCTATCCCTTTACCTCCACAATTTAAACAAAAGGGAAGAATCAAGGAGGTTTTCGAGTAAGCCTACTACCCATTACCTACTTTCCATTTCTATCACAACGTCCCTCAAAGCGCAGCTCGAAATTTCACCACGTCTATTGCCTACTGCAATTTGCCTACTGCTCTTTGCCTACTTTCTATCTGTATCACAGCGTCCCCCAAAGTCTAGCTCGAAGTTTCTCCACGTCAATTGCCTACTGCAATTTGCCTACTGCCTACTGCTCATTGCCTACTTTCCATTTCTATCACAACGTCCCTCAAAGCGCAGCAAGAAGTTTCATCACGTCAATTGCCTACTGCAATTTGCCTACTGCCTACTGCTCTTTGCCTACTTTCTATCTGTATCACAGCGTCCCCCAAAGTTCAGCTCGAAATTTCACCACGTCTATTGCCTACTCCCCTTTGCCTACTGCCTACTTTCCGTGATAACTACCAACTAATCGCAAGTCACCCCTTTAGGGGCCGGGGGTCTTTGCCCTTTGCCTACTTATCGTTCACTTTTCACTAATCAACTATTCACTAGTCAACCAGTTAACTAACAACTCACACAATATCCGCCATCACCCGTTCTACCCGCCTGAAGTAATACAGCGCAGAGACAAACAAGACGAGCATCACCCCAAACGAAATGTAGGCATAGGCATGCGGCGGTGTGCCACCAAGGATACTCCAGCGGAAACCTTCCACCACGCCGGCCATAGGATTGAGGTAAAAGAGAATGACCGCCCACTTGGGCAGATTGGTCATGATCAGCTCAGCCGGATATCCCACGGGCGTGGCATACAGGCCAAACTGCACCATAAACGGCACGATATGTTGGAAATCGCGGTAACGAATAGTGAGGGCACTCAGCCAGATACCAATGGCCAGGGCTGTCACAATATTAATGAGGATAAATAGTGGCAAGAAAAACACCTGCGGGCCGGGCACAAACCCATACGCCACACACAGGATCACGATAAAAAGAATGGCCACAAAGAAGTCCACAAACCCCACCATGGCTTTGGATAGTGGAATGACCAAACGGGGGAAGTAAATTTTCTTCACCATTTCCTGCGCGCCTATGATGCTATTGCCCGATTGGTTGAGCACGAATGCGAAATACGCCCAAGCGGCCATGCCACATACAGCAAAGAGGGGATAGGGTATGCCACCGGTATCTACTTTGATGGCGCGCCCAAATACCACCGTGAAGATGAGCAACGTAGCTGCCGGCTGGATAAACGCCCAAAAGAGTCCGAGAAACGTCTGTGCATAGCGCACCCGCAAGTCACGATAGGCCAGAATCAGGAAGAGATCCTTGTATTGAATGATCTCGCGAATGTTGAGGCTGAGTTTGCTTTTAGAAGCGTCAATGATGGTTTTCATGCAAAATAGTCGATCTACGCCGGACGGTCAGCGGTTGCAAAACTACCAATACTATCACATAAAAGGGCATCAGCGGAATTTTGTAGCGCAGCAACGTGCCGAAGTTAAACGCACTCACACCCACGGCAAAGGCGAAAAGGAGCGCAAAGAAAAAGCAGAATACTAAAAACGGATCGGCCAATAAGCGGCCAATACCTCCTTTGCGAACGAGAAACTTCAATGTGAAAAAGAGTACAACGAGTGCTTCCAGTGCAGCCAATAGCATAAACGGATTGCGCACTTCCCACGGAAACGGCCGAAACAAACTGACCACAATGGCCTTGGGCATCAGCTGCACCATGCCGCCCACCGTGCCATCGGGTATGCCTATGTCATAGCCACCATCTCCTTCCTCACGTGCCCCCCAGCCGTAGCGGATGTCATATGCCGTGATGCGGGCTTGCTCGGCTACATTATCCAGACTATACTTTGCATTATCTGCGCTAATTTGTTGCAGTGCTAAAAATCCGCCCACTGCAAAGAGCACGATCAGAAAGGGAGCCACCAGTATTTTGAGCGGCATACTGCGCACGCGCTTTAGGTTTTTGAAGAGCAGCCATATACCCACCATCGGCACAAAACAAATCACAATGTAGATTTTGATGTGGTAGATGAGCAGAAAGGAGAGCACCAAAACAGTCACTTCTTTCCAGCCCTTTTGCCCCAAGTCTATCCAGCGAATGAGTGCCCAGGTCATCCAGCCGAGTGCGCCGAGCGTCACTGTGTCTTTCAATATGCCTGAGCCCCAAAACACCACTGAGGGCATAAACAGCACGCCGTACGCCAGCCACTTGGTGTGCTGCGGGTATTTCTGCTGCACAGCGCTATAGAGCGCCCACACACCCGAAAAGCTGAAGGCTGCAAAGAAAAGCGCAGTGGCACTGTAGGTGTGCAGGGTAAAAATGTCAATAAAGGCAACAATCCGCACGATCATAAACGAAGCAGGATCGCGGTAATACCAGATATGTTGGGTGTATTGGAAGGTCTCAGGCTGTCGCTGACCACCACCATCCAGCAGCATGTTGACGCCTAGCAGCGGATCATCCATAAACCCTTGCCAGATGTACTTGCTGCCATGGTCAAAGTAGTTGAACGTATCGCCACCGCCATAGTGAAACTGGTAAATGACCCCTAGCATAATGGCACCAAAGAAGCGCACAGCCAATGCCGGCAGGAAAAATCGCTTGGTTTGCGCAGTAGTACAGGCTGGTCGCAGCGCGTAGGCCACCGCCAGCAAAACAATGAGATAAAATGGCGTGATGAGCAGGTCTTGTACACCCATGCGGTGAAATTAGGCAAATTGATAATGGGTCAATTTGAAAATTGGTTAATTTGATACTCAGATTTTGTACCCACCAAGCGTAGATGTACTTACCCTTACTGTCTATGGCAGCAGTCATAGGCTAATTATAAAAATTTGTCCCAAGAATCAAAGGTGAAGAGATGGATGCATTCTGGAGTGCGCCGTATTTTGCTTGAAATTGGTGAGTTTTGAGAAAGGATCTTGATAGAGATCTACATATATGCAGCATAGCATAGGCATGGATGAAGCATGGATAAAGTATGAGCAATGTCAAACGTGCGCAATTTGAATGAAATTAAATGAGACCACCCATCCCCACAAAACCATCCATCGAAAAAGAATTACTCTCGTTACCTTTGGCCACCAAAAAAAAGAATCATTTCAAATGAAGAATCTCGTACTGATCGCGGTGATAGCCGTTCTTGCTTCGTGTGGAGGCACCAAAGAAAAACTTGTCAAAATCAAAACAAGCCACGGCGATATGACCGTGCTGCTCTATGAGGAGACCCCACTTCACAAAGCGAATTTTATCAAATTAGCCGAATCCGGCGCTTATGATAGCACCATCTTCCACAGGGTGATCAACGGCTTCATGATACAAGGGGGAGATATCTATGCCCCTAAAAATGAGCAAGAACCCGAAACCGCGCGCATTCCGGCCGAAATCGTAGATGGCTTTTATCATAAAAAAGGCGAACTAGCCGCCGCTCGTCAGGGTGATCAAATCAATCCGGAGAAGAAATCCAGCAGCTCACAATTTTACATTGTGCAAGGCCGTATATGGAAAGAAGAAGAGTTGACTCTAGATCAAAACATGCTCAACCAAGCACTCGGTCAATTGTTTCAGATGGGTGGATACGATTCACTTCGTCAGCAATTCATTGACCTCCAAATGGAAGGCAAATTTGAGGAGATGAATCAACTGGCACTTGCGCAGAAAACCCTCTGTGAAGAAACCTTTGGCATTAACCTTAGCATAGATGTGTCGCCCGAAAGGCTGGCTACATATACCACAGTAGGTGGAGTACCTCATCTGGATGGTGAATACACCGTATTTGGGCGCGTGGTAGAGGGTCTCGACGTGATCGACAAGATTGCAGCCGTGCAGACAGTGCCGGGTGACAAACCGGCCACTGACATATCCGTGACCATGGAAATAGTGACCATGAGCAAAAAAGATATCACAGAAAAGTACGGGTACGAATTCCCTAAAGAATAAAGAACATGCGAAGATTGGCTCTTCTACTGCTGCTAGCCATGAGTGTAGCCGCTGTAGCGCAGAATTCAAAAAAGGATAAACTAGTGAAGATCAAGACGCCCCACGGCGAAATGGTGGTGGTGCTCTATGATGAAACACCCCTTCACAAAGCGAATTTTTTAGAACTGGCCGAATCAGGTCGCTACGACAGTACCATCTTTCATCGCGTGATCAAGGAGTTTATGATTCAGGGTGGTGATGTGTATAGCAAGCCCAATGAAAAACGCGGGACGGACGATGATCGTGTGCCTGCCGAAATTCTACCCACGCTCTTTCATCATAAAGGCTCATTGGCTGCTGCTCGCACAAACAACCCGGAGAAGAAATCATCCGATTGCCAATTCTACATTGTACAGGGAAAAGTGTACGATAAAGATGAATTGACAATTGATCAAAATAAGCTCAATTCTGTCTTTGCCCAGCTACTGCAAGAGGGCAAAATAGACAGCCTCCGCGATCAATTGATCGAATTGCAGAAGGACAAGAAGTTTGACGAAATGAACAAGCTCATTGCCGGTTCGGCAGATGTACTAGAGCGCGTGTCAGGTGAAAGCCTGCGCAAGGAGATTACGGCAGAAAGAGTAGCAGCATATAGCACCATAGGCGGTACGCCACACTTGGATGGAGAATACACTGTGTTTGGCAAAGTACTTACCGGCATGGAGGTAATTGATAAAATAGCGGATGTGAAAACCAATCCGGGAGACGTACCTGCCGAGTCGGTGCACATGACCATGGAGGTAATGGAGCTGAGTAAAAAGAAAATTACCAAACTGTACGGCCACACCTATCCCAAGTAGTGATGCGTGTACTCATCACCGGATCGAATGGACTGCTGGGGCAAAAACTCATCGCCCTGCTATCAAACGACCCGACAGTGGAGCTACATGCCACCGGACGTGGCGTCAATCGAAATCGGGAAGGTAACTATACTTACCACATGGTGGATCTCACCGAAGAAGGTGCCTTGCACAACCTCTTTGAGCAAGAGCGCCCTGATGCGGTGATTCACACAGCCGCCATGACACACGTGGATGAATGCGAACTGCACCCGCAGGAATGCCACATTCAGAACGTGCTCGTAGTGGAAGCCATAGTGCGGGCATGTGAAACGTTCGGGTGTTTTCTCACGCACGTCTCCACAGATTTCATTTTTGATGGAGCAGCAGGGCCATACGATGAGCACGCTCAACCAAATCCACTCAGCGAATATGGTAAGAGCAAATTGGCAGCTGAAGCGGCCATACAAGCGTCTTGGACAGAATGGGCCATTGCACGTACCATATTGGTATATGGAGTGGCCAATGATCGCGGCAGATCGAACATCGTGCTATGGGTGAAGAAGTCATTGGAAGAAGGCAAACCGATTCAACTTATCACCGATCAATGGCGCATGCCCACACTGGCGGAAGACTTGGCTCTGGGCTGCTGGCTAATGACCAAACAAAAAGCCACGGGCATATTCAACATATCAGGCTCTGAGATGATGAACCCCTACCAAATAGGCCTAGCTGTAGCCGATGTGTTTGAGCTCAATGCGTCGCTGATTTCACCTACGGATGGGTCAAAATTCAGCCAACCGGCCAAACGCCCGGCGAAGACAGGGTTTGTTTTGGATAAAGCCCGTACGGTACTTGGCTATGCACCGCATACCTTCCGTCAAGGATTGGAGCTGGTGCGGGAGCAGTGTACCTAAGCCTGTTTATCAAAACCGCCCAAACCGAAACGATACCATTACCGAGCTGCCCGATAGATCTGCATCACTCACATTGTTGAGCTCAGTGCCTGTGACATATCGGTAACTCATGCCGGCGGCCAGTCGGAAGTTTTCGGTGATATTAAACTCCACCTGCATGGCCGGCTCCACAATCATAAACGCCGAACTTTCAATGGTAAACTCTGCGTCGTTTGGACTATTTGGGAAGAAATTTCTGTCTGACACCTCAACTGATCCCGCGCCAAAAAATACCGGAAACACAAGGTGAATCACTTCCTTGGAAGCGATCATGCCACCGATCACTATACCGCCATAGCCACCATTGAGGTTGAGCGTTTTCGGATCGGCACCTACCATGCCGTCAAACTCTAGCTTGGTAGCAATACCATAGCCACCTACCCCCAGCATGTAGCGCCTGTTTACCAACACGCCCCCATACGCACCGGCCAGCATGGCACGCTCGCCCATCATGTCTGCTACTTTAAAATCCACACTTCCAAATCCGTTGAGGTCATTTCCTTTACCTAAAAGTGATTTGATTTCCTTGTCTTTGGGGTCATGCGTGTCTACATAGCGCTGCGCCGATGCAGCTAGGAGAGTAAACAGGAAGAAACCGGTGATGATGCTTCTCATAGTGGTGTGGTTTATTAGAATATGTATTTTATCGAAAATCCGGCATCCCAAAAGTTGGATTTGGTGTAGCGCATGCCGATAAAATTGACATACGGTTTGATCTCAAATGCGATGGTCATGGGCACGCTCAGATAGCGGTATTCCACACCGCCTATTACATCCACACCCATGGCGAAGTAGCCCTTGTCTTCATACACAAAATCTACCGGATCGGTGCTGATGAGTACCTTCTTTAGGTCATCAAACTCCTCAAAGCCTACATGGGCGCCTATGCCGTAGTAGAAGTAAAAATTCTCATTGAAGGCCACCTCCATGGGTCGGTGAAACTCATAGAGTGCCGTGAACTGCGTGCCATTGCGCCGGCCGGAAACGATGAGCTCCACGGCTTCCGTATCGGTCACGAACTTCTTGTAGGTGACACCCGAAGTAACGCCCAAGCGCACACCGGCGGCACGCTCGTAATCCTGCTGGCCGTATAGACATAGTGGTAGCAGGAACATAGTGAGTAGAATAGTCCTTTGCATGTGTTTTTGATTATCTGCGATCGGTGAATATGGGCGTCTCTTTGATGGAAATGATCACGTTTCCGCCGGAAGCGTCCAGATTGAGTGTGCTCTTGATGTCATTAGAATAGCCCACCATACCCGTGAGTGTCACTAGACCCGTCTCTTCATCAAAGTCTCGTGTGAGTGACATCATGCTGTTTGGCACAATCATCTTGTCTTCGGGTCCTTTGATGGTGGCATGGATATATGATGCTTGATTCAGCACCAAATTGATGTCGGTAGACTTGCCAATGAGATTGATGGATTTGAACTTTTGATCCAACTGGCTTAGGTTGATCTCTCCGAAATTGAAATTGAGATCGGCGCTCTTCATCAATCGCTCCGCCTGCAAATTGGTGAACCGCCCAAGCCCTACAAGTTCATTGATGTTTACCACATAGATCTTGTCATTGCGCGAATCAAACTTCGCATAATGGCTATTGTACAAGCGAATGGTAGACGAGCTGCTTTGAAAACTGTAGGATGAACCTTCATCAATGGTGATGTCTGCTCCACGCAAAATGAATCGTCCACGATTGACATAGCTCATAGAACTCTTGCCAAAGGAGTGATCCATATCAAAACGACCCGTAAACTTTTCTCCCTTAAAGTCACCATGTCCGAGGTTTACATCCACTTGGCCCGACATAGAGGCCAAATAGATATCCCCATACTTGTTGTCGATGCTCAGATCTATACGCTCCGGCAGCCACACTTCGTAGTTCACCGTGAGCTTCTGCTTACCAAAGATGGCTTTGGAATAGTCTTCGACATTGTTAAGAAAAGACATACCACTCGTGCTGCTCTGAATCTGCGTATCCGCCGTGACCAATGAACCGATCTTACGCAATGACACATCCACACGTGACATGGTTTTGTTCACCACATCTTGGCTTTTTCCTTCGGCCGTCACACGCACGCTGATCTTCACCTTATTCTCATTCCACGTGCGCACGATCACCTCGCCGTACTTGTTGGAAATCTCCACTTTGCTTTCGGCGGTGATATCAAACGTTTGGTTATAGTCTTTCTCCATACGCACCTGCGCAGCGGCCAGCCAGCCGACCACCAGTAGGCTACAAGTCAATAGTATCTTCTTCACTTTCATTTTTTTCTTTGATTTCGTCAAACATCTGTTCGAGGATTTGCAGCTTCAGCCTGTAATGGTTCATCATCGCTTCTATCACCTCAGCATTGTCTGCATTGTCTTTTAGGTCATTTCGTAGTTCGGCAAATGCCCTGTCCATTTCTTCCAGATCGTAGAGTATCTCTTCATCATCCGTCACTTGTTTCACCATCACGGTCATATGATCTATCTGCTGTTGGTAGAAAACCTCCGCCTCTTGCCATTCGGTCAACTCTTGGGGTGGCTCACTTGGATAATACACCCACACCACACCCAGCATCATGAGCAACGACACGGATGCGGCTATCATCCACACGTGGTTCCCTCGGCGTTTGGGCTTGCGCGATTCGAACTCCTTCCAGCCCTTCTCTGCATCAAATGGAAACTCAAATTCCTCCTGATGGCTACCTATGAAATTTTTAAAATTATCCTGCGGCATAGCGTGCTCCTTTTTGTACTAACGTTTCTCTGATACGTGCCTTGGCTTTGCAATATTGCGCCTTTGAGGCCGACTCTGTTATTTCCAATATCTCCCCGATCTCCTTGTGATCGTATCCTTCAAATACATACAAATTCATCACTGTTTTGCATCCGTCGGGCAGGGCTTCTATGGCTGCCTTCACGCGCTCCATCCGGTACGCCGAGTAGTCAAAATCATCTTCCTCCTCCGCTATCGTGTCAAAATTTTCCTTCAACTCACTGGTGGCCAATCTGCGCTTGCGCAAGGCATTGATGCAATTATTGGTCACGATCCGCTTGATCCACGCACTAAAAAAACTTGTTTCTCGCAGCGAAGGCAATTTCTCAAACACATCCATAAACGATTCCTGCAAAATATCCTGAGCATCATCGTCATTGCCAAGTATGCGTCTGCAGATATTGTACATCGCTCCGGCGTAGAGTCGATAGATCTCTCGCTGAGCGGTGGCGTCTCCATCTTGACACTTTTCGATGAGATGCTTGTGAATATGTTGTTGGTCGATGCTCACAGTTACGGGGATATAGACACCCTTAAGGGGACAAGGTTTCCAAGGGTACGAAAAAAAATGAAAAAGGGATGAAAAATCGGGTGAGGACATTTCAGGAGCGGCACTTCAGCGGTGCATAGACGCTGCACTCCTGCTCTTCGCTGTACTTCGTGCCGCTGCGATCAGGGCTGCTTTGATAATGCGGGGGAGTTTGGTAGCTTTATAAACTAGAAGTAGGTTCACAGACCTACGATAATGCATTGGAATGGCGAATTCCGAAGAGCTACAGTATAATTCTAACACTTATGATATTCCACACCCAATCTCTATCTTTATGTTTGTAAGTTGTTTACCTCTGTATTTCTAATATTATTGAAAAGAATGAGAGTTATAGTATCTGTTCTTTTACTGACCATTTGTTCAAGCGCAAAATCACAATATATTGAATATACCTTGAAGGTGCAAGACTTTAAAGGGAAGTATCATCTAATTGATATCTTCCATTTGCATGATGAGGATTTGATCTATTTTGATAATCTGTTTAAGATGGTATGTGTTCTTGACGATAAGAAAGTACTATTCTATATAGATCCATCTAGTTTAAAGGAGGAAATTGATACTTTAAATAATTCGATGATGCTCTTTATTCGATTCAAAGTGTATTCCAAAAATGAGAGCATAACTAGTGACTGGTATATTAATTACGTTTTAAAAAGTGAAAATCCCTCGCTCAAAGGTATGATTGGGCGTAGTATTGATGAAGTTATGTTTCTAGTTCACGATATTGTCAAGATAAGTGATGGGAATGATGTGACTCGTGATTGGATAAAGTCATTAGATGATTCTATAAAATAGCTCATTTATCTTACCGCTTTTTTAATAACAAACCACTTTGAAGAAATATGTTTTTACGTTTCTGTAGCACAGCTTGCGTCGGCTCAACATTATCAGGACTGAAATCTCTGCCTACTTCGTAATCAGTATATTCAAGCTCAAGTCTTTCCGATTCAATTTTTTCCAAAAACAAATATCTTTCCTTCCACATCTTCTCTCTTCTTATTATGATTTTAATTAACAAGACTATCCACATTATGATGGGTAAAAAAACAGATTCAACTCCCATATCAGATTGCCCCAAAATTAATAACACAACAAATCCTCCCCAGAATAGCAAATTTTCCCCGAACCCTTCAAGAGAAAATCTATGTAAGCCTGCCCAAGCCCTCTCAGTGTCATAAATACTCTTTGCGCTCATTTTCTTCTTACTTAAATGCTTCCTTCTCTCTTCAAAGAATATTTCTTTGGACAATTTTAACTCTTGTGTGATTTCGATTAGTTGTTCCATGGTTAAGTATTTTTGATTGTTTCAAATTAATAGAGAACACTGCTATTTGCTGAAATATGTATACAACCCAAATATAAATTAAATCATCATTGCCTTTTTGAAATGTCTTGATCCAATCGAAATTTCCATATTTCTCAAAATTTCAGAAATCAATTTTTTCCTTGCTTCTCGATAATTTTTATTTGATGCATCCCCAAAAATCAGAGCAACATCATGCTCTTTCCTGATTGTCAACGCTGTTTTCAGACGAGGATATCCCTCTATCATGTTCGACTCATGTATTTGCTTGTATTTAATAAATTCGAAGTTTATTGGAAGTACCTGACTTCCTATATAGATTGGGAAGTATTCAATGATAGAATCCATCCATTCCGCCATCACGGGTTTGGGAATGTACCCGTTTTGGAAATAGAAAAATTCCTCATTTGTTAAATCCACATATTTTTTGAGAATATCATTTCTTCCCGACTCGGCGCTGAATTGAGGCATTAATTGTTGAAATCTTTCAATACAACTTATCATCACTGTAAATCCAAATTGCCTCTGATTTTGGCGATGCGAAAAATAATAAATAGCAAATGCAGATATACCCAACGCCGTAGCAATGTTCGCTGCAACTGTCGTCCAATTCAACCAGTTATCCATACATTCTTGCTCCATTTGGAAGCGCGATTTTGAAATTCACCCATTTGATGGTGATCGAAAGTGAGTTTATTCCCTTAAAGTCACGCCAATTTTCTCTTACAAGTCCTAAGGTATTAAGAATTGTTCAAATATTGAATTCTACGTCATGCCTTTGAATGGGTGACGCTTCACATCAGAAGCAAAATCCCCAGCATCACAAACACAAGATCACCCACTAATCCTTGGTTTGTGGCTCAAAGACCAACATCAATCGACTGTTCGAATAAGGTCTGTGTGCCACACTTGGAGCAGTACTACCTCGCATAGATGGCCGAAAAAATCAATCCGTTTTGGAAGTATCTGCTCGCTTGAATCTTGAAGCCCTGGCGATGAAGTTGCTCAGGTATGTCTTGTAAAGTCGCAATACGGAGTTTGGTACTAATCCTGAAAAACACCACCATCAGCCGGATCAACCATCGATGGTACCACTGGCGTGTCCAACGGAAATCCGTTACCAAAAGGTACCCTTCCGGTTTTATCAAAGCGCCAATCTGTGTCAGAACAGCAGGAAGCTGCGCGTCATCGAAGCAGTCCAGAAAGAAGGGACATATCACCCAGTCATATTGGGTGTCTGTGGAAAACGAACGAAAGTCGGCGTGGACAAAAGTCACATTCCGCCTGCGCTTGGCGCGTTTGATCATAGCCGCCGATTGCTCCACGTAGGTGATCGCAGCATCGGCAGGCAACCAGTCCAGGATTTTGCCTGTGCCACCACCAAGTATCAGCACCGCATCATTCGGTTTCACCCGATCAATAAAATGCCGCTGCGCATGCCATACCCGCTGACCAAAGACCACCCAAAGCAGTAGGTCGTAGAAGGGAGCGATGCGGTTGAAATTTGATGGCATTCGTTCACGTGGATACTCATTTGGAATCACCATTTCTCTAAACTAAATTGGCTGAGCAGTTGTTTATCGCTAGCATTGCAGCGCCCAATATACGTAAGATGCTTATGAAGCCACTATTGAAAGCAGACGGCAAATATGTCACAGGAAAGCAAATGGCGAACTATCATAATGTGCCGATTTTTGTTTTGAAAGAGGACGATACCATCATCTATTACAGTCCTGTGTTTGATGTTTCGGGCTATGGCTATACAGATAGTGAAGCCGAACAGTCAATTGTTATTGCCATTAATGAGTTTCTCCGATACACACTCAACAAAAAGACCTTTGAAGTTGAAATGTTAAAGTTGGGTTGGAAGCGCAAAAAGCAAAAGACATTTACCCCACCGCCTATGTCCGAAATGGTACGGAAACGACCGTACCTATCAGAGATATTAGACGATCACGATTTTCAGAAGAAATCGCTAGATGTAGAAATACCAATGGCCTAATAGTATCGCAATGGCCAATCCGAGCAATGTTCCTCTCAAAAAATTTCGCAAATTTTTGATAAAGGTGGAAGGCTGCAAAAAAATCCGAACGGAAGGAGGTCATGAGATTTTTGCACGTCATGATCTGAACAGACCCTTTCCGATCCAGTCACACGTTGATCCTGTGCCACGATTTATTGTTGAAAATGCCAGAAGATGGCTTCTCTATAACTCACCTGAGGAGAAGAAAGAGTTCTACAAGAAAATTTCGGAACTTTAACTGACCGTTACGACTATTGCTTATCAATTACTTTGATAGCACGCTCACCTCGCAGACCTCTTTTGAAATCATCCCAGTTCTTAAAAATCTGGCGTGAAACAGCAAACGCTAGAAGTAGGAGCAAAAGGTAGAGATAGTTTTTTCTGTTCATCAGCGACAATACTACGAAAATTGTCACACAAAAAGCAAAACCCCCGCCATCACAAATACCAAATCGCCCACCACCCGATACCGCTCATGCGCATGAAACCAACTGAACCGAAAGAGAAAAAAATGAATGAGTACAGCACTTAGGAAAAAGAGCACCATTGTAATGGAAGCATTGAAACAGTATACAACCGCACATCCTATGAAAACAGCACCGGCCGTCATCCAGATCAGCCGAACTGTCCACTTCTTACCAAACTGCCGCACAAATGAATGAAACCCTTCTTGCTCGTCTTCTGCATTTTCCAAAAAGGCAAAACTGAGCAGGTTCAGAAAAGCCAGTAAAAACAGGAGAATTACCACAGGAAACACCATGCCTAATTCACCTCTCACAATTGGCACAAGTAAAACGCCTACACTGTACAACAGTGCCCCAATCAATTCCTTCGTTCCTCTCAAATAAGGCGCACAGAGGAGATACACCAGTGTGAAACAAGCCACAGCCCCTCCCGCCAGAAGTATGGGCAAGGGAAGCCACCAACAGCTTACACCTCCAGCTACCAACCCGATGAAGACAAGCGTCCATAGTGTGCGCCGGTAACGTGTATGAAACGCCCGACGCTCCGTACTGACAGTCGCCTTCTGCACATCAAGCAAATGATCAAGGGTGTAGATGAGCCAGACTGACAGCCCAAGCAAGAAGACCTCATTCGCATGGAGAGCTACGCCGAGTTCTCTGCTCAGAAAGAGGGAAACAAAAATGGCTCCCGCTACTATATCGAGCGAGAGCCATCTGATGTACGTATAGGCTCGGGCAATCATCCCGAAGCTGCCTATCCTTTGGCCAGTGCCTCGGCACCACCCACGATTTCCAAAATCTCCTTGGTAATGGCCGCCTGACGCGTTCTGTTGTAGGTCAGTCGCAATTCCTTGAGCAAATCGTCGGCGTTTTCAGTCGCCTTATCCATGGCTGTCATACGCGCGCCGTGCTCAGACGCATTCGATTCGAGCAGGGTACGGTAAAACTGAATTTTTAACGAATTGGGAATTATCTCTGTAAAGATTTGCTCCCTGTTGGGTTGGAAGATATAGTCTTCAGTAGCACCGCCTTCATGATCTCCCACCACCTGCTGAATAGGCAAGAATTGTTCATTGTGCACAATTTGCGTTGCTACGTTTTTAAATTCATTGTAGACGATCTCCACCACGTCATACTCACCATGCACAAAAGCATCCATCACATGTTCGGCTGCATCACGGGCTCCATCAAACGTTAGCTTTTCGAACAATCGGTAATGCGCTTCTTCTAATCTGTACCCGCGCTTCTTGAAATGCTCATACGACTTCTTGCCGATAGGCATGATCGTCACATTCATTCCCGAATACTTCTCAACAATCACCGCTTTGGCATGCTTAAAAGCACTCGAATTGAATCCACCACATAATCCACGATCCGAACTGGCTACCACAAGCAGCACATTCTGAATCTCACGTACTTGGGCATATGGTGTAGACACTTCACTGGCATCCACGCTTGCAGATACATTGTTGATGATTGAAGTGAGCTTTTGGGCATACGGACGCATCTGCAAAATGGCGTCTTGTGCCCGTCGCAACTTCGCAGCAGCCACCATTTTCATTGCCTTGGTGATCTGCTGTGTAGAGGTAACGGACTTAATCCTATTCTTTACTTC
>CAZPST010000019.1:0-18262 GCA_964589185.1 uncultured Roseivirgaceae bacterium | reverse complement strand
TAGCGAAAATGGGCTCATGCTCCTGCAAATTGGCTGAATCAATCAAATACGTGTGCCGTGCCGCTCCGGAAATGGCCGGCTTGATCACCAATTTAACCCATCCACTGTGCTGCTGAATATCAGTGAGTGTGCGTTGATCTCCCCTTTTCAGGAAAATGGTCTCAGGAATATTCACCCCAAGGTCTGCCATGTCGTGCAGATAGTACTTATCCATATTCCATTTCACTGTTGCATACGGATTGATCAACATAGTTTGATCCTTAACACGCTCAAGCCATGCGTTGAATTCATCTATCCGAAGGAAATAATCCCATGTAGCTCGAAAAACGGCGCATTTGGTCCTAGACCAATCGTATGACGCATCATCCCAAGACACCCTGTGCACAGACAATCCCTTTTGTGTCAGTGCATCAGCGAGAAGTTGATCCTCCAGCAAAATATTCTGATGGTATTGATCCAGCACTTTTGGCTGTATATAGTCGTGCTGCGTGATGAGCGTAATGTCGGTTTGAGGCATGGCCGCAAAACTAGACCAAGCCATGAAAATCAGGATCTACGTACTAGTACGAATAAATTTTAGCACTTTTTCGTGTTAACATTTGATTATATCAATGCAATCTTGATATCTTCGCACTAGACATTAAAATATTACAACTTTAATTACTAACCAAAACCCAACCAAATGACGTTATTTAGACTATTCTCGAACAAAATGGCTGAAGACAAACTGAAACTCACCAAATCTGATTTTGGCGATGAGTGGATGGTAAAAAAAGGGCACAGCATCCTGTACGTAGGTACTAAGGATAAATGCAAACTCTTTATGAGTCAGTCACAACTTGCTCATGCATAGCTTCCTCTAATCACACTTATAGGAAATAGAAAAAGCACCTTGATGGGTGCTTTTTTTACGTTTAGGCTTTCGTGAGTCTTACTTGCGGCCACCGTCTTCATCGCCACCTTCTTCGGCTGGCTCCTCAGCCGTTTCCTCAACCGACGCGGGTTCTTGACTCTTCTTATCCTTACCTTTTTTGGCTTTCGCTTTTTGCTCCTTGATTTCCTTTTTGGTCAATGCTGCCTTTAATCCGGTCTTATCAGAGAGCATTTGTAGAAAATCTTGATCTCCCCATTCTTTCACAAAAAAATCGTAGTAATTGACTCCTTTTAGCGTTCCTGTCTGATAGTTGAAAGTCACCTCCGGCTCCATAAACGCTCTGAATGCCGTTTCATTTTTTAGCCTGATGGCATAATGCACGGGTGTCAAGCCTTTAAGATCGCGCAAATCCGGATCGGCACCCAATGCCAGCATTTTCAATATCAAATCAAACGAGCCCTCCTCCTGATAAAATTCCTTGTTGAAAACCACGTTGTGCAAAGGCGTCTCTCCATTGCAAGCGAAGCATCGTTGATTTATGGTAAATCCATTTTCCAGCAAAACCGTGGCTGTTTGAAATTTGCCTGTCCTGACGGCCACATCAAACAGACTGGCCTTTTCATTTTTAGTGCGCAGATTTACGTTGAATCCGTTGGCGATTACTAATGACCGTATCGCTCGGCTGAGATCATAATCTTCGTACATTTCATCCATAGAACCGACAACTCCAAACAACCATGCGCGTTTCCGATCTTCGGTCCAGTTGACAAAATCTGCAATGTATGCTTGACGTACCAAATTGGCAGAATCGGAATACACCAGTTCACTGTATAAGTACGAATACCCATCAAGCACATTCTCTGTCCTACCGCCTAATTCAAGCAATACGGTGTGCAGCTGATACCGATTTGAACTCGCATCAACTCCTAGATTGACGGGGGATGTCAGGTAAAATAGTGTCATGTACTCATCTTCCCCATCATCATTGAGGCGCACGCCCAGATCAATGAGATACTTCATACATGCACGCCATTTGTCTATGTCCTCTGCCGAATAGTATTCGTACAATCCGGCTTTAAACACAAACTCCTCAATTACTTCGGGTTTTGTCTTCATTTCCTCGCTGAATCGTGGATCCATTGCCCACTGTAAAAGTTCTTGAAAGTTGGCCGGATCCCCCTCTAAATATTGTGACATGGTTACTTGACCAACTGACGATAAGCTGTAACAAGTGAGTAAAACAAAAAGAAAGCGCTTCATGATATAGGTTCGTTAGGAGCCCAAAATAAACCTAAAGCATTGACTAAATGGAATTTTTACGGATTACCTATCGGGATTTTTTAACAAGCTCATCCGCCAACTTCACTGCTGCTGCGGCATCTATCACTCCTCCGGAGATAGATAGGGACGAGAAAGGGACACGTGCTTTATCGCCGGGACGCTGCACCTGTAGATCGTCATAGGTTCTTACGGCATCCATAAGCACCTTACGAAGTTGGGCGGCCGTCAAATCAGGAAAATAGGCCCACACAAGTGCTGCTATACCCGCCACCACAGGACTGGCCATACTGGTGCCGTCAAATGGAGCGTATTCGTTGGCGGGAATGGTGGAATAAATCTGCACGCCGGGCGCAAAGAGATCAACTGTGCGCTGGCCATAATTGGAAAAATCAGCTACAAAGCGCTCATCCAGTAGATAATCATGTGCCCCCACGGTGATCCAATTTGGTAAATGAACGGTATCCGGCTCCAATCGAATGGGTGTAGGAAAGTTGTTCACTTCGTCTGAATTCTTATTGCTGTTGCCCGCACCCTGCACAAACAAGACGCCCTTTTCTGATGCATAGTCAATGGCCTCATCTACTATGGACTTTCTGTATTCAAAGGATTTACCAAAACTCATATTGATAATGTGTGCCCCATTGTCTGCGGCATATCGGATAGCATTTGCCACGTCTTTGTCGCGCTCGTCACCATTTGGCACTACGCGCAAGGGCATGATGAGCACATGCTCCGCCACACCTTTGATACCTACCTCGTTTTGTCTATTGGCGGCTATAATACCCGCCACATGGGTGCCATGTTCGGCAAAGTCGCCTTCTACATTAGTATTGCCATAGCCCACCTCATATGGATCGTCCCATGTGTCACCAATGACTTCCCGCGGATTGTAGTTGATATTGTAGCCATACTTCACCTGAACCTCAAAATGCTCCACGGCTTCATCTAAAGAGGCGCGCAATTGGCTCATGGAATCCAGCTCGAACATTTGAAGTAAATTTTGCAACGCCAGATGTGCACGCCGCACGTCAGACTGATCCGCCTGAAGCGAATCTAGAAGTTGGCTAGTAATTTCATCAATTCCATAAAAAGACGCCACTTGCTGCTCCATGCTCAGGGTATTGGTGCGTACATCTCGATAAAACGCGTATTGCTTCATGGCCTCCATGGAGCGATTTTGGTACTTCTGACGAATGTCTTGCCAGTAGGCAAATTCTACTTCATTCCCCTCAGGAGCGACTTGATGTACTTCAAAAATAGGCTTCAATCGCGCATATTCACGGGTGAGTTCGTAAGTGTCATACACGATGTTTTCGCCCTCCTTTGACCCAATAAAATTCCACCCATACACATCATCCACATAGCCATTGCCATCGTCATCTGCTCCATTTCCGGCTATTTCCTTGGTGTTTTTCCAAATTTTCCCGACCAAATCCTCGTGCTCAATGTCAATACCTGAGTCAATGACCGCTACGATCACTGTTCTTGATTTTTTCCCTTTCAGGAGCGTGTAGGCATCATCCAGTGAAATGCCTTGAATGCCCTCCGTTTTGGGATTGTGCAGGTGCCAATCTTCCGGGCGCGCCTCTTGGGCTACTAGAAAATGGCTGAAGGCAATGGTGAAAATGAATACTCCGATGTGGTGTTTTCTCATAACTTAAAAATCTCTTGAACAATGTGACTGAGACACAAATATTGGGCTGTATTGGGTGCAGGGCAACTGAATTTTGATGGGTGGATTTTTACTGCATAGCACGCGTTGCAAACGCGCGCTTGATGAATTGCGAACTTGTCCAAACTAATTTTTAATCTGCTTTCCTTAAATTATATATGATTAATGCTAAACCAATATCCTTTGAAATTGATAATTCTTGCGAATCAAATTGAAGAATATTGTACTTGACATTTCCAATAATCATATAGTCACCTTCAATTCTGTAATTACTCTCATACGATTCATCGAAAAGAATTAACTGTAATTCCATTGAACCAAGAAATATAAGATCAATGGTTGCTTTAGCTCCATTATTCAAATAAGTAAAATCTACAGTGTCCTTTCCAAGGACCTTTAGCCTTGAAATACCATCCCACTTACCCTCGCAAAAATTATAGTAATTGGTCTGAGAAAGCGCTTCTGATATGCCTCCTGTGAGTAAAAAGAAGATGACTCCAATACACTTTAAATTAAACATAAATAATTAATCATCATTTTACTTGAACAGAAATACTACTAGCTTAAGCATTAATATTGATAAAATCACACGCTAGTGCGAGATTTGTCGCTTGTCCCCCAACCTCCCCTTTTCACACCTCCCACTCCTCATTCAACTGCGTGATGGCATGATGTCCCGTAAGATCAAATTGGCACGGAACTACCGAAACGAAGTTGTTGGCTAGTGCCCATTCGTCGTTATCTGTCCCCTTGTCGTGATTCACGAAATTGCCCACCATCCAGAAGTACTCCCGCCCGTGTGGGTCATATCGCTGATCAAATTCTTCTTCCCACTTGGCATTGGCCTGTCTGCAGATTTTTATGCCTTGTATGGGCGTATTTTGTTTTGTTGGAAAATTCACATTCAGGGCTATGCCTTTCGGAATGCCTTTGTCAAGCGCTTGCTGAGCCACTTTCAGCACCCATTCGTCCACATGAGACAAATCGCCTTTGGGATCGTAATCGCACAACGAAAAACCAATAGCCGGTAGCCCTTCAATGGCCGCCTCTATGGCTGCACTCATGGTGCCGGAGTACAACACACTAATGGAACTATTGCTGCCGTGATTGATGCCTGACACCACCAAATCTGGCTGTCGGTCTTTGAGCACGTGGTGTTTGGCCAACTTCACACAATCGGCCGGTGTGCCACTGCACTCATACGCCCGGGCATTTTTAAAAATATTGTTTTCGGTCAGTCGCAGGGTATCACCCACGGTGATGGCGTGTCCCATCCCTGATTGCGGGCTATCGGGTGCTACAACTACTACATCGCCCAATTGCTGCATGAGTTCTACCAAGTGGCGGATGCCCCGTGAGGTGATTCCATCGTCGTTGGAGACGAGGATAAGCGGTTTCTTGTTCATATTGAATTGTAAAAGGCCGTGATACGGATCAGGTCTTGGATTTCATCTACTTGCAGTTTGTACTCTTTCATGTACTCCTTCAGATACTTTGATTTGTCTTTCATGAGTTCATAGAGTTCCTTTTTGCGTCCGGTGTACATGGTGATGTTGCCCTTTTTGTCCACAAAAAAATAACTATACACTAGGCGCAGTTGTGTATACGAGCCGCCCCAATAGGTGCCGGTGCTGGGCACAGTTTCTTGTACAATCGCCTCACGAGTGAGCAATGACAAGGGGCCTTCGTATTGCAACTCAAACAAAATGGGAATTTTGTAACTCATGCCCACCTTGTAAGGAAGGGCATAAAACTGTCGGAAATTATCCACGGTCACATCGTAGATTTCAAAGTAGAAAATCTTCTGACTGGTATAGGTTTTCACTTTGCCTGCATCAATCATGTGAACAAGGTTCTGCTGCATATCGTACTTGAGTGCGCCACGCAGCGTGTCCTTTTTGGTGGTTACTAAAAAGCCTTCATGGAATAGCTCAGAGGAAAATTCCTGTGCGTAACTAATGGAAGATGAAAAGGATACACCTAAAACCGCTAAAAAAATCAATCGCTTCATCCTGGTATCACTTCATGATTTGATGCCCTAATTTATCCCTTTTTGTTTCCAAATACTTCTTGTTGTGGGCGTTGGCGGTGATTTCGATGGGCACATTCTCTACAATTTCTAACCCATACCCCATCAAACCGACGCGCTTTTTGGGATTATTGGTGATCAAACGGAGCTTTTCAATGCCGAGTTTGCGTAATATCTGAGCACCCACACCATAATCACGCGCATCCGGCTGAAAGCCCAAGTCGGTATTTGCTTCTACAGTATCTCGTCCGTTTTCTTGCAGTTTGTAGGCCTTCAGTTTATTGAGCAAGCCTATGCCTCTGCCCTCTTGGTTCATGTACACCACCACCCCTTTTCCTTCTTTCTCTACCAACTCCATCGCGGCATGCAGCTGTGGGCCACAGTCGCAGCGGCACGACCCGAAAATATCTCCCGTGACACATGATGAATGTACGCGCACCAGCACCGGCTCGCCTTCTTTCCATTCGCCTTTGGTCAGTGCCAAGTGCGTCTCTCCGGTATTGATTTGCTTAAATGCCGTCAATCTAAAATCACCCCATTCGGTAGGTAAATCAACGGATATTTCTTCCTCCACCAAGCTCTCATGCTTCATGCGATATGCAATCAAATCCTTGATGGCCACAAGTTTGAGTTTGAACTTATCTGCGATGATGCGCAAGTCCGGCAAGCGCGCCATAGTACCATCTTCTTTCAAGATTTCCACCAGTACACCTGCGGGCTTGAGTCCTGCCAATCGGGCAAAATCAATGGTAGCTTCGGTGTGACCGGCTCTACGAAGCACACCTCCTTTTTTGGCTTTCAATGGAAAAATATGCCCCGGACGACCCAAATCTTCGGGTTTTGTATTTGGGTCTACAAGTGCCAAAATAGTTTTGGCTCTGTCAGATGCTGAAATGCCCGTGGTAGTTCCGTGTCCTTTCAGATCCACCGATACCGTAAAGTTCGTCTCGTGTGCGGCCGTATTCTTACCCACCATCATTTCTAGCTCCAGCTCGTCGCACCGGTCTTCAATCAGCGAGGCGCAGATCAATCCGCGCCCCTCTTTTGACATGAAGTTGATGATCTCGGGCGTACACTTCTCTGCAGCACAGATGAAGTCGCCTTCGTTTTCCCTGTCTTCATCATCTACCACAATGATGATTTCCCCTCGCTTGATGGCTTCAATCGCCTCTTCTATCTTGTCTAACATTTTACCCTATACGGTTACATTTCCTAAGTGCGCCGCAATGCTCACTTCTATATTTTTCAATTCCTTAATCTCGTCTAACAACCGATCTATTTCGGCAGTTTCAGTTGCTTCCCGCAATTTCTTGTTTTCTTCATCAATCAAGTGCTGCACAATGCGAAATTTCAACCGCAACACATTGGTAAAGGTGACATCTTTCAACAGTTCCAATTCTTTCGGCACATGGATTTTGTGCTTGTCTTTCCATTCCGGACTGATTTCATACGGATGCGTAATCAAATCCACCACGGTGCGTTTCAGTTCCTCATCGCCATGTTCCAGAAAATACGCACTGTCTATCAACTCACCCACGGCAAGTCGTTCTTTGAACACACCCAGTATACGACTGTATGTCGGATTGGTAAATTGAATTTCTTCCACTTCTGAAAGGAAGTAATTGACCAAATTCACCTGATCAACTTCATTTCCTAAAATGTTCTCTTTGCCATAATTCACCAGCACCCGAATGCTTTCCCGCTCTTGGAATTCTATGACACGGATGATATCTATTTGATCCAGTTCCTTCTCTTGCTCGATCAGGTATTGCGCCTCTGCTACGGGTTCATAAGCCGCCTTAGTCTCGCGTGATTTGTCAAAAAGGATTTTGTTCAGCTCGCTGATGAGTACTTGCTCGCTCAGTTCCATGATCGAGCTGCACTCTTTGATATACACCGCCCGCTTCACCGGATCGTTGATCTTGGCGATGCTGCCCACGATCTCCCGTATCACCGACGACTTCTTGATCGGGTCGTGACCGGCTTCTTCTAGAAACAACTTGACCTTAAACTGGATGATGTCTTTGGCTTCTGTCTCTACAAAATTGCGGAATGCAGAGACGCTCAATTTGCGACTATAGCTATCCGGATCTTCCCCATCGGGAAACACGACGGCCTTCACATCCAGATCCCCCTCCAGCAGCATGTCGATACCCCGAATGGCTGCTCGGATACCCGCAGCATCACCATCAAAAAGTACCGTCACATTGTTTGTGTAGCGCTTGATGAGCTTCACCTGCTCCATAGTGAGGGCAGTGCCGCTGCTGGCCACCACATTCTCCACACCAGCCTGATGCATCGAAATCACATCGGTGTAGCCTTCTACCAAAAAGACATTGTCTTCCTTTCGAATAGCCAATTTCGATTGGAATAAGCCATACAGCACCTTGCTTTTGTGGTACAGCTCTGTCTCCGGCGAGTTGATGTACTTTGGCTGATTCTTCTCTTTGGAAAGTGTGCGTGCACCAAAGGCAATCGTTTTTCCTGTGACATTATGAATAGGAAACATCACCCGCGCCCGGAAGCGATCATACGTGCGTGTCTCGCCTTTCACTACCAGTCCGGCTTCTTCCAATAGCTCCGGCGTATAGCCTTTTGCCACCAGCATATCCATCAGTCCGGTCCACTCGTCCGTGGAGTAGCCTAGCTCAAATTTCTTTACGGTCTCATCAGAAAAGCCCCGCTCTTTGAAGTACGTCAGCCCTATATTTTTGCCCTCTTCGCTGTTGAACAGCTTGTCGCAGAAGTATTCTTTGGCATAGTTGAGCAGAATGTAGAGACTCTCGCGCTTGTTCTGTTCCTCTTGCTGCAGGTCGGTGCGCTCCTCCTCCACCACCTCTATGCCGTACTTTTTGGCGAGGTATTTCAGCGCCTCCATGTAGCTGAGTCCATCGATCTCCATGATGAACGTGATGGCATCACCGCCTTTGCCC
Organism: uncultured Roseivirgaceae bacterium; assembly: GCA_964589185.1. GTDB lineage: Bacteria > Bacteroidota > Bacteroidia > Cytophagales > Cyclobacteriaceae > JAAEPI01. The sequence continues at coordinate 9,473 of CAZPST010000019.1, read as the reverse complement.
GAGCTAAAATCCTTGAATATCTGCTTAGACGGAACTACATAAAAAGAAGGAGTTTTTTCGGCCGAAAACGGACTGAGCGCCTTGTAGCTGGAACCCGATTTTTTCAACGTCACGAAATCACCGACGACATCTACAATGTCCATCTGGTTTTTGATTTCGTCTATGGTGGCTTTGCTGATCATCGGGTGAGCACAAAACTAATCAAGTCACATGCTACCCGACGCGGAAATAGTGGAATTCGTACGGATATGCTGAGGAGCGACAGAGCATCGCTATTCATCCATTTCACGCCTGCTCTCTCTCCCGCTTCGGCGGGATAATCGATCAGGGCTATCTCACAATCTGCATGGCTATTTAGGAAGTGGCATTAAAAGCCACCCACTTTCAGCGTGACGAAGTAATTCATCTTATCGAAGGCATTTGTCTTGGTATTGATCAACTCCAAATCTTGGGTAAATCGCTTGCTGGTACCTAGCGCCAATCGAAAACTTCTGCTCAAGTTTAACTCTATACTTGCTCCGGGCTCCACGTACCAAAAGACATCTTCGTCAATTAATCTATCTTCTTGCGCCGGCAAATTATCATCGTCAAAATCCAGATGATACCCGAGCCAACCTGCTCCTGCTGATACCGGAAATGTGACATGTACTACTTCATTTGAAAAGAAAATCAATTCGAGAAACATACCTCCATACCCGCCAAGTGCCACTACATCACGCATTGGGTCAATGTCAGCGTATTTAGCCGTGGGTATTATGCCATGCGCCTCTAGTCCAATACCCAACGTACGATTGATGATCCAACCTCCGCGCAATCCGGCCAATACCATAGCCTCATCTCGAAACGACGTGCTGCGAATTGAGAGTGCCCCAAAACCCCCGCTATGGCTCATGCTGCCGGACAGTGTCCTAATGTCATTGCGGCGCTTTGCCTGCGGATTCTCAGGTGTAGTTTGATAATAGATAATACGTGGAGTATCGTCTGATTCTGTAGTGGTTGATGCTGGTTCTATGGGCAATTGTGTGGTGTCCTGTTCTTGTGCCATTAAAGTGGTCGATACACCAATAAGAAGTCCAAAAATGAGTGATTTCATGTAAGTAAATAGTTTAATACGTTCCTTTTTTCTGTGTTTTTTGATCTGAAAACCAACTCATAGACACGTGCTCTTTCAGTAGGTTTCTCTCAACACACTTTTTTGTTAAATAATTTTTCAATTCAATTGTGCCAGTTGTCCAAAGTCGGCAGCTTTAGTAAATTACCCGCCATGCGACTCCTCATTTCTATCTTCAGTTCGTTGATCACCGTGGTGATGTTTTTGCGAATGCACCATATCCATGGCACGGACACGTCCGTGGAGCGAAGCATTATTGTCATTGGCACTATCGTGTTTCTGATGCAGGCAGGACTCAGCTATCAGATAGTGATTTCAAGAGGTTCGCGATTGAAAAATGTACTCCTGATAGGCAATCTAATTTTGATGATGGCATATGCCACACTGTTTTTTTGGTTTGTAGACTTCAATAGAGACAGCATATTCAGCACACTCCTTGGCACCCAATGAGTAGATATCTATGAATACTGAGCGCATTGCATTGCTTCAACAATTCATCGCTGATGAGCCGGATCATCCCTTCAATGTGTATGCATTGGCAATGGAGTACTACCAAGACAAACCTGAGCAAGCGCTGGAACTATTGGTAAATCTCATACGCTCCCACCCAGACTACCTGCCCTCCTATTACAAAGCCGCGCATTTGTATTGGGAACGTAATGAACGAGAACTGGCTGAGCAGACATTTCATCATGGCATTGGTCTGGCTGAGGCTCAAGAGAATGAAAAGGCACTAAAGGAGCTAAAGGCTGCCTATCTCAACTTCACTTTTGAAGACGATTAATGAATACGAAGTACGATTTTGCCAAAATGATCCGGTGCTTTGAATCTGTCTAGCGCCTTCAAATAGTCCTTCATCTCAAACACGTGATCTACTGTAGGCTGAATATTGTGATCAGCTATAAATTGAACCATTGATGCAAATTCCTCATCATTTCCCATGGTTGTGCCCATTAGTTGGGCTTGTGTCCAAAAAAGCCGGAACGTATCCAGACGCTCAGGATAGCCCGCCGTGCTACCGTACAATACAATTCTGCCCGCAGGCTTAATTATTTTCAGAAATGTATTAACAGAATTGCCTCCGGTGCTATCAATGATCACGTCAAATTGCCCCACCTTCAGCACATCCTTCCACCAATCGTCATTGGATGTTATAAAACCATCATTTGCACCCATTTGTATGGCTTTTGCTCGCTTTTCTTCGTCTCGTGAAGTGACATACACACCTGCACCAAGTGCTAAGGCAAATTGCATAGCAAACTGTGAAACACCTCCTCCAATACCTGTAATAAGTACACGCTTGGACGCATCCACATTACCTTTAGTCACAACTGCACGATATGCCGTGAGACCTGCCAAAGGAATTGAAGCAGCTTCTTCGTCTGTCAGATGTATGGGCTTGAGCGCAAGTCGATGCGTCGGGACTTTCACATAGTGCGCCAGTGTGCCGTCAGTGGGCATACCCAATATGGTGTAGTCTCGGGATTGTACCTCCAGATTATTTCCCCAGTTGATATTTGGATTAATGATGACCGATTTACCAGTCCACTCCTCCGACCCTTTTTCTACCACCCCACATCCATCAGAGCCTAATGTTGTCCCAAATGCAATACCCGGATACAGTCCCTCGCGCATCCACTGATCTCGGCGGTTCAGGGCAGCCGCGTGGATTTTCACCAAACACTCACCCTCGTTTATATCGGGTATTTGCGTTTCAATGAGCTGAATCGGCTCTTCCTTATTATTGGTGATTTTAATGGCTTTCATAATTCAACTAGAATGGCTGTTCGTCATCCATGTCCAATTTATTCGCCTTGCTCGGAAGGGTAATCGTGAAGTCCGAATTGTCCGTAGACGATTTGGGGAATGATTGACCAAAATTGGAGGTAACATCCATATCTGCGAACTTGGTGAATTTTCCGATGAATTTCAATGGCACTGTATCCGTTTTACCGTTTCGGTGCTTCGCAATGATCACCTCTCCCATGCCATTGAGCGGCATACCTGACTCATCCTGCGTGATGCCGTAATATTCAGGTCGGTAGAGGAAAATAACCATATCGGCATCTTGCTCGATAGAGCCCGATTCACGCAAATCGGATAGCTGAGGTTTCTTATCTCCACCGCGTGTTTCCACGGCACGACTCAGCTGTGACAAGGCAAGCACCGGCACATTCAGTTCTTTTGCAATGCCCTTGAGTGCACGAGAGATGGAGGCAATTTCTTGTTCACGATTGCCGCCTCCCATTTTAGATGAGTCGCCCGTCATCAATTGCAAATAATCGATGATGATCAAACGCACGCCATGCTGTGATACCAATCGGCGACACTTGGCGCGTAATTCCAAGATACTTAGCGCTGGGGTGTCATCAATGAATATGGGCGATTCGGAGAGCTTCTTTGTTTTATGTATCAATTGCTGCCACTCATAGTCAGCCAAATCGCCTCGTTTGATTTTTTCACTTTCCAGCTCCGCCTCAGCTGAGATCATACGATTGACCAACTGAACAGACGACATTTCCAATGAGAAAATGGCCACCGGCATATTGAAATCTACCGATGCATTGCGTAGCGCTGACACAACAAATGCCGTGTTATGTGTCACGGTCATATCCTCTAGCAGGAAGCGTCTGTTACCGTCTATTTCAAATCCGTAATACTCATCTACTTTGTCATATTCTATGGTGATACCGGTATTTCGCCAATCCGAAATAGCTCTACGAATACGTGGCTGCTTGCGCTTTATTTTAGTTGGAATCACTTCTAAATTGCCACTTATTCGTACCCTATAGGCATCTCCTTTGTTTACCCCGCGAATTGATACTTCTTTACGTTTGATAGACGTTTTAAAGCCAAGAGAGTCACATAAGAATTTAATCTGACGAGCCAAATCCTCCCTCTTTTGCACGATTTCAAACACATGATATTCTGTGTTGTAATGACCGTCAGAATCTAGTAATCCGGCAAGTAGTAGCAACCGATTCAAGGTGCTGTTGCACAGATAATGTTGCGGAATATGCTTGTTGCCAATGAGATCGAGTTTACCTAGCTCGCTTTGAATAGAGAAGAAATGTTGTTTGCCACGAGCTCCCTTTGTAATTCCATAAGAAGGCACTTTGCCTACTTGATTGTATTCAACCAACGCCAATTCTAAATCGTCAGCATATTCCTTGAGATACTCCACTACCTCTTCATCGACAGTAGTTATGCGCGAACTATAACTGTGACCATCACCAAGCCAAACACCAAGAAAATAGGGGTGCAACTCCACAGGCTTTTCAGAAAACTCCACAGGTACTTTGTATCCCTTGTAATTGGACTTGAACTTGTCCGATTTTTCAAGATAGTCTCGCAAACAGATATCCAATACGTCTCCTTGGTTTCCTTTGCCTTCCTGACGGCTCTTTTTCAGCGAAATAATATGCGATTCATTTACTCTATAAGTAATACCATGATTTTGATGAACAAAATACATGCGCTCCTGTCCTCTTGCCAGAGATAGTACCGTACGCGGTTGGGAATCATCACCCATTAGTAATTCTCCCACATTCACGTCCTCCACGTTTTTCAATGAACCATCATACATGAGTACTTTAGTTCCTTTACCCAAGCATTTTCCCATCCCTGGTCTGGCGGCAATAATCACCAAATCAGAAGGCTGCCAGCCGGAAGTCACCCTATCCAATGCGGTGAAACCAGACGGCACACCCGTAAGCCCATCTTTCTTGTCTTTTCTTATCTGGATCTCCTCAATGGCCTGATGTAGCAACGAACTCATTTTGTCGTAATTCTTGCGAATGTGCGACTCAGACACTTCAAAAAGTGACTGCTCGGTACGATCTAGCAGTTTGAAAACATCCATGGTATCCTCGTAGGCATCTTGCTGCACTTCAGACGCTATGCGAATCAGCTCTCGTTTGATTGACTGTTCGGCTATAATACGCGCATGTGTCTCAATGTTCGCTGCGGAGTTTACCTTGGCGGTGAGTTGTGAAATGTAATACGCCCCTCCTACTAGCTCTAGTTTGCCATTTTTGCGCAGTTGATGCGTTACGGTCTTGATATCTACCGGCTCACTATGGTTAAACAAATCCACAATGGCCTGATAGATCGACTGGTGGGCTTCTTTGTAAAAGCTCTCCGGATGAAGAATGTCGATCACATTGGACAATGCATCGCGCTCCAGCATCAGCGCACCCAAGACTACTTCTTCTATTTCTAGTGCCTGTGGAGGTAGTTTACCAAGTTGTTGGGAGAGTTCGGAAACGCCAATTCTGCGTGATTTACTGGTGATTTTAAGTGCGGAGGTTTTGTCTGACATGAGTACGTAAGGAATGAATTACAAAAGTAGTCTCATCGGCATGCCCCGTCGGACAAGAGTACCAATTAGAAACGGACAAGTTTTTAACATGCTTATCAACATTTACCCACACTACCTTTTTAATCCTTAGTCGCTATATTTGACCAGCCTATCCAAATCGAATCTATGTCCACACTACAAGATAAAATAAGCCATCATCAACGCATTCTGATCTCAGGCAATCGGGCCAAAGACATCTTGTCGGTTTGTACTAAGGTTCTTGATCATTATCAAAAACCCTATGATCTAATCACCCCGAACGGAGAGCAAATAGCAAACGGACCTATCGTCTTTATTCAAGCTGAGGGTGATTTCAGTTCTTTTCATCCACACATTGCGCTGATAGATGAAGTAAGTGCCAATTCAAAAGAAACGTATGAGCAATTGGCTAACGGTATTCCAAAAGCAGGTACACTGGTGTATAACACCACTAACGCAATGGCCAATGCCATTTGTAGCGCACCCCGACCGGATGTGTACCGAGAGGAATACAAGGAAGCCTCGGTAAATGCGGCAGCAATGGCGCTGCTGCGGCGTATTGGCATTAGTGAAAAGCATTTTGCAGACGCACTTTAACTCAAATCTGTGTTTAAACTCAATCTTAAAAATCCACTTGTTGTTTTTGATCTAGAGACAACAGGCACGAGCATTTCCAATGACCGCATTGTAGAAGTAGCATTGATCAAGATTAATGTGGACGGGAGCACGGAGGAGAAAAGCAGACGTATTAATCCGACGATACCTATTCCTCATGAGGTGAGCCTGATTCATGGCATCTATGACGAGGATGTCAAGGATGAGCCTACGTTCAAACAAGTAGCCCGCTCCCTAGCCGATTGGCTCGAAGGGTGTGATTTGGCAGGATTCAATATCGTCCATTTCGATCTACCCATGTTGGTGGAAGAATTTTTACGTGCTAATGTGGAATTTGAGATCGACAATCGGAAAATAGTGGATGCACAGAAGATTTTTCACCTCATGGAGAAGCGAAATCTGACTGCCGCCTATACGTTTTACTGCGGTAAGGAGCTTGAGAATGCCCACAGTGCCGCAGCAGATACGCAGGCCACCTACGAAGTGCTATTAGCTCAGATTCAGCATTATGACGGCCAAGAAGTAGTCGATTCACTGGGAAATAAATTGGGCAAGATCGAAAATGACATGGCAGCCATCAATAGACTGTCGCAAAATCAAATGGTAGATTTGGCCGGTAGGATCATTATAAAAGACAATAGAGAGGTGTTCAATTTTGGAAAACACCGAGGCAAAGCAGTAGTGCAGGTACTGAAAGACGAACCCAGTTTTTATGACTGGATGATGAAAGGTGATTTTCCATTGGATACAAAACGCCGGCTCACCCAAATCAAACTGCGGGACTTTGGCCAGCAACGATAGAAAAACGAAATCTTTGAATTATCTTAAGCCCATGTTTACCTAAACCTACCAATGAGCCCACTGAAGAAGAATAGAACCCTCCGAATAACGCTGTTTTTTATCGGCTCCTTGGTGTTGTATTTCGTTTTGGTTTCACTTCTGATCTATGTAGAGAAAGGAAGTACACAGTCTGCTTTGACAAACTACTCGAATGCCATTTGGTATTCGTTGGTCACGCTCACCACAGTGGGATATGGTGATATTTTTCCGGCCACCGTGCACGGGCGGCTAATCGGGTATATTTTCATATTGGGTAGTATGGCTTTTTATGGCGTATTAATCGGACAATTCACATTGCTAATGACAACTATAAAGGAAAATCGAAAACTTGGCTACAGCGGTACCCAATTCACCGATCATGCGGTAATTATCGGATGGAATGATTTCAGTAAAATGGTAGTGGATCAACTCATGAGGGTAGGCAAAAAAGTAGCCATCCTGACTAACTCAAAAGATGACGTAGATCTAATCCATGAACGGTATCATGAGCATTCTAGCCGCGTGTATACGCTATACACAGATTTCACAAACTACGAGATGCTCGAAAAGGCCAATATTCAGCAAGCATCTATGGTATTTGTAAATCATGGTAGCGATACAGATAAGCTCGTGTACATATTGAATGTAAAGAAAATGTACCCCGATACGGATTTTGTGGTCACACTAGACAATGGTGACCTGAAGCACACCTTCATCCATGCCGGTGTTATCAATACCGTATCCAAATATGAGATTAGTTCTAATCTTCTGGCATCTTACATTTTTGAGCCGGATGTTGCATCGTATAGTGAGTCTATCATGTCATCCGGTCGCAATGAAGCCGAATATGATATTAAGCAATTGCTGGTCACCAAGAGCAATCCATTTATTGGTCAAGCCTACCAAGATGTCTTCTTCGAATTGAAAAAGCGATACAATACGGTATTGATCGGCATCACAAAGCGTGACAAGTTTGGCGCACGCAAATTGATCAAAAACCCACATGGAGAAATCAAAATAGCTCCTGGAGATTACTTGATCATGATTCTGAGTGGCAAAGCATACAAACTGTTATCGAAGATATTTAAAGTGGAAGAGGGATTTTTGTCAGAAAAAACAAATGAAAAATGAGAATAGATCGTGTGTGTATACTAGCCATCATCTTATCACTTGGCGCATGTAAGAATGAAGATCTGAATTCGGGTGAGGAATTCAGACCTAGAGAATTGCATGATGATTTCCAGGACTCTCATTTTAGTAGAGTCTGGGTAGATGGTGTGGAATACTTAATGCTGGAGCGGGATAACAATAATCCACATGAAGGTTTTGGTTTTATGGCGCTGAGAGGAAATGTGATCCTGGAAAAGCAGGATTCTACACTAGCATTGCTTCGAACAATAGGTGATTTTCAAGTGCGTGTATTAGCTCAATTACAAAAGCGCCCGGAAGAAGCCGTACAGGTTGAATTCATGGATTTATACGAATTGTATCTAAGCCAAGAGCGCCCCGAACTGGAGCGGCTTGAAAAGGATAGTCTGGTTGCGAGATAACCACCGCTTAGATTACCTCTCCGTGGTTATGCAATATTGGTATAAACAGCCTGCACATCCTCGTCATCTTCCAACTTGTCAATTAATTTTTCTATTTCCAGAAGTTGGTCTTCGGTGAACTCCACAGGACTAGTAGGGATTCGTTTGAGTGTAGCTTTTTTCACAGCAATACCCAGCGATTCTAGTGCTTTGGACATTTCGCCAAAATTGGTGAAGTCTGCATAGGCATAGATGACACCTTCATTTTCTTCAATTTCTTCAAGACCACCATCTATCAGGCTGAATTCCAATTCTTCCAAATCCATCCCTTCGGCTTTTTCAAACTCAAAAACAGCCTTTCGCGAAAACATAAAATCGAGTGAGCCGGAAGGCACAAATGCCCCGCCTGTTTTGGTGAAATAAGACTTCACATTTGCAACTGTGCGGGTTGTGTTGTCAGATGCACATTCCACCACCACCAGCACTCCATGTGGCCCTTTTCCCTCATACGTGATCTCGGTAATTTCATCAAAATCTTTACCTGCAGCACGCTTTATGGCATTTTCGATATTGTCCTTAGGCATGTTTTCTGCCTTGGCATTTTGAATGGCCGTGCGCAATTTCGCATTCATATCGGGATCCATCCCTCCTTCCCTTGCAGCCACCGTTATTGTTTTAGCCAACTTTGGAAATACCTTGGACATCTTGTCCCAACGTTTCTCTTTGGCTGCACGGCGGTATTCAAACGCTCTTCCCATTGCTTATTTCTTAAAAATTTTGGCAAATAAAATTGAAGCCCTTGTCAAAATCAAACCCTCCCTATTTTTTGAACAACACATTGGCAATAACACCCGCCATGACGAGACCCATTCCTAGGAATGTAGCCACGTTGTACACTTCACCAAAAATGAAAAATCCAAACGAAAGACTAAACACGATTCCCACATAGTTGACAATGCTCACTTTGCTCAGTTCTTCTGATTGGTACGACTTGGTCATAAAGTATTGGGCAATCTGCGTGAGCACGCCCACCAATAACAAATACACCCAGTCCCATCCC
>CAZPST010000018.1:0-18322 GCA_964589185.1 uncultured Roseivirgaceae bacterium | reverse complement strand
ACGAATTGAAGCGTGACCAGAAAACCCGCGAAGTATTAAACAAGGTTCGGGCGAGTTTCAATCAGGTATCGGCGTATCAGACTATCATCAATCAGCAGCAAGCGGCAGTGGCCAACTACGAACTGATGCTGGCTGGGGAGCGCTCCAAATTTGACAATGGCGAAAGCTCCGTATTCTTGGTCAATTCGCGTGAAAACAAACTGGTAGAAGCCCGCCTGAAACTGATTGACATGGAAGCCACCTACCGCTCGTACCTTGGCCAACTCCTCTGGGCCAGCGGCTACCTGACGGAGTATGTGAGGGGGTTGGGTGAGTAATTGACCACTACTAATTCTTCACTCTCACTCCAAGCGCCCTTTCCAAAATAGTAATCTCAAAAGGTGGCTGCCCTATTGCCTCGCCATCAAGATGGGCAAATAGCAGTGGATTGGATTCTACGCGCACAGATTTGGCTTGATAGAATTGTACTTCAGGGAGTGCTCCATGCGAGCCGTTGGAGAGTTTGCCAATATTCAAAAATCGACGTACTGCATTAATAGGCGCAATGGTGCAGACTTCCAACAGTCCGTCATCAATGCGGGCATTAGGCATCAGTTTGAAGCCCCCGCCAAAGGTGGTACCATTGCCAATGGTCATCAAAATGAGCGGCTCTGTATGCGAGGCGCCATCCAATTGAAAATCAAACATACGTTCCCTGTACGAGGCAAGAATCTGCAGCACGTGGTAGTAATATTTCGTATGTCCGGTGAGCAGTGGCACGCGCTTGCGCTTCATGTCCTCTACGATTTGCCCGTCAAAACCAATGCCCACACCATTTACAAATTTTCGTCCATTGCATTCGCCTAGATCAATTTGCTTCAATTGTCCGGAAAGAGCCGTTTCTAATTGTTCATGAAGGGTTGATCCGAGCGCGAGCATTTTCACAAAATCATTCCCAGTGCCCGCCGGAATGATGGATATGGGTACGTCCCTTTGCAAGCCATTCACCACTTCGTTGATCGTGCCGTCTCCACCTACTATCACCACATCAGAGTACGAAGCATCCAGCCGTTCGCTCACAGTGACTTGCGCATTTTTATGTGGTTGGGTCAGGACTAGGTCAAAAGGCACCTGCTTCGCTGCGAAATATTCCGCTACTTCTCGCAGCACCCGTTGGTTTCTAGCTCGATTGCCCGATGCGGGGTTGTTGATCACAAATAGCTTCCTTTCCATATCTCAAAAGGGCAATTGGGTCAAGTCAACATTTCCACCCGTCAGGATGACGCCCACACGCTTTCCCTTGAAGGCTTCAGGATGCGCGAGGATGGCTGCTAGAGGCACTGCACAGGAGGGTTCGATCACGATTTTCATGCGCTCCCAGACTAGCTTCATAGCGGCTATCATTTCTTCTTCGGTGCAGGTATACACATCGGTCAGATGCGCTTTGATGATGGGGAAGGTAAGCTCTCCTACTTGTGTGCGCAGGCCATCGGCTAGGGTAGGTGTAGGATTGCCTTTTTGTCGAATGCCTGATTTGAAAGATAAAAATGCATCGTTTACATTTTCCGGTTCCGAGCCAATTACACGCACATTTTTTCCAAAATAATGGGCGGCCAAAGCCGTGCCTGCACACAATCCACCTCCCCCGATCGGGCAGGTAACTATATCCAAATCCGCTACTTCCTCCATCAACTCCTTAGCTGCAGTGGCTTGTCCGGCAATCACCTGCAAATTATCAAACGGATGGATAAATGTGGCGCCCGATTCTCGCTGTATTCGATCAGCATTGCCTTGTCGGTCTTGGTCGTTGGGTTCGCACAAGATCATTTCTGCGCCGTATCCGCGCACAGCTTCTAACTTCACCTTGCTGGAGTTTTTCGGCATCACGATATAGGCCGGTGCATCTGCCAGTTGCGCTGCTTTAGCCACCGCCTGTCCGTGATTTCCCGAACTGTGTGTGACGAATCCCTTTTGCCGATGTTCATCAGGCGTGGAGAATACGGCATTCGTGGCGCCTCGCATTTTGAATGCCCCTATTTTCTGAAAATTTTCGCATTTGAAAAACAGCTCACAACCAGCCAATTTATCAATCGATTGGGACGTAAGTACGGGCGTACGATGGATATACGACCTTATGCGCTCATGCGCTTGTTCGATAGCTGCTGCAGAGGGACTCATTTTGCGAAGATAAGAAGGAGGGAAGGGAAATCTATTTCAATTAATTTCAGACCCGATTGTCACATGCAAACTTTAGAAAAACCTGCCCTAGCTTCTGAATTATGACAATCTACTTTTTTCATTAAATTACTGCTCACTTTTGTTTCACTCACGCTTACACTATGAAAAAGACGTTGACACTTGGATTCCTTATTTCTTTGGGATTGTCCTCATTTGGACAGCAATTGGAACTAGTTGTTCCGACAGGTCATACCGGTCACATTTACCAAATAAAGACGAATAAAGACACTACGTTAGTCGTGTCGGTAGATTCTAGACCTGAGATCATTGTGTGGAACTACTCCACTAAAAAGCAACTATTTAATCTAAGTGGCCACACTGAAGTGGTCAACAGCCTTTCATTTAGCGAATCCGGCAGACAGTTGCTAAGCGCAAGTGATGATGGACGAGTGATAAATTGGTCTCTGGATAACAAAGAGAAGTTGGCTGTTAAGGAATTTGGCAAACCGATCGTAGGAGCCGACTACTTGAGCAATGGGCGTTATTTGGCCGTATCAAATTCAGGAATGATTTATACCTGGGGAAATGGCAACCAAATCGATTCACTACAGCTTTCGAGCGGCGACATTGAATCCTATTTTCTGACTAACGATTTGCTTTATGTAGGCACTAAAAAAGGAGAGCTACTCTCCGCCACTATCGAATCTCTTGCAGAAAAGGCCAAGCAGAAAATCTCTGAGAAAAACATTGCTACTCTTACCTATGATCCTGCCAAAAAAGAGCTCTATGTAGGTACCACTTTGGGAGAAGTCATCCAAGCTGATCAAGTAACTCTTACGGTGAAACAATCCATAAAAGCAATGGATCTACGGGTGTATAAGCTGCTTTTTGACGAGACGCATTTATGGGTTGCCGGGCGAGACGGAACCGTAAACTTGAAAAAAATTGACCGAAAGAGTTTTAGTATCAAGCCCATTGAGTTTTCTCTTGGCACTGCACCAGCCGAGATATTAGGCTTAGGTATTCGTGGCATCAATTGGTCAGTGTACGGAAAAAAACTACTGGTGGCCAATTTCCAAAACCAGATTGACGAGTGGGAGCTGGCCTCACCTAAAGCGCCCGTCAAAACCTATTTTGGTACGGCAGCCCCGATCTATTCAATAGCCATTTCGTCATCAGGTAAGGATCTAGGACTTTCATCTGGGCATGCATCATCTAGAGCGATTGATCTGACGGGTGTACGTGCACCCATGCTTTACGGCAATGTGCCCAATGGATTCACTGCCGTGGCATTTCATCCGGTGACTCGACAGTTCGCTGCTGTAGGCACAGATCGATCTATCGGTGTTTGGGATGAAAAGGGTGTGTTGATTAAGAAATTTACTGCCGAAGGTCGCTATGTTACCACACCCATCACTTTTGATCCAACGGGCCGGTATATTATCCGAAAATCATCCGAAAAAATCTTCGAAATCTATTCGCTGGATTCAGATCAAAACAAAACGCTCAAAGTAGCTGACGGACTCGATTATCGATTTTCTAAAGATGGCTCAAAAATCGTTTTTCGTACACGCGATGGTCTGTCCTTTTATGATGGTGCAAGCTTAAAGCAAACCAATAAGATTCCACTTAAGGATATCAAGGACATAGATATGCAAGGCGATACGCTGACCCTTTTGATGAGAGACAGCAAAACGATCCATCAATATTCGCTAGCTGGTTCCAAAATCCGTACCGTCAGATGCTCCGAAGTTGAAATTGATCAAATAGACGTGGTGCCAAATCGCGGACTTGCATTGGGAACCATAAATTCGATCCGTAAGAACGCAAGGACTCGAGATTTTTCAATTAAAGTCATCAATCTAACAACTGGCAAACTCGAAAATATCTTGCCGGGACACACTGACTTTATAAATGATATAGAGTTCGTGAAAGATGGCGCGTATGCACTGACTGCCTCTACCGATGGTAAGGTGAATATCTATGAAAATTACTTGGGTAAAGAGCCCTTGGGAACGTTGATCCCATTAGAAAAAGGGGAAATGGTGGTTGTCACACCCGATGGACAATTTGATGCTACAGCAGGTGCGTTTGAGCGACTTCATTATAGCAAAGGGAATGAACTACTTTCTCTGGATCAATTTAAGGATCTGTATTATGAACCCAATCTGCTCAGTCGATTGCTTGGCATGACCAATGAACCATTGCCTACCCGTATACCCATCGGTGATCTATCTGCACTGCCGGAAATGACACTTAAGCATCCAACGTACAATGACGGCATTTTAGGCGTAAAACTGAACGATCAAGGCGGAGGAGTGGGTCGAGTAATTGTCATGATCAATGGAAAAGAAGTATCTGTGTCTCAACCGAATCCTGTGGGTGGAGAGACAGAAATATCCTACGAAGTTGCGGGACATCCCTTTCTAAAACCAAATGAATTGAATACGATCTCTGTCAAGGCATACAACGCAGATGAAACTGTTTCGACTCCTCAGAAGAAGCTCTTCATGCTAGATAAGTCTTCTGGTTCTGATGTCGAAAAGAGACCTAAACTATATGCGATTATTGCCGGAACTTCTGATTATGCCGGAGATAAGTTTGACTTGAGGTATGCCGCTAAGGATGCCAATGATTTTGCAAAGGCACTACAATTGTCCACAAAAAATCAATTTGGCGAAGAAAACACGTCCATTGTATTGCTCACTACAAACGATGAAGACAGCACAAAATGGCCGATGAAAAAAAATATTCAAAAAGCCTTTGACGCAGTGGCCGCTAAGGCTACCGCTCGCGATTATGTGATTATCTATTTTTCAGGGCACGGTACCAATTATGGGACAGAGTCTTCTGATTTCTATTACCTCACCATGGCCACCCCCGATGGGAACCTAGCAAATCCGGATGTACGAAATAAAGTGGGCATTTCAACACGTGAAATTACTGGGTGGATCAATCAAATTGCCGCGTTGAAACAAGTACTCATCATTGATGCCTGCCATTCCGGGAAATTGGCCAGCCAGTTGATGCCCGATGGGCTTACCAATATGCCGTCTAGTCAGACGAAATCATTGGAAGAATTGAAGGATCGTACAGGATTATATTTAATTGCAGGGTCAGAGGCCGACGCAGTGAGCTATGAAGCTGCAATTTTCGAACAGGGTTTGCTTACCTACTCAATCTTGTTTGGTATGAAAGGAGCGGCACTCAAACATGACAAAGAAGTAGACATTATGGATCTACTACAATTTGTGTCTACAAAGGTGCCGGAATTGGCCGCAGAAATTGGTGGTGTTCAGAAACCGGAAGTTCGCTTACCGGCTAATGCGCAAAGCTTTTCGATAGGTACGCTGAACGACGAGGATAAGGCGAAAATCAAACTGGCGGGAGTGAAACCCATCTTTATCCAATCAGGGATACAAGAAACCAATAGCTACCATGATCAGTTAAAAGTGGGCTCCAAGATTGATGACATATTAATGCATATGGGGCGTGAGGAAAATCCACGCATCACCTATCTGGATAAAAAGAAATTCGATGGAGCCTATCAAATTCAGGCGCGCTATTCGGCCGTTAAAGGCGTGTTGACAGCTACTGTACGACTTTACAAAGGAAGTTTACTCGTCAGGACATTCGAAGTAGAAGCACTCAATGCCTCAAGTCTTTCGACCAAAATTATTGATGAGGCATTGAGTACTTTAAAATGATTAGTTACACTGATAGCAGGTGCCGCCAAGATCTGACTCACAGGCAGATTGAGAAGAATAACAGGACGAACTACCACTTTGACCCCATGGTGACCCACTAGGACAGCCTGAGCAATCTTCGTCTTCGCCACAAGCGGTGAGTGAAAGTATTCCTACACTTCCTGCTACTAAGAACAGTACTAAAAGTGATTTCTTTAATGTTAGTTTCATAGTGTTACTTTTTAATAACTCTAAAGGTAATAAGATTCTTTAGAAAAGTAGCCGTCACTGATCAATGACAGCCCCAATCTGCGCTAGAAGTCAATTCACTAGTAGAATATTCACAACAAAAAAGGGACTGATGGTAGAATCAGTCCCTTATCTTAGGTTCATATCGTCCACCTTTCTAGGTGGTAGTCATGCTATTGCCCCCCCGTCTGTTCCAAACCGGGCACGAAACTCACATCTATTTTATCCCCTTTCACTGTTTCCTTTTCCTTACCCGCATCATTTTTTCCTTGGGCTTGTGCTAATCCCACCTCTTTGTACGCATCTATTCGTGCTTTAGCAATTTCGCCCGCCAATTGGTTATTGCTCTTTGCCAGTTCATTGTTACTTTGAGCTATTTCGCTATCACTTTTGATTTTAGCCAAGCCCACTTCCTTGTTTGCATCTATTTCTGCCATAGCCTGCTCCATTTCAGCATCGGTTTGATACTTCACCAATGCAATTTCATCGTTGTGGACTTGTATCGTGAAATTCCATTCTCTATCGACAATGTCCTTATCCCTGTCTCGAAGTGCTTTCACTTGATCATTTAGATCCATAGAAAATTTCTGAACCTCCGGGAAACAATCTGAAGTCGGATCAACCTCCGAAATAAACTTTATGGAATTAAAGGCGCCTTCATAGCTCTGGTCAGCATTCCACGTATTTTTCGCTTGCTGCAATTTAATCTCACAATCTCTATTTATCATTTTCATGTAAATAGGCTCTGTGGCATCTAGCACCTTGGCATAGCACTCCTTACATACTTCAGGTACAGTCATCAACTTGGCAATAGCCTCTTCAAATCTCCCTGTATTTGCCAGGCTTTGACCTTCTTTCAATATGAAATCGCACTGTGAATTGTAGAATGCAATAATCTTACTTTTAGCGCCTTCAATCATGTCCTGCATGTCTTCATGCTCAGCGTTAAATTGTTTCAATCCAGAAGTGTAGGCTTTTCGTTCATTTTGTCCCACACCTTTAACTGAAAAAGTGGCTTGACCAAAAATGCTTCGTGTAAGCGCATCTGCTATAAAAACTTCAACATCCAAGTTGAGTGCTATCATGGGAGGAGCAGTAGGTGTCACATCCTTACTCATTTCATTTACCACAGCTGTGATCACAAAGCGATTGTCAATAGAAACGGCGCTTAATCCCTGACGCGTAACAGCTGAACGCAGCTTCGATTCAATAATCCGTGTGACGTCCGTTCCCATGTCTTTGGTAGCGGGCACATAGGCCGCTATCGCAATTCTTCCGATATCATCGAGTTTACCCTCCTTATTTTGCCCAGTCGCACCAAAAGTGATCAGCGCTACTGTGAGTATGAGCATTAATTTTTTCATAATATTTTGATTTAGTTCGTTTGTATTAGGCGAGTTACTTCTCTCCTAAAATCACAACTACTTCGCCCTGACCTTTGGTGAGCACCTTATTTACAATGTCAAAGTCTTCGTTTAGCCATGTACTAAGGCCTCTGGCAAAACCACGCGCATCAATTGCGCGTCCACGTGGATCATACAGCGGAATTCGTACTTGTTCGAATAGCATGAATGATTCAGTGGCATCAGATGTACTGAATCGGCCATTTACAGTGTTAGCCGCCATCCAATCTTCGATTAAATATGACAATTCTTCATTGTCCCACTCGTCTTCCAAATCATACTCCCAAGATGACCAAGTCTTAATCCGAAACGTAATTTCACGACCGTTCTCAAACATGTCGTCAAAATGTGTTTGAAGACTATTCGTGAAATTATCCATGTGTGCCAAAACAGCTTCTTCTAATAAAACAGGCAATATCGCACTGAAAGAAGGTGCCCCTGTTCCTTGTGCTGTTGCTATTTGCTTACTCGTATAAGAGTCAAGCCCTTGCATGTTAAATGTAATTGCCTTTTTAGGTCCTACTGTATTTACCACCCAAGTGAGCTGAATAATAATGTCTGCCTTAGCAGTTTTCTTGATTTGATCTAAGGGGGTCTCGTTAATATCCGCTCCTCCTTTACTTTGAAGCAAGGCATCTTCAGCACTTTCCTGAGCCAAATTCTTAAGAACCGTTTCCAAATTTTTCAAGGGAAATCCTCTATCAGCCATCAAGCCATTTATTTTGGAAATCACATTCAATAGATCCGCATTTTCCTGAAATGCTCTTTTATAATCGGGCACTTTCACAACAATTCCCTGATTGTCGTACTCCATCATATACCCATTTTGGCTGCACCAGACGTCACTCGGCACGACCATCAACGTGGGTTTTTTGGCTTGAGACATGGCCGAGATACTCAGCGTCGCAATTACTAGCGTTAGTATGTATTTCTTCATCATAGTTTCCGTTTAATTTCCCATCACAGGATATAAAAATTAGTTGGTTTTCTTTGGTTTCTTATTCTCCTCTCTTCGTGATTCATCTTTAGGAATGATGCCTTCTTGCTTCAACTCCTTTTCCATTTTGGCCATATCGATGGTTACAATTTTCGTCCACAACTTTTCCTTGCCCTCACCCTTGTATCTTTGCGTTGTTTGACCGGGAGTATCATTTTGCTTCACATATCGGGTATATTGCCCGCCATCCGAGAAAAATTTATCGAAATACTTCTCAAACTTCTCTCGAGCATTAGGTACATTGACCAACGGACGAACATCGCATCCATCTTGTCCTTCTCTGATACCATTAAAAAGAACGTCCATCATGGCGTTTTTTTCCAATTGTTTTTTGGCATCAGCGGCCGTTTTGCCAGTTCCAAAAGCACGAACCATTTGGCTTCCGTCACCTTCAGTGCCTTCACAAATGGAGGCGTGCTTCGAATTCATAAACAAGGCATCACCTTGCGAATAGCGCTGTGCGCCTACTTGCATCAGGCTGAGCCCAAAAACAAAGGCTCCAATGAATAATAGTATTCGATTTTTCATAGTTGTATGCGTTTATTAAAAACCGGAAGAAAGCTTCTTTATCACGCCTGCCTTCTCGAGTTCCTTTCTCAGGTCGTCATAGCGAATAGAAACGGCAGTACCCACTTTGTATGTCTTCTTGTCAATTTTAGTGACTGTTCGGCTTGCATTTGATTCTGCAGACATTGATATGAAGTTCAAGTAGAGACCTCCATCCTCAAAGAATTTCTCAAAAAAATCGGCTCTTTCAGTCTCCAACGTCAATGAACCTGCGAGTGGCTTTACCCCTTGACATCCACCGGAGTTAGTTTGTGTCCCCTTAAATATTACCCCATGAACAGCATTTCTCTTGGCTTCATATGTTGCCCGCTCAGGATCCTTTCCGTATCCATATACAGCAATAAGCTTGGTGCCTTCATTTCCCACGCCGATGCATGTGATTTCATAGTTCTGCTTAGTATACCCAGCAGTTTCCTTCTGACTCTTGTTTTGAGCTGTCACTGCCGAAGCAGCCGTTACGATAAATAGCATTGTAATTAGTCTTTTCATTTTTTTTGTGTTTATTTTTTTAATCTGAACTAAGTCTTAATCAGGTCGATCGTATCCTGAATTCAAGCAAAATATCGACGTTTCCAAAAATCGCTCCAATTTTTTCTTATCGGTTTTAATTGATTTGTCTTATCAGCATGCCTTCATACATTCCCTTGTTGTTACCCTTGAACTTAGTCGCCGTGATGGTCTGTTTGTTTTCAGGATCTTCATCGGCTCCAAAGGTGTTATCCCAAATGTTGTTGCCGTCTACTTCAATAATCCCGATTCTCTTGTACGTTGTGCGTCCGTCACTATCCTGAATCTGCTCGAGTACTTCAAATTTATCCCCCTTTTCAATACCTTCTTTCAATCCAATTTTGGCCGAAAGCGGCTCCACACTGAATAAAGGCGTCTTTGTTCGAAACTGCTCATAGGTTTTTTCCAACTTGGCAATTGCCTTGTCTTGAGCCTTGATAGTTGCTATTTGTATTAATTCCGCATCCGTTTTTGTAGTTGCTTTAGATGATTGCAAATCGGCGGTAGCAGGTTGATAACCAACCAACTTCACCTTAAAGATGTCTGTCTTATTGAATGCATTCACGCGCGCTTCATCTAAATTGTCATCTTCTGTCCAGAATTCCGTGTAAAACTGATTGGCGATTTCCTCATTCCATTCGAGCTGGAACAAGTAACTTCTTGTTCTGATGACGAATCCCTTTCCGACGAAATCAACAACCTTAGCTGCTGTGTTCAAACCAGACGCTAAATCATCATTTCCGGCAGCTGTGGCGGCCATTGATGCAAGCGCCATAATGCCCCCCGCCTTTTTTGCCACTTCTTCCTTATTCGTAAAGTTGTAGTCATTTACGAGTACAAACGAATTCTTAATTAATTCTTCTCCGGCATCCGCTAGAAGTGCAACTCCTCGTTGGCTACTTCTTGCAAGACTCACATCCAATTCAGATGCACTATAAAATCCTCTTTTGGCAACCAAATCCATGTTGAACCCACCCTTGGCACTTCTATTGAACCATTTTGCAACCATTTTTTTTGCAATCTGATTTTGATTGAGGTAAGCAGTGATATTGGCGATTTGCTGCTCCTCTTCTCTTGATCCTCCCTCTCCTTCGATGAGGTAAGGACCCACATTGTGGTTATTGAATTTTTCTGGTAGCTCTGAATTTCCGAATGCACTTAGAATGAATCCGTATTCCCCTCTGGTGGTATCGTTAATGATGAGCGTATAAACAGAACTTCGACGGTATTTTAGGTTCGGGAATTCCTTTTCCAGTTTTGGCGGTGCTTCAGCTTGTAATGCCGAATATGTACTTTCTTTAGCAACCGCATCCGCCCCTTCAACAGAAACAAAATCATACAAATCTGCAATTTCTTCCAATTCTTTCTGGCGTGCATTGTTCGCTATTACTTCCTGAATGTCGATTTCTCCAAGACCACTTAAATACGAATCAACAGCCTCCGCTTTTAATTGCTCTTCTGTTTTTGCTGAACCATCCGGATTTGTAGAAGAGGCCGTTTGGGTAGGTGCTGCTTGTGTAGTAGTTGTAGCACCCGATGCGGCCATCAGTGCGCCCATTAAGCCGCCAGATTTTGAATTTGAACTGGTCGAAGAAGTAGTAGCGCCAGAGGCGGCCTTCAATGCACCCATTAACCCTCCCCCTCCTCCAGCTGGGGTTGCAGCAACGGCTACTGGTGCTTCAGCGGCTGTCATAGAATTGGGTACAAACGTTTGGAGACTACCTGCGCCCTCTATGGTTGTCATGGCATCTGTATATGACTGTGCTAGCGCCTTCCCTTCGCTTTCAGACACAACCGTCAAGTTAGTATTTACTATGCTTGGATTACCCACTACAAAAACCACCGCATTGATATAGGTTGTAGCTCCATCGGTAATAGTCACATTTGTTTCAGCAGATCCCATTGGAGATTGGGATTGAAGCACGTAATTCCCCGGCTTGAGTTTTAATTCCAATTTAGTATTGGATGGGAGGGTGCCTACTTTTACTTTATTCAATTCTACGGGCATTTCTTGCTTGCCCCATAGCATAGTTTTGCCCTTTAGAATTAGAAGTGTGCCTTCTTGAGCATAGGCAACATGGAGGCAGCAGACCATTGCCGTTAGTAACCATAGTTGTCTAGATAATTTCATAGTTAGGTGTTTAGGTGAATATTAGGCGGTCTAATATAGCGAAAAAAAACACCGATTGAAAAGACATTTCAAAACAACCTGCAATTGACCCATGGTAATAAGATCACGATCCCAATTACAAAGCAAAAAGCTGAATCAGATCATTCCGAATGAAATACATGAGTTTTCCCGTTACAATTTGGAGCGAAACAGTGGGGTACCTAACGGACTTCCACCGTGCTATCCCTTCACTACTTTACGCTCTATCACGGCTATGGTGTAGGCTGCATGGCCTTTTTACTTAGTCGTATACCAAAGATGCCACTCCATTCTTTTCTCCCACCAATTCTGTCACCAAATACCCCGTGGCTGGTGCCATGCTCAAGCCCAGCATGCCATGACCAGTCGCCAAGATCAGGTTTTTGTATTTCCCTGCACGGCCTATCACCGGTAGGCCATTGGAAGTCATCGGTCGCCAGCCTGCCCATGGGACAAACTCAACATCCGATATGTCTATTTGCAGGTACTCTGTGGCGGCACGTTTCAGCGCATCTAGTCGATATGGATTCAGCGTGAGATCAAAGCCTGTGAATTCCATGGTACTACCTAGACGAAATCCACCGGCCCAAGGCGTAGCTACTACTCTACGCTCTACCATGTACACGGGTATGGTAGGCTGCTGTGCCAATGGTCTATGCGCCGTGAGGTTATACCCTTTGCCCGGAATGAGTTTCAAATTAATGCCCAATGGTTTTGCCAAAAAGACTGACTGTGCCCCTGCTGCCAGAATGTACTCATCTGCCGTGTATTCGTCGCTTTCAAGCTGAATGGCATTTATACGGTCATGTGTATGTTTGAATTGACGTGCTCGCGCAGTAAACATCTGCACGCCATTTCGCACGTTGAGTGCCGTGAGATTTTCCAGAAGCTTGCCGGGCATCAGCCAACCATCGCATTCAAAAATGGCTCCCCCGATTACGTCGTGCTGAAAGAGTGGCTCCATAGTGTGCAACTCGTCACGCTCAAGTGATCTGGCTGCTAGTCCGTGCGCATTGAGTAAGCCCACTTCCTCATTCATGGCCTTGATACCCTCCTGCGTGAGGCAGCCATAGATCAATCCTCCTTTTTGCCAATCACAATCGAGCATTTCGGTGGCCATCACCTCCTCGTAAAGTCGCCAGCTCAACTGCAATAAGTGGTGACGAGCTTCGATGGATTTTTCCATTTCAGACTGTCGGCAATGCCACATATAGGACGCAAACCATGAAGCAAATGAAGCGCTGAATTGTGGCTTGATGGCAAGTGGTGCGTCCTTTTGCCCCATCCATTTCAATCCTTTGACCAACGTGCCCCAGGTGTTGAGTGGTAAGATGTGACTGGGAGAAATCAAACCACAGTTTCCTGCGGAAGCGGGCGGCATGGCAGGTGCATCGTCTAGTACCGTGACCTTGTGACCGGCTTTAGATAGATAATAGGCGGTGAATTGCCCCACTATCCCCCCGCCGATGATGCAAATTTTCTTCATTGCCTTCACGCTTTAGATCCACTCCGACGGGTCAAGGCAAAACCGCGCTCATCGGTCACGTCATCTTCACTCACCCGCTTCACACCCTCCACTGTATAGAATGCATTCGGATTGAACCGCTTGATCAGTGCTATGGTGTCCTTGAGCGTCTCACGCTTCACCACTGTGAAAAGGACATTCACATTACCTTCATCTGACTCGGCATCTAGGCTCCAGTAGCGGTATCCAGTCTGTGTGAGGTACTCGATCAATTCATTTGCCGGCCTGCGGGTGATCACCCGTATGACTACACGCCCAATTGCTAATTTTTCTTCAATGAGCATGCCCACAAATATACCTGACGCAAAGCCCGAGGCATAGGCGATGTAGGTAGGCCAACTGTTGAGATTTTGGAATATCTGACTAATAGCCAATATCCAGATCAATGACTCGAAAAAGCCCATGAGCGTGCTAATGAACTTACGGCCATTCAGCATGAAGATAATGCGCATGGTATTAATAGACACATCTGTGATCCGTGCCAAAAAAATGAGTAAGGGCAGAATCACGTAGTGAAAAATATCCGGCGATACGCCTAGGGTTTCAGCAAGGGATGAATTCATATGTTGTCAACTAAAAAAAGCCACCCTGACAAGATCAAGGTGGCTTTTAGAGGAATGTTTCGTTAGTCACTAATCTACAATTTTCTCTACAAGCACCACCACGCGATTATTCAATACTTCCACTACGCCTCCATGTACGGTCAGTAGCTCTTCTCTCTTTTTATCTTCCGTATACCGTATATCTCCTTTGCCGAGCATTGAGATCATAGAGGCGTGATTACTCAATACTTGAAATGACCCGTCGCTACCCGGAAAAGTAGCCGTAACTACCTCGCCTTCGAAGATTTTGGTGTCGGGAGTAACTATTTCTAAGTACATGATTATGCGTTGGCTTCTGCCATTAGTTTTTCACCTTTTTCTATCGCCTGCTCGATGGTACCCACCAAGTTAAACGCCGCTTCAGGCAAATGATCCAACTCACCATCCATGATCATGGTGAATCCTTTGATGGTGTCTTTGATATCTACCAACGCTCCTGCCAATCCGGTAAACTGCTCAGCTACGTGGAATGGCTGAGACAAGAATCGCTGCACGCGTCGTGCGCGGTGTACTACTTCTTTGTCTTCATCAGACAATTCGTCCATACCCAAGATGGCAATGATGTCTTGCAATTCTTTGTATCGCTGCAAAATCTCCTTCACGCGCTGCGCACAGTTGTAATGCTCGTCTCCGATGATATCTGCACTCAAGATACGCGACGTAGAATCCAACGGATCCACCGCAGGGTAGATACCCAACTCGGCAATTTTACGTGACAATACCGTGGTGGCATCTAAGTGAGAGAACGTGGTAGCCGGTGCAGGGTCAGTCAAGTCATCGGCAGGCACATATACGGCCTGTACTGAGGTGATTGAACCGTTTTTTGTTGACGTGATACGCTCTTGCATCAGACCCATTTCGGTGGCCAATGTAGGCTGGTATCCTACCGCAGAAGGCATACGACCCAAAAGCGCCGATACTTCAGAACCTGCTTGTGTAAAACGGAAGATGTTGTCAACGAAGAAAAGTATGTCCTTACCTTTTGATTCGCCATCACCATCACGGAAATATTCAGCTACGGTAAGACCCGATAAGGCCACACGTGCACGTGCTCCCGGAGGCTCGTTCATCTGACCAAATACGAATGTTGCCTTAGAATCCTTTAATTTTTCGCGATCCACTTTAGACAAATCCCATCCGCCTTCTTCCATTGAATGACGGAAAGCATCACCATAATCAATAATGCCTGCCTCGATCATCTCACGAAGCAAATCGTTTCCTTCACGTGTACGCTCACCTACTCCGGCAAATACGGAAAGTCCTCCATGCCCTTTGGCGATGTTGTTGATCAATTCCTGAATCAATACAGTTTTACCTACACCCGCACCACCAAACAAACCGATTTTACCTCCTTTGGCATACGGCTCGATCAAGTCAATTACTTTGATACCTGTGTAGAGTACTTCTGTGGCTGTAGACAAATCTTCGTATCGCGGCGCGTCGCGGTGGATGGGTAGTCCGTTAGACTTATCCAAGTTTTCCATACCGTCTATGGAATCTCCCACTACGTTGAAAAGACGGCCTTTAATAGCTTCGCCGATTGGCATTTTGATAGGCGCTCCCTGATCTTCTACCACCGTGCCGCGGCTCAGTCCGTCAGTTGCGTCCATCGCGATGGTGCGCACAGTGTCTTCGCCTAAGTGCTGCTGCACCTCAAGTACCACCACAGTGCCATCAGGGCGAGTTACCTTTAATGCGTCTAATATTCTAGGAAGTTTTGCATCTTCTGCCCCGAAAGAAACGTCAACGACCGGGCCGATGATCTGGGTTATTTTGCCTTTGTTAGCCATTTGAATAGTTGAAAATGTTGTCGTTTTAAATTTGGTGCGAAATTAGACCAAAATCCTCGTACCGAAAAAGATACGGAATTAAATCTCCCTCGAATTAGTCATTGAGCAATATCCGGAAGGTAGTGCCGGCGTTTTGGCCGGTTTCCTTTACGAAAATTTTGCCACGGTGATAGTTCTCAATGATGCGTTTGGCTAATGTGAGACCCAATCCCCACCCTCTTTTTTTGGTAGTGAACCCCGCCCTGAATATCTGCCTGGCGGCCGTCTTGGAGAGTCCTTTGCCCGTGTCTGTCACGTCTATTGCCACCCCTTCGCTCACTTTCATTATTTTTATCGAAATAGCTCCTTTACCTTCCATCGCATCGGCGGCATTTTTCAATAGATTTTCAATCACCCATGCAAACAGCGCCTTATTGATTTGGGCAGTTATTGTTCGGTTGGGAAACGCCTCTACGCTCAGTTGAATTTTGGTAGAAAGCCGAACGGCCAGATAGGCTACTATTTCCTCGATGGTAGCGCTTACATTCTCTTGTTTCAATTGGGGCACGCTCCCAATGCTCGAAAAGCGCTCCGTGATCGTCTCTAAGCTGCGTATGTCTTTGTCCAGTTCTTTGAAAATGTCCACCTGATCGGGAAACGTGGATTTGAAATATTCTGACCAAGCCATCAATGAGCTGAGGGGCGTGCCTAATTGATGGGCAGTTTCTTTGGCCAAGCCAACCCACACACGGTTTTGCTCAGCGGCACGCGAATAATTGAACAAGAAAAACACGACAATGACAAATACGGTGATAATGGAGAGCTGCACGTAGGGGTAAAAAACGAGTTGGGATAGGAGTGCCGAGTTTTTGTAAAAAATGAATTTGCGGCCATACACCTCATTGGACACGCGCAAGGTGATTTCGATAGGTGCGTGTTGTGCACGCATTTCTTCGATCATGCGCTGCAGATACGCACGCCGCGCTTTCGGATGCTCCTCTTCGTCGGCTTTTGGCAAATTTCGATACTGCTCAGGATACTCATTTTCGTCCGTCAGGATCACCGGAATGGTGGTGTTAGAGGTCACCAGTTCATCCAAGATCAAAAAGAAATTTGGATCCTCACTATCGTTATTGAGGTATTCGAGCATGCGCCCATAGAGCTGGATTTGCAGTCGCTCGCGCTCTTCTATTTCTTTGACCAGCGCATCTGTGTAAATGATAGAGCCTACAGAGATGATGAGTGCGATAGCAAAAATGAGCCACTTCCGACCCGGATGCCCGGGTCGGAGTTGCATAAAACTTACTTCTCTGAATTTGGCCACAAGCTGAGGTTATCGCTTGGGGTAATTTAGTAAAAGAGACCTTAATTCTTCATCATAAACCACCTTGCCAGCGTCTTGTAGTTCACCTTGGTGCCGTGCATCAGGATGCCCACTCGATAGATGCGTCCGGCTAGCCATAGGGTGAACCAGAAGCCCAACACGAGCAATCCCATGCTTAGGGCAATCTCCCACGCCGGCACACCAAACCCTATGCGCCCCATCATCACGATAGGCGAAGTGAATGGAATGATTGAGAGCCAAAAACTGGCCGTACCATGCGGATCGGGGAAGACGAACATCATCAGTCCCATCAGCGCAATGATGATCGGAAGCATGATGGGCATCATAAACTGCTGCGCATCGGCAGGTGTGTCTACAGCCGAACCAACTGCCGCGAAGAGCGCTCCATAGAGCAGGTATCCGCCAAGGAAGTAGAAAATGAAGAGAAGCGTAATCTGAAGGACAGGTATGTCATTGATGAGCGATACCATCTCCATTACTTTGTCATTTTGCTGCAAGGAAGAGGCCTCCGGCGAGTTGGCCATTTGCTCCAACTGAGCCGGATCCATATTCAATCCGATAGCTGAAAGCCCAATGAATGAAATTGCGGTCATGAGCAATATCCATATTAAAAACTGCACAACGCCCACTGACGCCACACCGATCACTTTGCCCATCATCATCTGAAAAGGCTTGATGGTGGACACTACGATCTCTACAATCTTGCTGTTCTTTTCCTCAATCACGCCCTGCATCACTTGTGCACCATAGGCAAAGAGGAAGATGTAAATCATAAAGCCCATCACATAGCCAATCCAGAAGGTAGAGGTGGCATCACTCCGTTTTTCTCCACCCGTTTCTGTGATGTTGAAAGATGCTAGGGAAATGTCCGTCTTGATTTTATCCAGTTGCTCATCTGTAAGCCCTGATTCTATGAGTTTCAAGTCTCTGATCTTCTGCTCAATCTTGGTTTCAAAATCAGACACCAAGCGCACACCGGGACTCGTAAGGGTGTAAAATGAAATGCCCTTAGGATCATGAATGTCAATCTTTGGAATGTAAACCAATGCCAAATCTTTGGAATCCTTGAATGAAGCTTTGGCCGCATCCAAGTCACCTTCTACCACTTTGTAATTGTATTTCTTGTCATCATCAAAGGAGAACAAGCCACTCTCATCGAGTATGCGCACCGTTTCTACCTCTTTGTTTTTCTCACTCTGCACGGCCACATAGATCATACCCCCGATGATGGCCGGAAAAATAAGCGGCACTAGGATGGTGGCTATCAAAAACGACTTCTTCTGCACGCGGCTCATAAACTCGCGCTGCATTACTAAAAACATCTTATTCATGGCTGCCTCCTTTCACATTTCTAATAAAAATATCA
>CAZPST010000017.1:0-18484 GCA_964589185.1 uncultured Roseivirgaceae bacterium | reverse complement strand
TGCAAGCCGAGCTATACCAAATAATCTATAAAAATTCCTAGGGTGTTGCAACGCTAAAAACAGGAGTTGAGATTTTATTCTGACTGAAAGTGAAAAGCCCGTCTGCTAAGGATGGGCTTTTTTATTACCCAATCTTCACGGACGTCATCGTCAGCGAACCGCCGAGTGCTTTGTCATTGAAGAGGCTGATTTCTTCCATATCCTTCTTTAGTGCCAATGTGTAGAGCAGCGGCAAGTAATGCTCGGGCGTGGGAATGGCCAAATCAAACGCTCTACCATGTGAGCGAAAGTTGATCAACGCTTTGTGATCGTTATTCAGGATGAACGAATTCATTTTGGCTCGTGCCTCCAGCGCCCAATCATAGCCAAAGTCTGGCTCATTCAGTTTGTCCCACGCTACCTGACGCAGGTTGTGTACCATGTTGCCACTACCCACGATCAACACGCCTTTGTCTCGAAGATAGGAAAGTTGCTGTGCCAGTTCATAATGATACTGCGGCGACTGAAAATGATCCAAACTTAGCTGTATTACGGGCACATTGGCTTCCGGATAGAGATGCTTGATTACACTCCACGCACCATGGTCGAGTCCCCATTGGTCATCTAATCCAATATCAGTAAGCGTCACTGTTGCTTTAGTTTCTTTGGCTAGCTCAGGGCTCCCGGGAGCGGGGTATTGCACATCAAAAAGGGCTTTTGGAAATCCGCCAAAATCGTGAATGGTACGGGGCATCTGTATGGCAGTGACCCACGTGCCGCGCGTTTCCCAATGCGCTGACACACACAAAATGGCACGCGGAGTAGGCAGTTCTTTACTCACTTTACGAAAACCGGCCACAAATTCATTTTCTTCAATGGCATTCATGGGGCTGCCATGTCCCAAAAATAGGACAGGCAAGCGCGGGGTATTTTCAAATGATGTTGAGAGTTTGTGTAGTTCGTTCAGTTTCATAGCAGCGCCTGCGAGGGGAGTTATGGCAAGTAATTTCAGAAAAGATTGTCTTTTCATTGCGGATCTGATTTGCAACAAGCAAACATATGTACGTACATTTAAATAGTTTGTTTAGAAAAAAGCCCCACCGATGGGCAGGGCTAAGTCTGTCATTGGTCGAATAGAATTAGTATTCCCCCTTAAACACATTATCAAAGGCCGTCAAACTGCCATCTTCATTGATGAACAAGGTATAATCAAATGATTTTTTGGATTTCAATGTAGGATCGCTCGCATCATGCCGGATGAGCGTGGCAGTATTAAGTTTGAGTTGTTTTGGGTATGCAAAATTGATCCTACGTAAGTCGCCCGACATGAAAGATTTGTTGTACAATGCCGAAATGCGGATGTTCATCACTTTGTCCTTCAAGGGTGAATCCACCTGCGTGTTAAGTTTGTAGATAGAGGATCCTTTGGTGGCGTGCCGCATGCCAATCACACATAAGATACCCGCACCCGGATGGCTGTCCACTAACTCCAAAAACTTTGTGTGTATGAGCCTGTCACGGAATTTATAATTGGTAAGCGGATTGGTGTAGTCAAATCGTAGGCCGTCACGCATGTCTTTGATCATGGTGGTGAATTGTGCCGCCTGTTTACCGAATAGCTCTTCGTAGGCAGTTGGTTGACTTTCCAAATCAATGAGGGTCAGATCCACAAGATCTGACACAAAATCCTTGTCGTAATAAAACATCACAGCAAGACCGTTGAATTGCTCCCGGTGGCCTTTTGTTTCTTCATAGATACGTCTAAAATTCCCTACTGTCTGCTCCAGTGCTTCCGGTATTTCCTTCCCCTCTAGCCACTGATTGATCACGAAAATGGCAGATTCCATTTTGTATTCGATATCTATACTCTGCACAGAGATGCGCTCATTTTCGGGTAAGGTCTGGTTGAATGCGAACAAATCTTGAAAAAAGGCATGATTTTCTTTCCCCCAAAACATGGTGTTTCGAACGATCTGTCTCAGCATCACGGTATCCCCTGTGGCGAGGTAGTGATTGATCATGTATGCAGCACTGGCTCCTTGCTCTATGGCCAGCACGCGTACATTCGCTTCATTGTGCAAATAGCGAAGTACTTTGAGGGTCGCTTTGGGCACACTTCGGATATTGTGCCAATGTTCAGCCAGCACAAAGAGTTTTTTGTCCACAGGCTGCAGCAATTCAAATCCTTCAAACTGCTGGTCATTTTCAATGCTGATGGCCGTGAGGTTTGAGGAGGTTTGCGCAGAACAGGGGAAAGTGAGAACAATGCTGATTAGCAGAATTACTGCGTTTATTTTCATTGATTTAGACTTGTCATTGGTTTAAGAATGTGCCCGTGACCATTTGGCTCAGTGATAACTCTGTAAATAATCATTGATAGTCACAATTCTAGTGTCAGTTATTTGTTTCAAATCTAATAAGTCTTGATCTCCTGTGATTAGATGGGTGGCGTTGGAATCAACGGCTAGCGAAAGTAAAAAATTGTCTTTGGGATCTCTACATACACTGAGTTGGCTTTTGACTTGTATCATTTCACCATATACGTCAAATAAATCGAGTAATTGCTCAATATCTTGTAATTCGAAGTACTTCCTAAACTTTGGCCTTTGACAAACTGAAAGAAATTCCTCCATCAATTCAGTACTAAATAGAATCCTGATTTTCCCTGACTTAATGCTTACATCAAGCTGCTTGAAGTCGTGGACTATTAGAAAACTAATCCAAATGTTAGTGTCGATTATTACCCGATCAATGCTTTTTTGCATACCGTTTGGTTCGGACGGCTTCTACTTCTTTGGTGATTTCATCCAGTGAAATAGGCTCTTTACCTCTCAGTTTATCAAGCAATGCATCAAAGGATTTTATGGGATTGGATTTTTGGATCCGAATCAGATTTAAATCAGCCAGATCATTTAATAATCGTTTTGCTTTCGGATTTACAATGTCAATTCTGAGCGACTCCATACATCAAATTTACAATCAATTGGGCGAATAGCGCATGCCGGACAAGTAAATGCTAAAAAATAAACGGCACGGGACAATTCAGCTTACGGGCAGACATGGGGGGCTTTCTGGGGTCAGCAAGGCTGAAGGTATATCTGTAGGAAATCTCATGCGCGCCACCCGTTCCAATGCCTAGGTCTGAAATAGTGTAATCAAAACTGTAGCCGATGGTGGTGCGTGCTTGTTGTATAGCTACCATTAATATAATCGATTCGCTGTTTTTCACTCCCTCCACATTGCGCACAGGGATGCCTCTATACCATGTGCCCAGCAGGAGCGGTTGTAGCGTGACAAATGCCCCAACATCCAGCGCATCAAAATCTCCCTGCGATCGGTAGTTGAATGTAGGCGTAATGCTCCGTTCGGATCTCTTGCCGGGGGCACTACCTCCAAAAGGTATTTTGTATCCTCCATGCAGGGACAATCGTCGCGGCAACTTCACCTCCTCACCGGTCAATGATTGATTAGGTTCGGTGATATGGTGCACAGCGCCACCTATCCAGGTGCGTTCGTTGAAAAACAAGCCACCCATGGCCACATCGAAAAACTTGGCTTTCAAGCCTGTATTGAATGTCTCACCTGAAACGGGATTCACCAGCCCATTTTGATCAAACTGATCACCAAATGTGAGTTTACTGAAATTCAAGTCCCGCATGAAGTAGGATACCTCCACACCCGGACGGAATGTCCATCGGTAGTTCAACTGCACCTGATAGGCATATTGCAAGCCGATGGTATTGGACTGCAAGCCGAGTATCCCTTCTCTGTCTGTAGTGAAGATCAATCCCACACTGCTATATTGATCTTCGAAATGATTGTCGATGTAAAATGAGTATGTTTCAAAATTTGCCTCGATATTAGGCCATTGATTACGATAGTTGATCCCCAAGCTGCCCTTTTGATGCAAGCCCACCATGGCGGGATTGAGGTACATCGGTGCGGCATAATACTGAGAAAATTGAGGGTCTTGCGCCGACAAATTGTTTGCTAAAATGCCTACCAACCAAAAACACAAAATACGTCTAACCTGCATGCGGCGTGAATATGCGGTGAAATTATAAAAAAACAATGGAAGAGCGTACGGACATATTACACGCTAACGACAATATCAACGTTAGAATTTTATATGAATTCTTACTTTTGTTATACAATGAAGGACATTTGACCGTGCTGAGACCCCTACGTAGATGATGAATGTGAATAGAATTGGCCTACGGGCGTTGTTGGCTGTGAATTTGGTGCTCGGTGTAGGTAGCGATGCACTGTTCGCCCAAAATATCTCCGAAACCCAATGGTACTTCGGAAATTCTCCTGAAAATCTTGTTTTTGATTTGAATGGCCGTGATGTCAATCTCGAAAACAATCAGCAAGTGCCCTTTGGTCAGGGAGGTTCGTCTGTCATCATCGATCAATTAACAGGTCGGTTGCTTTTTTACTCAGATGGACAAAATGTGTATGACGGATCAAACATTTTATTGATCAATGCACTCAATGGCAATGCCACTATAAATGTGCCCGTAGCTACAGCCCCTGTCACGGCCAATCCCGGCGAATTTTATTTCTTCACCAATTCGGGCAATAGTGGGGTAAACGAAATCCAATACACCATCATGGATCAAGCATCCATGGCCATTCTTTCGCCAAACAACAGTACAGGACTGGTTAATCCCGCCGAAGGTATGATCATCGTGCCAGCAGGTGATGGAGAGCGTTTCTGGTTGATCACGCAGGATCGTATTTCGTTTGAATACCGCGTCAGTTTGTTAGACGCATTGGGCATCAATCCACCTGTCACGTACGATTTCTCGGCCGATGCACCCGGTGCGGAGGCGGCTCACTTTAGCTTCAATCGTGACTCGCTGCAATTGGCCGTAGCGCCAAAGACGGCCAACAGAAATGTACGTATTTTGGATTTTGATCCTGCTACGGGGGTGCTGGCATTCAATCAGGTAGTGCTCAATACCGGATATGATGACGGGCTAGGTGAGTCGGCGTATGATGTAGCATGGTCAAATGACGGATCAAAACTGTACATCTCCCGCTTCGGATCGGCTGCTAGTGAGGCAAACGTGTACCAATATGATTTTAATGATGCATTGGCCACTCCTAACTCTATACTTGCTGCACCTCTCTTTCGAAGTTTCGGATTGCAGACGGCTTTAGATGGAAATATCTATCACCTGTATCAAGAGACGAATGCCTCGCCGCTGCATCTGGGTAGAATCAACGAACCCGACAGCTTGTTTGATCTTGTGGCGTATGAGCCGCTGGTATTTGATGTTAATTTCAACGGACGTCAATTTCCCAATTTTACGTCCGGGTTGTTGTTTACATTCAATACCCTCGATTTCACCTATTTGGATAGTTGTCAGACGAATAACACCAAGTTTTTTCCATTAGTAGATCCTGTCCCTCATCAGTTTTCATGGGATTTTGGGGATGGCAATGGGTCTAATGGGTTTGCACCCATCCACACCTATGATGGAGCCGGAACATACAACGTGACACTCACGGCCTTCATCAACGGCATTGCACAATCGGTCACTAAGTCTGTACCCATATTGCCAAACACGGCCATGGTGGATTTGGGAAATGACACCACAATATGCGTAGACGAAATTTTACAACTCGATGCTGGGCCTGCATCCGGTTATCTGTGGAGCACGGGTGAAATGACGCAAGTGATTAATATCGACACGGCCGGAACCTATTGGGTGGAAGTAATAGGACCTGAGGGATGCACGGCCTATGACGAAATAGTGGTGACGGAATACGGCGTGTTGCGCACAGTGAATAATCAATGGTATTTTGGCGAATCGGCAGGGATCGATTTCACAGATGGTGCATCGTCTATTACAGATGCCAATGTGATGTTTTCGCCCGAGGGGTGTGCTTCAATCTCTGATGTCAACTGCGAATTGCTCTTTTATACCAATGGCTCCACCGACTGGAATAAGGATCACTTAGTCATGGTGAATGGCGACAGCATAGGTGGTGACAGCACAGCGGTGCAATCGGCCATCATTATGCCGTTTGCAGATGAAACCACCCTTTTTTACATCTTCACGAATGAGGAGGTCATTGGCACAGATACGGCACAGACCAAGGTGACTGTGGTGGACATGAAGCATGATTTTGCGCGTGGGCGTGTCATGGTAAAAAACATCCCGATGAATAACTTCAGCACCGAAAAACTTACAGCCACATCTGTGACGGGAAGCGGATGGTTGCTGGCGCATGAGTTCGGTACCAATGTGTTCCGCTCGCATTTTGTAGACGGCAGTGGCATTGGCGAGATTGTTTTTTCTCCTGTGGGCGAAGTACATGATATGGCCGATGCAGTACAAGGCGGAGGCGCAATGAAATTTGCCAATGGAGCCCAATACGTAGGAGCCGCTTTGCCACGGACGGGAGCCAATTTGCTAGAACTCTTTGATTTTGATCAAGGAACAGGTGCAGTGACGAATTCACGCCTAATCGATGTGCAAGAAACCGATCCGCTCTATGGGTTGGAATTTTCATCTGACAACACCAAAGTGTACCTGACTACCCTATCCGCTACCGGCTCGAAATTGATCCAGTACGACCTAGATAGTATCAATGCCCCCACAGCCGAAGCAGACATAGCCGCTTCCAAATTTGATGGGTATGCCACTGGCGCCAACTACGGTAGTTTGCAGATGGGGCCGGATGCGATCATCTACATGGCTGTAGATGGCTCTACCACTATTGGCACCATATCCTCACCGGGTAGTGATCAGGCAGGAGCCGGATTCAGTCCAACCGGATTTAATTTATTGACGCGCTTGAGCCGATTGGGGCTGCCGAATTTTGCTCAAGAGCAATCCAGTTCTACACTCCTGCCCGCCATCACGGTAGAGCTAGGTTGCTATGGTGAGCCGTCTCGCTTCACCGGCACAGGACGAGATAATTCCATTGAAACGTATACCTGGTTTTTTGGTGATGGCACAGTGGTCACGGGACAGGACACATTGCATGCGTATGCCGAACCGGGCACCTACAATGTGCGCCTGTTATTGTCAAACCGATGCGACCAGGACACGTCTATTTACCAAACGGTCACTATCTCACCGCTACCTGACTTACCTCAGATCCCGCTCGATACGGTCATTTGCGATCAGCCCATCACCCTTGCTGCATGGCCGGTGGATAGAGCCGGATGGTCGTATGTTTGGTCTACGGGCGCTACCACACGCACTATACAGGTCGGTGGGCCTACTATCGTCTCGGTGTACATGATCGATCCGGGGGGCTGTAGATCAGGCACGGTGTTCTCATTTGTATCAGACGGACGACCTGAGGTAGACATTACCTCAGCGGTGGGCACAGACAATGTAGTCGTTTGCCAAAATGATCCGCCAATTACGCTGGATGCGGGCAATCCGGGCGCCTCTTATCAATGGACAATCAACGGAGTAGCAAGCGGGGGCAACCGAACATTGGTCACCAATACAACTACACCGGGCATTTTTGAATACATCGTGGCGGTCACAGATCCGGTCACGTCGTGTATTGGGCGAGACACCCTCAATCTTACCGTACTTGCATTGCCGGATGTCACTATTACGCCTTCTCCTACTACCGGATGCGGCAATATTGATGGTGCCATAGATATGACTTTTAATGTGTCGGGCAATTACACCTACGAACTTAGTGGCGCTGCAGCCGCAGGACCGTTTACCGTAGATGGCCCGATAGCAATACCCACCATAGGCGGGTTAGATGGCGGCAATTACACCATGACAGTCACCAATAATGTGACCGGATGCGTGCGCACACTTCCGGTAGTAGTCGAAGATCCACCCACCTTCAGTGCGGTAGCCAGTGCGCCTAATGCATGTCCGGATGAAGGCGTAATCACTATCACGTTTGGAGGTGCAGCTCCTGCCAATATCAACTATATCGTGACGGATGCCAATGGCGTGGAGTATCGAAACGACGTGAATCTGAGCACAGCACCCATTTCCAATCTAGACGTGACAGGCTTACCACTGGGCACCTACAGCGTGTTCATTGAAGAAGTGGGCGGAGCGGCCTGTACCGAGCAGGAAATTGTGACCATCAGCCAACTCAACGCTGAGCCTGCTTTCACCTTTGATGCCATTCAGAATATCTGTGGCACATCGGGGAATATCTTTATTGTAGATGGCTCGGGTGGAGCGGCTACCTACACTTGGTCAGGTCCGAGCATCGTGGGGCCAAACACAGGTGTGTCAGTTGAGGTGGATATGCCCGGCACATACACTGTGCTCGCTGTGGAAGCGGGACGTTGCGATAGAGAAGAAATCATCGAGGTAACGATCAATCCGGCACATGGGGTGAATGTGGATGTCACTGGCGATTCATGCGATGGACAATTGAGTTTGAGTGCTGATATTACCGGAGGCGTAGGCCCATTCTCCTATCAGTGGAACACCGGACAGCAAAGTGCGCAATTCACGGCATTGACATCCGGCAATTACTTCGTGACCGTGCGCGATCAGACTACAGGGTGCGAAATCACCTCGGCAGCAGTTGATATAGTAGTGGAAGAATTCCTGGAAGTAGCTATTTCGGCCACACCGGATTGCGCAAACAATGGCAGGGTTCAACTGGCGGCCATTCCTTCATTCATGACGGGTGTTACCTATGCGTGGACAGGACCCGGAGGTTTTTCGTCTATAGCACAGTCCGTCAATGTGACGGCAGAGGGAG
Source organism: uncultured Roseivirgaceae bacterium (assembly GCA_964589185.1). Lineage (GTDB taxonomy): Bacteria > Bacteroidota > Bacteroidia > Cytophagales > Cyclobacteriaceae > JAAEPI01. The sequence continues at coordinate 9,787 of CAZPST010000017.1, read as the reverse complement.
TGTACACCGTCACGGCTACCAACCCAAATGGTACTTGTTCGGCCATAGCCGAATTCAACGCCATACTTACGCCCATCACAGATGCAGATATCCTCTTGCCCGAAACGGCCACTTTCTGCAGCAAGAACGCCTCAGATCCGGGCGTAGCACTCAATCCCGGCGCATTTAATACCTACGAATGGAGGCGCATCCCCAGTCCGGACATTGTGTCTACTGACCCCATCTTTTATGCTACCCAGTCGGGTACGTATGAAGTCACGCTCTACAATGGCTTCACCTGCCGTACCGTGCGCATAGATGTGCGCAACAATTGTCAGCCGCAGATATTTGCTCCTACGGCCTTCACGCCCAATGGCGATGGGTTGAACGATGCATTTGCAGTCATTCCCAATGATGCTGTGGAGAATTTCACCATCGTGATCTCCAACAGGTGGGGCGAGGCTGTATACCGAGCCACTGACCAGCTTTTTCAGTGGGACGGCACCCGAAATGGCAAAATGCTGCCGCCCGGCACATACACCTACATTATGACATTCAGCAGCACAGAAGATTCATCTGCCGGCATTCAGCAGCAGTATGGAGCTGTGGTATTAATCCGATAGTCTGATGATCCTGAGTTCGAAGTATGAAATACCTAGTTTATTCAAAAATGACACAACTAGTCTCCTCTTGCCTGCCCGCCGCACAAGGCTTTGGCAGGCGGGGGAGGAGATTAAGAGGTGGGTTATCTTCTACAGTCATTTTTGAATAAATTCGCTGAATAAAATGGAAAACTGTGTTTTAATAACCCACCCCAACCCCTCCAAAGAGGGGATTTTGGAGTTTTCCATTTTATTCTAAAATCGAACTCAGGTTATGAACAAACTCGTCCGAATCGTTTTCGCTTTTGTGGTGGTGGCGCTCGTCTACTATTCCATGGAGGGCGACAAAGCCAAGGATCATGAGAAGTATGTGCAAGCTGAACGTGCCAAAAAGGAAGATTACTTGCGCACCGGCAGTGAGAGCCCGTTTGTGAAATCCGGCAAGCCGATGGATACACTCAGCTATTTTCCCATAGATAGATCCTACCAAGTAACCGCCCGAGTAGAGCCTGTGGAAACACGCCAGGTCGTGCGCCTCGGCAATAGCGATGGCTCAGTGACAAACTACCTCAAGTATGCGTGGCTGCACTTCAAGCTACACGACCAAGAGCACAAACTGGTGGTACTCAAGCAGCAGTTTGGCGTAGGATATTTTCTCGCCTTCACAGATGCCACTTCCGGTGAGACTACCTACGGTGGAGGCCGCTACCTCGACATTGGCGAGATCAAGGGAGACCGCTACACACTGGATTTTAATCTGGCCTACAATCCCTACTGTGCCTATTCCGCAGACTACACCTGCCCACTACCCCCGCGCGAAAACACCCTCACCGCCAAAGTAGAGGCAGGAGAGAAAGACTATCAGAAATAGGAGCGGCACTTCTTGGATATCTAGTGGCTGTACTCCCGTGCTTCGCTATACTGCGTGTCACTACGCCCGGGGCTAGCATACAGACGGCATGGACATTCACTTTTTACGCAATAGTTGCCTTCATTTCAGCTGTTCGGGTTAACTTATACCCAAACATTCACCCATGCCCGTATCGTACATCACCCACAAAGGCCAGCAAATTTTGTATGTTGACCTTACCGAATCAAAGTCCGAAAAGCGCTCACTCGAGCTACTGGAAGAGACCAAACAAGCCTATTTGGATTCACCCGGACAACTGCTTGTACTTGTAAACACCGAAGGTGCGTATGTCAATCAGGTGGTCAGTGCCAAAATGAAAGAATACGCCAAGAAGTACTTCAAAGACAAAGCAAAAAGGCGCGCGTTTGTAGGCGTATCCGGATTGAAGAAGCTGATTCTAAAGACGTATGCCACACTCGTTTCCGGCAACCTCCGGTTGTTTGACGACCTTGAAGAAGCCAAGGATTATTTGGTGAGCTAATGGTTGAAAGCAGGTCTGCCATCAAGCACTAAAAAGAAAACGAGTACAAGTTTCCACTTGAACCCGTTTCCTAGCAGCTATCCTTCTATTGAAGAAGGACGATTTGCAGAAATTCCATTACTGCTGTTGTTGCCATTGCTCCATCAGTTTGAAGAACCCTGCGTCTACATCCAGTTTTCTCCATTTAAATTTCCACCCCTTTTTTGTCTTTACTACTTTGCTATTGTTATAGCGTGCTGTAGCCACTATAAGTGGTATAGCATCCACTTCCAGTACTATCATATCGTGTGTTACGTGTACTTCGGTATCGCTTACTGGCTTTATGATGACGTTGGTGACTTGGTGTCTCTTTCCGTTTGCATTGCCACCAGGCCCCACGTGGTGCTCTTCAAATGCCCTGAGTTCATCCCACGTTTTCATTTGGCCAAAAGCACCACTGTCGTATCCTTCAAACTCGTCAGGTTCTACCCAGCAATTCATAAAGCCATCCACGTCTTTATTGTCGGTAGCTATCGTGTAGGTGGCAATAAGGTTTTGGATTTCCAATACATCTTGTGTTGTCATGATCAATGTAATTTTAGTTTACTGTCTATGTTTTTATTTTTCCTTAGTCAACAATAATAGGCTCGTATTGAGCACGAGAAACACAATAGGTCCGCCCAGCATATCGTATTGCGGTGGGGTGGCCTGAAAGTGCGTGTAGATAGCTACTACTGCCCATCCGAAAATGGCATAAATGACCCACTTTCGAAGGGTGGGGATGAGTAGCCCAACTGCAAATGCGACTTCACTCAATCCAATCGGGAAGCGCATCCAGAGCGGATAACCCCAACTTTCTAAATTTTGCATTTGCATCTCTACACCAATCAGTTTGGTGATGCCAGCACCTAAAAAGGCAAAGGCCAGTAGTCCTGCAAGTACCCAAACGATACCCTTTTTTGTTTTGGATGTCATACCCTTTTTTGTTTCATTAAATAATGAACCAAAGGTGTAGATAGGGTTTGTGTTATTTCTTAAGGTAGTTTAAGAAATTCATTTGCCGGCGACTTTTCGACGGATTTCGCTTAGGTATTCGGGGGTGATGCCGATGTAGGCAGCTATGAGTTTGAGTGGCAGGCGCTGGGTCAAGGTGGGGTAAGTTTCTATAAAGTCTAGGTAGCGCTCTTCACTGGTGGAGCTGAGCAACATCCGAGTGCGCTTGTTGGCGGCTATGATATTTCGAGTGAGTAGTTCTATTTGTTCCTTCAGATCCTCTCGCGGAGCATGTTCCCATATATCAGCCGTCTTGCCCTGAATCCACAGTACCTCACTGTCTTCGATGGCTTCTATGGTTACATTGGATGGCACCTGATTGATCAAACTATTCATCTCTGTAATTAGCCACCCCTCCGGGGCAAATTGCATGATGTGTTCTTTGCCTGATTGATCTATGACATAGCTTTTTAAACATCCCTTGATCACCTTGCAGCCAAATTTGCAAATACTACCCTGTCGCAAAAGAACAGTTCCTTTTGTGATGGTTTTTACGTTTCCTGTTTCAAAAATGTCCATGGGTGTGTCCTATGTAATCTTGTTACAAACCTGAGTTCGACTTTAGAACTACCTATTTTATTCAAAAATGACTCAACTAGTCTCCTCTCTGGAGGGTCATGGAATACAGTCATTTTTGAATAAAATTTGGATGAATAAAATGGAAAACTGTGTTTTAAAAACCCACCCCAACCCCTCCATGGAGGGGATTTTTGGTGCTTTCCATTTTATTCCAAAATCGAACTCAGGTTACAAGATAATGAGGGTCTAACCAAAAATAGTCAGTCCCGAAATGACAAAATGTATGAGAAAGGAATTCTCAGCGTCTTGTACCGATGAAGCTGAAGCTTCAGACCATGGATTGGGACAGATCAGTTATTCTGGGTTGTATATCCGGCATACTCCAGTTCCGCCAGTGCAAGAACGAATATTACGATCATCTCTAGGATAAAATACGTAAGGCCGATTGCTGTTAGGCTGTCTAAGTGATCAATGACAAACACCAGCGAGATGCCGCAATAGACAAAATTCGAAATGGCAATGATCTTGATTAACAAGGCAGATCTCCGTTTCACCGTCAAATAACAAATGATGTCGTAAACCAAAAAGGCTAATGGAAAAAGAGCCAGAGCATAGAGCGCATGACTTGGCATTCCAAATATGCTTTCAAATCTTACCAGAATGATGAGCAAAAAGCATGAAAGCAGTGCGCCGATACCATCAAGTAAAAACACCCCTTTTGGTGTAAGCTTTTCGAGCAACTTCATTTGATGAAGATAAAGTGATTTTAGTGGTGGTGAGAGATGTCTCGAACTTCTCAGATTCTACATTCGGTTAGGGAAGTGGGACAAACGACGTTTCTCCCTCAATTTTCGGAAAAGTTTGATCTTGCCAATCTTGCTTGGCTTTTTCCAATACATCCTTGCTGGATGAGACAAAATTCCAGTAAATGAAGCGTTCTTCAGGAAAGGCATCCCCACCGAAAATATACACCGTGGAGTTTTCCGCAATTTCGAACGAGCACAACCGACTGTCCTTCGCTATCAATATTTGCTTGGGACCGTAGGTTTCGTCACCCTCTTTGATGCTGCCCTCCAGGATATACAAGGCACTTTCACCATATAGATCGTCTCCAATATTCACGTGGGTGGCTGTTGTGCTTTTTATTTCGATAAAATAGAGGGGACTATACACAGGTACGGCAGACTTTCTTCCAAAAGCTTCACCCGCGATCAATTTCATTTTCAATCCATCTACTTCCCATTCCGGAATATCAGCCGCAGGAATGTGGGTGAAACTTGGCTCACAATCTTCCAAATGCGTGGGGAGTGCGACCCAAATCTGAAGTCCATGGAGGCTTTTTTCAGAATGACGCAATCGCTCAGGCGTGCGTTCCGAATGAACCACACCCTTTCCGGCAGTCATCCAGTTTACAGCGCCGGGTAGAATTTCCACTACCGATCCGATACTGTCGCGATGCATGATGGCACCTTCAAACAAATACGTAAGTGTGGAAAGGCCAATATGTGGATGGGGAAGGACATCCATGTTTTGGTGATCATTCATCCTGACAGGGCCCATATGGTCAATGAAAACTAACGGACCCACAGCGCGTTTTTGGCTGAAAGGCAGAAGCCTCCCTACCATGAAGTTTCCAATGCTTCGAGCGCGTTCCTCTATGATCATTCCTACATTCGACATACTAAGCGTTTAAAAGGCCAATATATTCAAATTAATTCGTAGACTGAATAGTTTGGAGGGTAGTGTGGACGTTGTGAAAAGCGATTATTCCAGATGAAGAACGTGACATGTTAGGCTTGGGATAAATTATAGCGGTCCGATTGCGTAATCAAACCGTAGAAATAGTCTGGTCGAGTTCATCTTTTGGAACTTTGAAATTCTGAAATCATGACCGATTATAGATTCGTCTAAAACGTAATCTTTGTTCAATTCTATTGGTCGTCCGTTTTCAATTTCATTCTGAATAAATGCTGTCCATTCCTCATGTCCTATTGGACTTGCATCGTCAGATTGAGAGATATTTTGAAGGGCTTTTAAGAGGGAGTCTGATAATGATGATTCTGGGTCTGAAGACATGGAATAGAAGTATTCAATCCAATAATATTCGCAACCCTTGTTTATCAAATAAAGACTATCAGAGTTGTTGAATACTACCAGTTCTTCTCCGATCGAGAGCTTGTCATTTAAGACGAATTGATGATACGACAATCTCTCTTCTTTGATTGAAGCTTTTGGTATGCCGCGAACACAACCGTCAGCATAAAATTCTTCTTCGGTTTTTGTTGAAGAGACATTGTTACTGACTTTTTCAAATAGCGAAGAAAGGTTCTCGATGGAGTCTAAATATTGGTAGAATTCGAGTTCACTAGTCATCTGGTCTAGAGAGTCGACTGCTGCAGAGGTTTCTTCCAGAACCTGCTTTGGCATTTCTGAATTCTCAGTGGAATTATCTTTTGCAGGTGGATTGCATCCCACAAGAGATGATATTAGGATGGGAAGGATGAGCCGATTCATATATATGAAAGTTTCGAAGGGATATAAGATAATGGGTTTTGGAAATATTCAAAAGTAAAAGGTTCTCTGCCCATGCCATTCGGACGGGCCGAGGCAGAGACATATGGAATGAGCTTTGGTTCAACTCCCCTTTTTAAATTGGGTCTTAGCTATCCTTTTCTTGATCATTTTACTTGGAAGAAAGGACATTTTTACTTTGCTGATGTCGTTTGCACTTACTTCCTCCCTTGTATCCTTACCCAAAGCGGATGCATGGAGACTAAAGGTGCCAAAGTCATTAAATTTCACGTTATACCCAGACATGAGCAATTCTGGAACAGTTTGGAACAGCGCTTCCGCCACAGACAGCACAGTCCCCATATGCACACCCGCTCGTTTGGCTATGAGCTCACTGAATTCCCGTTCGTCCATTGTCTTCCTATCCGTTATGACCGGATAGTATTTCGGTGCTCGCTCTCCGGCTATTCCAGCCGGGCGTTTGCTTACAACTTTGTATTTTACTGCCATAGTTTAACTTTTCTTGTGCTGTTGTTCGTACACTAACATACGTATCGTAATCCTCTAACAACGTGTACTTCAGATTTCATGTACACGTGATTGAGACGGAAAGATACGTGTCTAACTTTTAAATCATGCTGTGGTTGGTGGGGATTTATCGTTATTGGTCATCGCAAGGCTGCTTACCTATGTAGCGGAAGAAGAGGTTGTTGGTGGCAGAAGGAGGTAGGGGTCAAGGAATATTTGGAGCTAAGTCTGACAGGGATCACGCGTTGGTATAGTAGAGTCACTTTGTCCTAGCAGCCTGAAGTGGAAGCTACGTCCCATTGCCCTAGTTCATGTCTTCACCAAACTGAAGGATTGGGTAAATAGAGAATGGTTTGTGAGGACCTGAACCATGACAAGGATCTTGATAACCGAGCGCGTTTTGGAAACGAGTGCTAGCGAGAATGAAAACCCTCAATTGAAAACGTAACGATTCCCCTCCTGGGAGGGGTTAGGGGTGGGTTCGCGCTGTATCGGTTCACAATACCAACGATGTGCTGCGGAAATGCACATTCCGAAGAGCAATCTAATTTTTGATTTTAAATTGTATCTCTGGATTCGCTTCCAGAGCTGTTTTAAGAAATTCACGTAGCTCCTTCTCTTCAGGAATAAATAAAATGTGTTCATCGGTTGTAGACAGGCAATAATGTAGTCGATATATCCCTTGTCTTCCGTACCTAGCAAGGCTCCAACCTGTTTTATTCACACTTTTTATGTGCTGATAGTGAATAATTTTATCAACTACAATGACACCTCTTTCATCATATTTGAGGGATCGAAAGCGACAAAGAAAGAGCCACGAAATCCAATTGATGATTAACACAAAAGGAAGAATCACTATGAAATCGTAGAAAGAGGAGATGGAGAATAATCCTGCCACTACCCAGACTGGAAAATTGAACAACATCCAGTTGCTGAAATTGGTGTCCAAAGTAAGTTGTTTTGAAGTGGGCATTATAGCGACGGTTGGATGAAGAGCCCTAACCGAATATGATAAAGACATCTAGCAGCAATGTTGGGATGGCGCGATAGAGAATTGGGATCAATTTGTTTAACTTCTTTACGCCCATTAGGAAAATTGCCAAAAGAACAAAGAGGCTAATACATATGGATAAGCCCCCATTTGTAAGGCCATGTACATATCCATCATTTCCAAAGTCTGCCACATACGAAAACAGACCAAATGCTGAAACGGCCGAACCTATCCAAAGTACTTTCGGCACTAGTATATGCCCGAGTAAATCTATAAATCCCCTTTTTCCATATTCGTCTGCGTCTTGTTGGGATGTAAAGATTTCAATAGGCTTGAATGCTAAACCTAGCCATGCAAGTGCAATGCCTGCCAAACCTATGAGTAAAAGAAACTTGCTCCCATCTGAGTTTATGTAGAGAGTTATCGCACCAGTAACCAGTATTATTAACAAAGCCTTTTCAGCCAATTCTATTAATCTAAAAATCTTGTCTCTCATTTCGTATGATTCTTCTTTCATTATGGTATCGCTTAAAAATTAAGATACTACTCTTTCGTGCGGCCTGTCTTCCGCCCCTAAACTACCAAATTCCCGTACAACTCCAAACTAGCCTCGATCGAATTTCCGCGATAGCGGGATGAGAGCGAGTAGGCGGCTGCTAAACATCCCATCCGTACCGCTCCACACTTCCGCTTTCGTTCCTCTCCCTCAGGTTTGTTATCTTGGCACAAAAGCACAATGATATGAGCCATAAGATTCAGACCCTCTCCGGATACATTCATGAATACCAAAAAAGCGTCCTGCAGCCCGAGGAATTTTGGGCGCGCATCGCTGAGTCGTTTCACTGGAAACGGCCATGGAGCAAGGTGCTGGACTGGAACTTCACCGGCCCGGACGTCACGTGGTTTCGGGACGGCAAGCTCAATATCACCGAGAATATACTGGACCGGCACCTCTACACGCGCGGTGATGATGCGGCCATCATCTGGGAGCCCAATGATCCGGATGAGCCCAATCGCACCCTCACGTACCGTGATTTGTACCACCTCACGTGTCAGTTTGCCAATGCCATGCTGGCCAAAGGCGTGCGCAAAGGAGACCGGGTGATCATCTACATGCCCATGGTGCCTGAGGCAGCCGTGGCGATGCTGGCCTGTGCACGGATAGGTGCTGTGCATTCGGTGGTGTTTGCGGGCTTCTCTGCCCAGTCGCTGGCCGATCGCATCAATGATTGCCAGGCGAAAATGGTGCTCACGTCAGATGGCAACTTCCGTGGTGGCAAGTCGATCCCCGTGAAGGCCGTGGTGGATGAGGCGCTGGAGCAGACGACTACCGTAGAAAATGTGATTGTGTATCGGCGCACGGACGAACCCGTGATGATGCATCCCGGGCGTGATGTATGGTGGCATGAGGCCGTCGAGGGGCAAGCTACTGAGCACAAGGCCGAAGAAATGGATGCCGAAGATATGCTCTTCATCCTGTACACCTCCGGCTCCACGGGCAAACCTAAGGGCGTGGTGCACACTACGGGCGGCTATATGGTGTATGCATATTACACGTTCATCAATGTATTTCAATATACCCAATGCGATGTGTACTGGTGTACGGCGGATGTCGGCTGGATCACGGGGCATTCGTACATCGTGTATGGGCCGCTGCTGGCGGGTGCCACCACGCTGATGTATGAGGGCGTGCCCACTCATCCGCATCCGGGGCGGTTTTGGGAGATCATCGATAAATATCAGGTGAATCAATTCTACACGGCACCCACGGCCATTCGGGCATTGCAGGCGTTTGGGTTGGAGCCGGTGGAGCCGTATTCGTTGCAGTCGCTGAAGGTGATTGGTTCGGTAGGCGAGCCGATCAATGAGGAGGCATGGCACTGGTATCACAGCCATATAGGCAAGGGTAAATGTCCGCTGGTGGATACGTGGTGGCAGACGGAGACGGGCGGCATCATGGTGTCAGCCTTGGCGGGGATCATCCCGAACAAGCCTGCGCATGCGTCGTTTCCGCTACCGGGTGTGCAGCCCGTGATTGTGGATGCAGAAGGCAAGGAACTGACGGGCAACAACGTGGAGGGCAACTTGTGCATCAAATTCCCTTGGCCGGGCATGCTCCGCACCACCTATGGCGATCATGAGCGATGCAGACAAACGTATTTTGCCACCTATCCGGGGTTGTACTTCACGGGAGATGGTGCCAAGCGCGACCATGACGGCTACTTGCGCATCTT
>CAZPST010000016.1:0-19040 GCA_964589185.1 uncultured Roseivirgaceae bacterium | reverse complement strand
GACTTATATTTATCGGGATGCCGTTGGAGAATTCTTACTTTGGTAGTTTAGCTCCCGCCACACCTTCCCATCATGCCGCAGCAAGTCCACACACTCCACTTGAAAGTGCGCGGAGAATGTCTGCTCCATATAATACGCCTTTGCCTCAAAAAATGCGGCTTTCTTCAAGTCCCGAAAAGCAATAGTCATATGTGGATGAAAGACCTGATCCTTGTAATTGGCATTGGTCAGCTTGAGTTGTGTTTTGGCTGCCGACTGCACTCTTTTTTGCAAAAATGAAAGTTGTTCATTGGCCACCACATCTACATACACCACCCGCGGGTCGAAGAAACCAAAGTCTTTTAATTCAACCGTAAATGGCGTGAAATCTTCATTCAATTGTCGCATCATTACTGCCAATTCATTGAATCGCTTGTCCTTCCATTTGAAAGGCATGTGCATGGTGATGTGTGCGGGCGCATTCAGCGCGTGCTTGCTGCCAAATTTTTCTACAACCTCCTCTTTGAGTTGAGTGATCCCCTCTTGAATGTCTGCCGGTGGCACGACAGCTATGAAATACAAAGATTCGCTCATCGCAACTGCTTGTCCATTGCATCCCAATACGATATGAATGCTGCTAAGTCATTGTGCGATGCACCTTCGATTACGTGCATTTCAGCATTTTTCATTGCCTTGTGTAGCTTTTGACCTGATGTGAGCGGCACAATGCGGTCTTCCGATCCGTGCAGGATGGTCACCGGTGGATTGATTCTCCTTGCGATTTTTCCATTATGAAAATTGAATCGGAGAATGCCGCTGGTCGGATACATCCACGTAAGCTCTCGCGCCACATCCGCCACACTGTAAAACGGCGATTCCAGAATCAATTGAGCGGGTTGAAAATTGGCTGCCACATGACACGCGAATGATGAGCCCAATGATCGGCCGTAGACCATGATCTGTTCTTGAGGCCACACATTCGCTGCATATCCATAGACCAGTTCGGCATCTTTCAGCATGGCTTGCTTGGATCGATCGCCCGTGCTTTTGCCGTAACCGCGGTAATCCACAATCAGTACTTCATAGCCATACTTCGTGAATGGCTGCACCACATCGCCCCATCTGGCCAGATTGCCCGCATTGCCATGATAATACACAATGATTCCCTTTGGCTTATCCGTTTTGAAATGAAGTGCATTCAATACGGCTCCATCTTCCATTTCCAGATTGAGTTCGTCAAATTCCGATTCAAACTCATAGGCAAAATCCGGCTCCAGCGGCTCAGGCTGAAAGATCATTTTTTCCTGAAAGAGAAACAGAAATAGCCCCACCAGCACATATATGACTACAATGAGGATGACGATCAACTTTATCCAACTCATGCGTTTTTCTTTCGCTTAAAATTCAAACTCGTTTGCTCGGGATCTATGGGCTTCCACTCTCCGGCTGTCAGTATCTCTTCCATCATGCGGTGATAATCCTCAAAGGTGTGCAGATCGTTGTGCCCTGCGCCTACTATCGGGTAGAGCCGTGCGTATTTCTGCCTAATTTTCACCAACTCGATGGCATTACTGAAAGGAACCAATCGGTCACTCGTGCCGTGGATGATTTTGATCGGGCAATTCACATACTGAATCCACTTATAGGTTCGGATGGGAAAACGCATAGCGATGGATATGGGCATAAAGGGAATGTACCGCTTGGCTATGCGCATCATGCTGTAATACGGCGATTCCAAAATGAGCATGCGCGGATTGTTGGTGCTGGCCAGTTTAGTGGCAAACCCCGACCCCATAGATCGGCCATAAATCACGATGTATTTTTGATCCACCCGGCTTTTGATGCGGTTATAGACTTTTTGCAAATCGTCTTTGATGGCGCGCTCGGTTCTGCGGCCGGTGCTTTTGCCGAATCCGCGGTAATCCACCATCACCACGTCATAATGCAGTCTGGTAAAATCAATGGCAAACTTTCCCCACCCTTTGATCGAGCGCGAATTGCCCTTGAGGTACATCACCACGCCTTTTGGATTGTCCACGCTGAAATGCACGGCACTGATATTCACCCCTGCATCCAGCTCTAGATTATATTCCGTGGCTTTTTGGTTTGGGTATTTAAATTCAAAATCCGACGGCAGTTTTTCCGGTTTGAAAAGAAATTTCTCCTGCGCGTAATACACCATCAGGTTTATGGCCACATACGCCACCACTACAATCAAAAGTATTGTCCAGATCACCAGCTAAAGATAGTTACTGTTTGCTCGTATTACCTTTGGGCGGTATGTTCGGATTGAAGAAAAAAAAATATAACGTAGGTGTGGCCTTGGGCGGTGGAGGCACACGTGGCTATGCGCACTTGGGCGTGTTGCAGGCGTTGAAAGAAAAAGGAATTGAACCTGATTTGATTTCAGGAGTGAGTGCTGGCGCCATCGCCGGTGCGTTGATTGCGGCTGGCAAAACACCGGAACAGGCCTTCAGATTCATCAAAAAATACGGTTTTACCGATTTTTCTCAATTTCAATTGCCCAAGCATGGCGGACTGTTGAGTTTGGAAAAAATGCGCAAGACATTGGAAAAGGAACTGGGCGTGGAGCGTATCGAAGATTTGAAAATTCCACTTGTGATTACCGTTTCGGATGTGCTTAAGGGAAAAGTGGAATACTTGAGCAAAGGACCACTTGCGCTCACGGTGCAAGCTTCGGCGGCCATTCCGGTGCTGTATAGTCCGGTACACATGAACGGTACGGTCTATTGTGATGGCGGTCTGTTTGATAATCTGCCTGTAAAACCACTCAAGCGTCGGTGCAAAAAAGTGATTGGGGTGAGCATCAGTCCGGTGCAGGAACTGAAAGAAATAGACGGGATTATCCAAATGGCCTCACGTGTGTTTGAATTGGGCGTGAATGCCGATCGTGCCGAAATCCGGCAGGTGTGCGATGTGTACATAGAGCCACCTGCACTAGTGAATCATGACATACTAGACACCAAGCACGCCGATGAAATCTTCGAAATTGGCTACTCGTATGCAAAAGGGCTGGAGATTGGTTAATTTTATCCTGCGTGACCAAAGAAAAGCACATAAGGCATTGGGTTGATTCCTCCACCGAAAACTGGAATACAGCAGAATATCTGTTGGAGGGAAAGCAGTATGTAATGACCCTATTCATGTTTCATCTTGCCATTGAAAAGCTGTTAAAAGCACACTGGATCAAGGCGAACGTTGGTGACAGTCCTCCTCGCACACATGACTTGCAATTTCTATTTTCCGAAACCGAGCTTGACTTGAATGGCGAAACCTACGATTTGTTAGGAGCCATGAACAGTTGGAATATCAGCACGCGTTATCCTGATTACAAAACGAAACTTCATCAAATATGTACGACCGAATACATGCAGCGACAATTCGAAAGAGTCAAAAGCCTTCGCGAATCTTTACTCAAAAGGCTCTAAATGAATTTGTTCGTTCGTTCTTGAATGATCTTGATGCTACAGGATTCCATGTGCATCGTGCTGTGCTTTTTGGTTCGTATGTCCATGGCCAACCTGACGCTTCCAGTGATGTGGATCTGGCCGTTTGGGCAGAGGGATTCGAGGGTAATCGCATACTGGATTATGAAAAAATAAAGCACATTCTGAGGAATTACCTAAAACTGGAGCTTCATCCCTATTCACCGGATGACACGGTGGAAACTGATCCATTTATCGATGTAATTGAGAAGACGGGCGTGGTTATAGCATCTTGAGTGGTAAAAAATGGATCAGCGGACCATTTTGATCAAAGTCCAGAATAAGGGTATCTACCTGAACCCCGAGTTGCTGATTCCGATTGCCATGACCAATATTCCGAGTGGTTATCTCACGTTTAGTGATCGACAGGAAATCTATTGGGAAGTGAACATGCTCCGTTACGCAGAGGAGAACGAATCCTTACGTGTCTCTGTGACTGATTACAAGCCGCTAAGTATTAGCACGTTTGTTTCCCAAAAACCAAAAAAGGCCGTTTCTCAGGTGCTATTCGAAAAATTTGATTGGGGGCAATTGGAACCCTTCCTGATCAGCTACCAAAAAAGCCAACTCCTAGAAGTACTGGAAAATATCGATGCGAACCCATTTTCGTTTGCCAAATCCATCAAGGAACCGAGTGTACATACCAAAACTGAACAACCGAAATCTCAAGGATTCTTCAATATTCCTCCCGTTGAGGAAACTTTCCATGTTCCGTTCAATGAGTGTCAACTCAAGCTGGGATATGTTTTGATAACCAAAGAACTACCAGCGCTCGGAAAGCGTGTGGATATCAAAATTCTGAACGATGCAATTCTACCCGAATTCGATGCTATTAAGCCTTGGTTTGCAAAGAAACTAGGAGTAAAGCGCATCAAAGTGACGGTGATTATCAACTCCAATGCATCAAACGAAATCTCAATTAAAGCCTCATCACCGCAGGTTGACCAAATCAATCAGGAATTGATTGATGGCATTAAATACCAGCGCACATTGGCACTCACGTCTGAACCGAACATTTCCTTTCCTGACAAATCATTGTTTTCGGCAGATGATGTGTTTTCCTCCTTCGATGAAGACCCTCAAGGAAATGTGTTTGTCCAATCGGAGAACGACATACTTTCTCTTCTGGCAGATAATGAAAAAATTCGCAACAGAAGCCAATTGGTCTATCTGGCCGGAAAAAAGCAAAGTGTAGATCACAAACTTCGCTTTACATTGAGTCCTGATTTTGGGTTTCTGTTTTTTGTAGAAGGTGAGGAATGCAATCATTTTGTATGGGAATTGCTCAACTCAAACGCCACGTACATTTGGAGTATCGACAAAGATCAAGATTCGGTATCCATACAATACAAGCGCATCGAAAACGCGATAAACTCCGTGCGAGCCAAAGGGCGAACAAGCTACAAAAATGCCTACAGAGAAAATCACATAGATGCCGATTTGGTGTTTAATGTGATCAATCACAAGCACATCGGTTCCAATTTTATTGATAGCTTCCCACGCTGGAAAAGCAAACTAAACGAATTACTTGTCTGATCATGAATACATCTCATCTCAAAAACTGGATTGCACTTTGCCTGCTGCTTGTAACTCCATTTACCCAAGCTCAATCCATCAACGAATTCACCGCCGAAATGACTTCCTATCCCGGATTCATGCCCTTCTATTATGATGAAGGTGCGGGTAGGGTTTTCTTGGAAGTAAACGAACTCAACAAAGAATTCCTGTATGTCAATAGTCTTGCGGCAGGTATCGGGTCCAATGACATAGGTCTTGACAGGGGACAACTCGGACGAGAACGGGTGGTGAAATTCGAAAAATATGGGCCAAAAATCCTCCTCGTGCAGCCCAACTACGACTATCGGGCTGTTAGTGACAATCGGGATGAGGTGAAATCCCTCAAAGAAGCATTTGCCCAATCCGCCATTGGGGGTTTTGAAATAGTGATGGCAGAAAAGAGTCGCTATTTAATTGACATCACGGATTTTCTCTTGCGCGATTCGCACGATGTGGCTGCTATCCTGCGTCAGGGAAATCAAGGCGACTATGCACAGGCGGCCAATTTGCGATCCGACATTGAGGGCAATTACTCATTGGACAAATCTCGTTCGGTCATATATCCAGACGTGTTGCTGAATTTCCCTAAAAATGCAGAGTTTGAGGCATTGCTTACATTTTCAGGTGAAGCAAAGGGCTACAATATCCGTTCGGTCACGCCTTCACCGGATGCGGTGACCGTGCGCACACACCACTCCTTCATCGAGTTGCCGGACAATGCATATGAGCCACGGGTGTTCGATCCGCGTTCGGGATTTTTCTACATGTCGTATCAAGATTACGCCACGCCAATCGAAGAACCATTGGTCAAGCGCTTCATCGTACGCCATCGATTGGAGAAAAAAGACCCCACTGCGGCCATGAGCGAAGCAGTAGAGCCCATCGTCTATTATGTGGACAGGGGTGCACCCGAACCAATCAGGTCGGCTTTGATAGAAGGGGCGCAATGGTGGAATCAAGCATTTGAGGCAGCAGGATTCATCAACGCCTTTCAAGTAAAAGTACTTCCCGAAGATGCCCATCCGCTGGACGTGCGCTACAATGTGATCCAATGGGTGCACCGTTCCACACGCGGGTGGTCATACGGATCTGGCATCACCGATCCGCGCACGGGTGAAATGCTCAAAGGACATGTGAGTTTGGGTTCGTTGCGTGTGCGACAAGATTTTCTCATTGCCGAAGGTTTGTTGCAACCGTATGAAAATGGCATGGAAGTGCCCAAAGAAATGACCGAAATGGCATTGGCAAGATTGCGTCAGCTTTCGGCGCATGAAGTGGGTCACACCTTAGGGTTGGCGCACAATTATTCCGCAAGCACAGTGGATCGTTCATCCGTCATGGATTATCCGCATCCGCTCGTGAAACTGGATGCAGATGGAAATATTGACCTGAGTGATGCTTACGATCAGAAAATTGGTGCCTGGGACAAAGTGGCCATCACGTACGGTTATGCCGATTTTCCGGAAGGAGAAAATGCCGAAAAGTTGAATCGGATATTGAATGATGCCTTTGCCTCAGGATTGTCTTACATCACAGATCAGGATGCACGTCCGGCAAGTGGTGCCCATGCCACGGCGCATTTGTGGGACAATGGCGCGTCGGCAGCTGATGAATTGACCCGAATGATGGAGATCCGAAATAAAGTCATTACGAATTTCTCCGAAAAGGCTATTCGTGAAGGTATGCCCATGAGCACGATTGAGGAGGCTTTTGTGCCCATGTATTTATTTCACCGCTATCAAGTGGAGGCTGCCGCCAAAGTGGTGGGGGGTTTGGAATACACGTATGCCCTGCGTGGCGATGGACAGCCCGTGCGCAACTTGATTCCCGCCAGTGATCAACTGATGGCTCTAGATGCTATTTTGAAAACGTTGGATCCAAGTGCACTGGAGATTCCCGATGCGCTTTTGGCCAAAATCCCTCCCCGTGCGTATGGATACCCTCGATCGCGAGAGACATTCCCATCCAAAACAGGCGTGGCGTTTGATCCGCTGGCCGCTGCTGAAACCTCCATCAATCTGTCTTTGTCTCTTTTGTTCAATGCCGATCGAGCAAATAGACTGGAAGTGCTCAAAATGGAATCAGCCAAGCAGCTCGGGTTCAGCACCGTGTTAGATAAGATTCATAAAGAGGTGTGGAATAGCAAACCAAAAGAAGACATTGAAATTCGGCGCATCATCCAATCGAGTTATGTGAATCAGTTGATTCAATTGGCCAATAATGCACGTGCCTATGAATTCGTGCGTGCCACGTGCTATCAGCGACTGAAAAACATCCGAACAAGCATTAAGGAAAATGGACAGGAAGAAACGGCCTTTTACTTCTATATCTCAGAGAAGATTCGGCTGTTTTTCGATAGTCCCTCTGATGTGAAGTCAGCTCCACCCGTGCAGACGCCCGCAGGAGCGCCCATTGGAAGTTGTGATTACTAATCTCAAATAAAAACTTGTCATACAGGTGGCCGATTGCCTACTTTATCCTTTCATACCCCTCGTACTTGTTGGCGTCATGGAGTGCTGCATACACGTTCCGGTGCGATACCAAATTTGTCCCCTGTATTTTCTACCCGAAAATTGTACGCCTGCTGGGCGGTCAGCGCCTTGATATCAGCGAAGTAATTGGGGATAAGCAGCGACCGCAACGACATGGACTACACCAGTTCGCTGCGCTTGAGCGTGGTATTTGCGATTCGAGAGATTCTTGGGCCGTTGCGAAACTGGCGAATAAAACAGCAATGGCGGTTAAAATTGCATGTGTTGACTTGCTACTAAGGTAGTGAAGTTTACTCTTTGATGCAGCGGCAAGCCATTAGAAGGGAAGGGTTTTGTTGTTCGTCGAATATAATCACGTTAACGAAAGTGACAGTGCCTGTTTTTGTCCATAGATAGGAGCCAGGGAATGTTCTACTGGAGCCCTGAACTGAAGCGTTGACCTTCCGTAAATCAAATGCAAATTCGTTTGTACCATTCCAACTGGTGCTTCTCAATCTTTTAAGTTCTTTGATTCCTATATTGTAGGATCGTATCCCATAAATATCCGAGCCGTCCATGGGTGTTTGATGGCCGAATAGCGTGTTTATAAGGGATTCATAATCATCACGCAATGGTACGCGCCATCCTTGTGGACAAATTTCTGATATTGAGGTAAGTGGATAGAGCCGTCCCAGCGTATCGCAATTCAGTCCATCTTGTTCCGCACAAATGGATTGGGGGTGGTGGTATTTGAGATTTTCAGCCATCCAAACCTGATCACCAATGCGAACGGTCTTGTAGGTTTCGCCATCTCGTTCGTCCATTAGTGGAGTAGGCGGCAGTAGTTTAGTGCGACTTTTAGCCTCTTTATTGTATTTCCCTTCCGGAAATTCCTTCAGATAACCCTCATAGCTTTCGCTTGTATGAGTTTGGCGAGCGACAGACCAAGCAGCATAATCTCTGGCTGCCAAATCGACTTCTTTTTCCCTTTCCGCCTTCCTTTGGGGTATTTCCTCCACCATCCGAACCATTTGCAGGTAATTCACATCTGAGTCAGCCGCTAGTTCGAAATAGGTATTGAGCGAGGCTTGCGATTTGTCAAATTCACCATTTTCAAAATACGCATTGGCCAGCAAGTGTTCTACTCGCGGATTGGTGGAGCCGAGCAGCTTTTTCACATGCTCCAGTTTTTCGATGGCTGTATGATAGTCACCATTGCCGTAGGCATCTTGCGCTGCAAGAAAGGCCGACTTGGCTTGGATATCGGCGGGTTGGGAATAACAAGCCAATACAAGTAGTACAAACAAAGCAGACAGAATAATTGACTTCATAGATTGAAAATTTTTGATGAATTGGATCATCAATCTTTAATACATCGGCAGGAATACCGCAAGTTCTGTTCAGCCCGTGTATAGCCAATATCCATTGGAAAAAATCCACTTCCCCCACCAACCCGCTTTTTGTCGGCGGCCCAGTAATATGCTCCCTTCTCAAAATACACTTGACCGATCTTTCCCCTCTGGTTCCAGCCAGCCCTTGGCAGTCCTAATTCCATGTGGTAGAGGGTCAGCTCGTTCACCGTAGGGAGTCGCCAACCATCGGGACAAACGGCCTTCGCTTCATCGTAGATATATTGAAAGCCGTAAGTCTCGCATTCTTTATGGCAAGAACTTTTTTCAGTTTGCAGTCGCATATTTTCGGCCATCCACAGCTTTCCTTCAAACCAAATGGTAGTGTACACTGTGCCGTCTCGTGGATCAGTAAAAGGTAATGGTGGAAGCTCTGCCATACGGAGCTCAGCATCTTTCAAATACTGCGTCTTAGGATATTTCCTCAAAAAGGCGTCATACGCCAGTGTCGTGTTCGTGCTTTTGGCTTGTGCCCAATCAGCATCTTCCTGCTCCACCCTCAGGGCTGCCTTTTCCCAAGCAGTCTTATTCTCCCGAAGGTTTTCTATAAGCATGAGCATAGCCGTATAGTTCGCATCGCTTTCCCTTGCTACTGCGAAATAGGCTTTGATAGCTGCATCTGTTTCTGCCACGTCTTGATTCTGAAAGTGACAGTGAGCAAGCAAATACTCCACGCGTGGATTCGTCTGTCCAAGGAGCTCTTTCACCGTGCGCAACCGCTCAATTGATTCTTGGAACGCCCCATTCCCATACAATTCCTCAGCTTTCAAAAAGTTGGCTCGAGCTTGCACCTCCTTGGATTGTCCCAGCAGGTTGAGTGATAAGCATACTGCCAGACAAAGTATGTATAGACGTGTTGTTGCTCGCATGCCTACTTGCGTGTAAAAGTGGAGGTCATTTCTGAATTTGCAGCAGGCGATCTTCTGTTGATCGTTCCCTCTATAGGTAATCCTGTGGCCTTTTCGATGGTCATTTGACCTTTGAGATAGTGCATATCAATAACCGGTTCATCTTTGTATTTCATGCTCACACTTACCGTCGTTTCTCCCACTTCTTCTGCCGTGATCAGCATTATAGCAGGAGCCATCTTAATAACCATTTTTGTACCTTCCATTTTGGGGTTGGGGAGTACCACTGACATTTCCCAAACCGTGCCCTGCTCCAATACCTCTGGTAATTGAATGAACGTGTAGTTTAATGTGGCTGCCAAATACTGAGGGTTGAACTCCCAATCAAGACGGGTGGTTTTAAATGACTTCTTGTACATCTTCATCATTTTGAGCCCGTCTATTTCCAAACCGATCTGATCGCGCATGGCCGCACTATTTGACGAGACGGTAATTTGTCCCAAAGGACTCAAGGTGAAGTCATAGGATTTGCCCACAAAGAGCCCCATGTACTCGCCGATATTGTCCAGCATGCCCTTCATCATGCTATCACCATTAGGGGTCAGACTAACGTCTTCAAAGGTGTTTTTAATGGCATATTGATTGCCGACAGACAGCACTTTGTAGTTGTTTTCCATCCGAATCGTGTAATCCAGCTGTCCCTCACGATTTTTCATTTCAGTGACTACTTTGAAAGAAGTCCCTTCATCAAGGTTGTACACGATCTGTTTGCCACTAGCCCGTGCTTCAGCTTTCTTCGCTCCACTGGCAATGGCTCCATCTACATCGGCTAATAGTAGCAGCATGGTGTTATAGTTGGGGTCGCTCTCTTTTGCATTTTTGAAGTAAGATGTAAGAGCACTCTTTGCCCCAACTAAATCGCCCTCTTCCCAATGGCTATTGGCCAGCAGGTGATCGATGCGGGGATTCGATGACCCCAACAAGCTCTTTGCATTCTCGAGTCTTTCAATGGCGCCAGCAAAATCACCATTGCCATAGAGTTCTTGAGCTTTGAGAAATGCTGCCCTGGCCTGCACTTCTGTAGATTGTGCCGAGACTGCTAATGTAAGCATGGCTAGGACGACTGAGAGTAGTACTTTCTTCATAAATTGGTTTGTTAGGATGTGAATAATTTAATTACCGGATTTTTTTGTGGTTCCCCAAAAGCTGTCATCAGATGCTGAGGGAGTAGAAGTTGGCTGAGCGCTTTGACTCTTGCCAAACGTGTACACCACGTCTTCCTTTACTTCATAAAACCCCAAAAAGGCCATAAAGGCAATCTTCTTGATTTCTTCTCGGGCGTGTTCCACAGTTTTATACGGACCGTAGAGATAGTTCTGGGTTTTGCCGGTCTTCTTTTGATAGTCTTTTACCAAATCAATTTTATAGGGCAATTCACCGTAGCTGTTGGGCTGTAGGTTAAAGAGTGAAAAGGATATGGCATTGCCTTCTTCTAGGTTTACCATAAAGACGAGCGTCTGCGGGACGAGCGGCACCACGCTCAGATTGTTATCCACTAGCAGTGATCTGAATTCCGCCTGATATTCGTGCATGATTTCTTGTTGCCGCCGAGCCACCCGCTCAGCTTCCAACTGGGCTTGTCGTTCAGCCTCAGCGGCTTGTTTTTCCGGATTCCCGAATAATATATCTCCGGCTAGGTTGCCAGCTGTGCCTCCAAGTTGATTGCCCAATGCTTTGCCTGCCTCACGACCCACCGCCTTCCTGATTTCATTTCTGACTAAATTCTTTACTTGATTTTCCACATATTTTCTCAGCTCTGCTTCTCCCTGTTGCCAAAGTATCTCCCAATTAGTCATTTGATCGTTTATAGAGCCATTTGCACCATCAGGTGACAGACTCGCAGGATCTCGCATGCCATACAGACCCACTGCTTCTGAGGCAGAAAAGCCACTTGAGGCCGTAGTTGTGGATGTGACGGGTGCACTATTTGACCAAAAATCGTCTTGCGCAAAGGAAACCGTGGAAATGAGGAAACTACTGAATGCGAATAATAGGAACTTCATCAGGTTAGCTGGTATTGATGCAGCATAAAACTAACCCCTGAAGTCTAAAGATGAAAGAAAAACAAGGTAAAATGCCTATTCCACCCAATCCGCCACAAACAAATTCGTGTCTCTGTTGCCGCCATTAAAGCGATTAGATGCCCAAACCAACTTTTTGCCGTCCGGTGAGAACATAGGGAACGAATCGAAGGTGTCATCGAAGGTGATTTGCTCTAAGCCCGTGCCGTCGATGTTGATGAGATAGAGGTTAAATGGGAATCCTCTTTCCGATTTGTGATTCGATGAAAACAGAATCTTCTTTCCATCCGGCGTAAAGAAGGGCGCCCAGTTCGCTTTGCCCAAACTTGTTATTTTCTTGGCATCCGAACCATCCGCATTTGCGATGTACAGCTCCATATCTGTTGGTTCTACGAGTCCTTGTGCCAGCAGATCGGTGTATTCTTTTTGTGCCTCGGGTGTCTGTGGTCTGGATGCCCGCCACACGATTTTCGATCCATCGGGAGAGAAAAAGGCACCTCCATCATAGCCCAGCTCATTGGTGATTTGCTTTACATCTGTGCCGTCCAGATTCATGGTGTAAAGTTCCAGGTCACCGCTGCGCGTAGAGGTGAAAATAATCCTGTCACCTTTTGGCGAAACCGTCGCTTCGGCATCATAACCAGCTTCAGTGGTCAATTGTGCAAGGATATTCCCTTCTAGATCGGCCGTGAAAATGTCAAAATCAGGGTAAATCGGCCACACATATTTTTGTCCGCGCGGAGGTACAGGTGGGCATGCTTCATTGCTAATATGCGTGGACCCGTATACAATCGTTTGGTTGCCCGGCAAGAAATACGAACAGGTGGTTCGACCCAATCCGGTGCTAACCATCCGTGGCTTCTTGCCTTTGGCAGCCTCATCCATATTGAGCACAAATATTTGATCGCACGCCACACCCCATTGATCATAATCGGATTGAAATACGAGTGATTTGCTGTCAAAACTCCAGTACGCTTCGGCATTGTTGCCTCCCCATGTAAGCTGACGTACATTTTTTAGGTGAATCTCCTGCTCGTAGCGAAGCGTGTCAGGCACATCCACTACTTCTTCTGTTGACTTTGCGGGTTTGCTTGTGCAGCCAATGACTACAAGTGCAATGGCCAGTATGTGTACGTGTTTCATAGGGTTAAAGTATCTTCGACGTGCGAAACTACTAATCAATTTTACGCATGCGAAACCTTTTATCACTTCTTGTCCTGATCCTCATCATTAGTTGCCAGACTTCTGCTCCTTATGATGCCATAAAATCCCTTACCACAGACATTCAAGTATTAGCCAATGATTCGTTGCAAGGGCGCGAAGTAGGTACTGAAGGTGAGCGCATGGCTGCCGATTACCTACAAGCCCGAATGAAAGAAATTGGCTTGGTGCCCATGGGCACGGACGGATTTTATCAACCATTTTTCGTAAAGCAAAGCACAAACCCGCACGAAGAAGCGCAACTATCTGCAGATGGAGATGCCGAGGGAATTACGGGTTACAATGTGGTAGGCATGCTGGACAATCCTTCAGCCAATATTGTGGTGATTGGTGCGCATTACGATCATCTGGGCATGGGAGGCATGTCTTCGATGAGTCGTGGTGTGGAGGAAGTGCACAATGGAGCCGATGACAATGCCAGCGGCACGGCGGCATTGCTGCATTTGGCACAAAAACTCAAAGAAATGAAGCTACAGACAGACGTGCTGTTCATTGCTGTGTCCGGTGAGGAGCAAGGACTGTGGGGATCCAATTTTTATACAAAAAACCCAACGGTTGATTTGACCAAAGTGAACTTCATGATCAATATGGATATGGTAGGCCGATTAGAGGTTGACAGAGGACTGGCCGTGTATGGTATCGGCACAGCGCCCGATTGGAATTCGCTCATTGATGAGGTAAATACAGATTCACTCAAAATTATCAAGAAGGAATCTGGCAAAGGCCCATCAGATCACACGTCCTTTTATTTGAAAGACATTCCGGTGCTTCACTTTTTCACTGGGCAGCATGCCGATTATCACCGTCCGAGCGACGATGCGGACAAGATTAATTATGCAGGAATTGTGCAAGTGGCAGACATGATTGAGCGCATCGTGGTGGCGCTGGATGGTGGCGAGAAATTGGCATTTCAAACGACCAAAGATGAGGAGTCAAATAATCCTCGATTCACTGTGTCACTGGGCGTAATGCCGGACTATCTATATGACGGAAAGGGCATGATGGTGGCTGATGTGAGCGCAGACAAACCGGCCATAAAGGCGGGTATGCTAAAAGGTGACTTAGTAGTTCAACTTGGCGATAGCACCGTGACCGATATGATGAGCTACATGCGTGCTCTGTCTGTTTTCTCAAAAGGCGACAAGACCAAAGTAGTAGTGGAGCGAGATGGTGCGCGGATGGAATTTGAGGTGGAGTTTTGAGGAAAATCGCCATCATAGGACCCGAGTGCACCGGTAAAACAGACCTAGCTAGCTCATTAGCCGGGCACTTCCATACGGAGTGGGTGCCGGAGTATGCACGTACGTTTATTGATCACTTGAACACGCCATACGGCGAAGAAGATTTAGTCAAAATTGCGAGAGGTCAGTTGGATTGGGAGGATAAATATGCTGCCATGGCCAAAGACTATCTCATCTGTGACACCAACCTGATTGTAATCAAAATCTGGAGCGATCATAAATACGGCCACACCGATCCTTGGATAATGGACTCTTTAGCCACCCGCCACTATGACTTCTATTTGCTTGCCGATATTGACATCCCTTGGCAGCCTGACCCGCAGCGAGAGCACCCACACATGCGGCAGTATTTCTTTGATCTGTATCAAGACTATTTGATTCAAAATAGATTGCCTTTTGCCGTGGTGCATGGAATGGGCGAGGAGCGTTTGAAACAAGCGGTGAAATTGATTGAGGAGCGGGGATAAAGCTTGGTTTCCAGCAGCCCAATCTATTCCGATTCTGTTTCTAACTCTCCAATCAATCTAAAACCAGAATTCCCTACATTTGCCGTGGGGTGCCTTACTATCAGGCTGAGATCATACCCAAGAACCTGATCCGGATAATGCCGGCGGAGGGAGCGGTCATCTGACCAATGTATGATAACCATAAAGAGCGTTCCCCAACGCTCGATGTTGGTAACATGAACAAATTTCAAACATGCGAAAGCGAATTTTCGGACTGGCACTTTGGTGCTGTGGGAGTCTGTATGCACAGGACTCATTAAAAACCGTGCAATTGGAGGAGGTGGCTGTTTTCTCCACTCGGGCAAATGAAAAGACGCCCACTACCTACTCCACCCTGCGCAAGGGGGATATCCAAAAGCGCAATTTCGGGCAGGATGTACCTATTTTGCTCAATTTCACACCTTCCATCGTCACGTCATCGGATGCCGGAGCGGGAGTGGGCTACACGGCCATGCGCATACGCGGCAGTGACGCCACGCGCATCAATGTCACTATCAATGGCATTCCCATCAACGATTCTGAATCGCACGGACTCTTTTGGGTGAATATGCCTGATGTGAGTGCCTCCACGCATTCGATTCAGATTCAGCGAGGGGTAGGTACTTCATCCAATGGGGCAGGTGCTTTTGGTGCTACCATCAACATGCAGACAAATAATGTGTCAGTAGAGCCATTTGTGCAAACCGACCATGTGATCGGTAGCTTCAACACACGTAAGCATAACCTCGTGGTGAACACCGGACTGATGAATAGTGTGTACAATTTCGAGGCGCGGCTGTCACAGATTTCGTCTGATGGCTATATCGATCGCTCGGCTTCTGACCTCAGTTCTTATTATGTATCCGGTGGAAGATTTGGCAAAAAGACGATGATCAAAGCCGTGATTTTTGGAGGCAAAGAAATCACCCAACAGGCATGGTACGGTACACCGGAAGCGGTATTAAGCGGGGGAGAGAATGAGCGTTTAGATGTAGTTGGTTTTTCAGGTGAATACAACACGCAAGAACAGATTAATAACTTTTTAAATTCTGATAGGAAGTTTAATTATTATCTATATGACAATGAGGTGGACAACTATCAGCAAGATCATTATCAACTACATTGGGCGCATTCCTTTACCAATAAGCTCACATTTTCAGGCGCCTTACATGTTACTAGAGGCAAAGGATATTTTGAACAGTTCAGAAACGACGATGCTTTTTCTAGTTACGGATTTGCTCCAATAATTTATCAGCGAGACACCCTATTCAGTGATACTTTCAATCCAGATACCGAGACTTACTATAGTGAAGAATTCAGAGATAGATTTCTAAATAATCCTGAATATGGATTTGAAGTACTTTATGATATTAATGGCGATACGATAAAAAACGGAGAAAATGTACTGCTGGCAGCAGTGGCGGAAAGAACACAAATGGATGTTGTTAGAAGGAGATGGTTGGATAATTATTTTGGAGGCATTACATACTCATTAAATTATTCTGATGGGAATTGGGATGTGACTCTTGGCGGAGCAGCAAACCACTATGCCGGTGATCATTTTGGAGAAATCACCTGGGCACAATACGCCGGTGAGGTAGACATTCGCGATAGGTATTATGAAGGCGTGGGATACAAAGACGATGTAAATGTGTATCTCAAAATCAACCATCAACTCACGGATCGATTGAACCTTTTTGGTGACGGACAAGTGCGCATGATCAACTACACAGCCAATGGCACTGATAATGACTTAGTGGTATATGATGTGAACGAAACGTTCAATTTCTTCAATCCAAAAGTTGGATTCATCTACAATCTCGGCACAGGCACAGATGCGTATGCGTCCTACGCCATTGCCAATCGGGAGCCCGTGCGCTCCGACTTCATTGACGCCCCTGCTGATCAGCAGCCTACGCACGAGACACTCCGAAATCTAGAAGTGGGTATCCGAAAGCAATCGAGCAACTGGTCGTATCAGGCCAATTATTTCTTGATGGATTATAAAAATCAGTTGGTGCTCACCGGTCAGTTGAATGACGTGGGAGCGGCCGTGCGCACGAATGTGCCCAAGAGCTACCGCATGGGTGTGGAACTCGTATCGGCATATCAAATTTCGGATCTTTGGATGTGTTCAGCTAATGTAAGTTTGAGTCAAAACCGGATTCAGGAGTTTACCGAAGTGGTGTACGATTATGGGGCCGATTTCGAACAATACAACGTAGTGGAAATTGCGCACAAAAACACCGATATCGCTTTCTCTCCCACAGTGGTGGCCGGAAGTAGTTTGAGTTTTTCGCCCGGCAATTTCACAGCCGAATTGCTAACTAAGTATGTGGGTAAGCAATATCTAGACAACACCTCTAATGACGACCGAACCATCGATGCATACTTGACGAATGACGTCCGCTTGGCGTATAGCTTCCAGACGAATGAAATGAAGAATTTGAGTTTGTCACTATTGGTGAATAACATTTTCAACGTGGAGTACAATGCCAATGGCTACACGTGGGGCTACTTCTATGGAGCGGATCGCTATCAGCAGAACAACTTTTATCCGCAGGCTACACGGCATTTTTTAGCAAGCGTTTCTCTGAAATTCTAATATAGCAGTAGGCAATTAGCAGTAAGCAAAATAGTTTGCTTATTGCCTGCTGCTTACTGCCTACTTAAATTGCCCCCATGTCCAGTCATCACATCGTACGCGATCAGCAAGAGCCTGCACTTATACTGGCAGAAGTGGATACTTTTCCTTTTGATCTACTTGGTCAATTGCTCGAATGGGCACCCTATACTGTGTGCGGAGATGCTGCGTTGGATCAAGCGTTGAAATACGAAATCAACTTGGATGTTGTGTTTTCTGATCGCTTGAATGTGGCTGAACAATTGGCACATTTCCCGGGTGTGGAGATCGTACGACCGAATGAAAATTGGATCGAGGAGGCTGTTTTATTACTTGCCTCAAAAGGTCACAGGGCCGTGAATGTGATAGTGGGTTCAGGATTTTCAGACATTACATTTATGGAGCGAATGAACGAATACTTGCTATGTGATTTCATTACGCCCTCATCCAAACAGATCTATGTGGCAAAGGAATTTTCAAAGTGGTTGACAGCTGGTACAGTGATAAAAGTATTTGGTAGTGAGTACGTGAAAGTGCGAGGAGGAGACGTTATTGACGGTCAACTAATCAAGAGTGAGGATGGTTTGCTTTCACTTTGCAGTGAGAAATCGTTCATCATTGAATTAGGGATGGTTTGATTTTCGGAGCATTTCATGTAGTTCCTTAGATTCAGATTTTGGCGTTTACTTGACGATACAATCGTCACTCTCGCCCGCCTCGTTCGGAAATCGAGGGCGATGGAAGGGTTTGATCGGAGAAAGCCTCATTTTCCATCACTTTTTAAAAAATCATGACGAATTTTCTATCTTCACTCGCATAACTAACCAATACACCAAACGACATGAAAGGCCTCAACATCTTCTACTGGATGACCATCGTGCTTGTCCTTTTCTTTTTTATACCCGGCTCCATTATGAACATTATGCAGACACCCGATTGGGTAGAGGTGTTCGCCCAATTGGGCTATCCGCAGTACCTGCTGCCATTCCTTGGAGTGGCCAAGTTGGCCGGATGCATTGTGATCGTGCTTCCCTTTTTCAACCGACTAAAAGAATGGGCGTATGCAGGTCTATTTTTTGATTTGGTAGGTGCCACCTATTCTGCTTTGATGGTAGGCGGATTTGATCCGAAGATGACGATCATGTTTGTGGCCATAGCGGCTGTGCTTGCCAATTACTGGCTGTGGCGCAAGAAAACCGCGCAGGCGTAGATTGGCGCAGTGATGTCTGTGTTCAATTGTCTTCCGATGGAGCGCAGACATCTACTAAGCGCACAGGAAATTTTTTCTCTCCTGAATAGTCTAACATGGCTAGGCATACGGCGCAACTTCCCGGTTCGTACACGTCCTGAATGGTGACCAAAAAGGTGCCCTCCGTAGATTTTCCCATGTCATCGCAATGCAATAGCGTAGAAAATACGTGCTCATTTCCGTTCCATGTTTCGCCTAGAAAATAATATTCTGGATTTTCGATTTTCAATACAATCTGTCCGCAGATGCCGGTCACATACGATACCTCAATGCACTCACCCGCATATGTGGGCTCCTCAAGTTCGCACGCTTGTGTCAGTAGTGCCACTAGTGTCAAGATTAATAACCTGAGTTCGATTAATCCTTATCA
>CAZPST010000015.1:11644-19249 GCA_964589185.1 uncultured Roseivirgaceae bacterium | reverse complement strand
ATAAAAAACCCTGACTCCAGAAGGGGATCGGGACGTCAGGGTAAAATAAAAAAAATGTCGTTGGATTAACTAGCGCAGAATTCCTTCAAGCGTCGGTTTTTGCCCGGCTCGCGCAATTTCTGCAATGCCTTTTCTCTTATCTGGCGCACGCGCTCACGGGTCAAGCCCATGGCGTCACCTATTTCTTCTAATGTGAATGGATTCTCATGACCTATACCGAAGCTCATCATGATCACCTCACGCTCACGAGCCGTCAGGGTAGAAAGCGCACGTAGCGTTTCCACTTTCAATGAATCGTTGAACACCAGATTGCCATCTGTCGGGCCGGTGGTTTCATTTTCCAATACATCTAGCAATGAGCCGGATTCGTCTTCACCAAAAGGCGCATCCATTGACATTTGCTTCACTTCTGCGCCCAGTGTATTGCGCACTTCGTTTGGCTTCATCTCTAGGATTTCGGCCAATTCTTCTTCCGTTGGCTCACGCTCAAACTTCTGTTCCAATTCGGCATATGCACGTCGGATTTGGTTGATCGCGCCGGACTTGTTCATGGGCAAGCGCACGATACGTGACTGCTCGGCGAGTGCCTGCATGATCGACTGACGAATCCACCAAACGGCATATGAGATGAACTTAAATCCTTTCGTTTCATCAAATTTCTTTGCTGCTTTGATTAGACCTAGGTTTCCTTCATTGATCAAATCGTTCAAGGGAAGGCTTCTATTTTGATATTGTTTAGCCACAGACACTACAAATCGGAGGTTGGCTTTCACCAATTTCTCCAATGCCAGTTCATCGCCCTCTCGGATGCGCTTGGCCAATGACACTTCCTCATCGGGAGTGATCATGGGCACGTTGCTCACCTCTGTGAAGTATTTCTCAAGGGTGTGACTTTCGCGTCGGTTGGTGATGGACTGTGTAATTTTTAACTGTCGCATAATGCTTGGCTCTGTTTTAACTAGTTAGTGTGTACGGAAAGATTGATTTTTGGTGTTAGCAACACACAGATCACATGAATGTGCACAAATCTGATGGCGAAAGACTTGAAGCAATGAATTCAAATGCACTGTAGATTTAAGAGTTGTAACGTAAATTATTTCCATTTCATTCCCGATAGGGGATAAAACGGCGAATCCGCAAAGTTAGGTGTATCTGGGATGGGTATCAAATCTTTTTTTGAAGTAATACCACTAATAAAAAACCCCGACGCTTAGCCGGGGTTCTGGTCTGAAAATGTCGTTTCTTAGTTCAAAGTGCCATCAAACTTGATTGGATTTCACCAAAAACACTCTCGAATAGATCGAGTAGCGGTTCTTTGGTGCCGTCGTTGTATTTGATGTACGGAATATAATCGATTCCCGAGTCGCCACCATCTTCCCAAGCCTCCTGTTCAAAAATGATAACGCCAATCTTTTCATTATCCACGAACACTTTTAGATCAACGAAATCATTCGGATCGCCGGATTGGCTTTGCAATGCCCCCTGTACATCTATTGCACCTTCAATCTTAAGGGCTCTATACTGCACAAATCCATTGATTTTCTTTGGAAATACCTTGTCTGGAGTGCTGTATGTAGCTGCTATATCCAAGGCGAAAATCAGTGCTTCGTTGGCAATGATGGAGGCATAAAACGTGGTGCCGGCACCTGTGTTGTCAAAATTTATATTGAAGTAAAAGGGCTTTAAGAATACAACCGCATTTATAAATTCAGGTAGCCCGTCTTCTGACCAATTGGCACTCAACTCCAGACTTACTACTATTTCTTCATCTATTGAAATGGTTGCGTCGATGGCTGTTGGCTGTCCATTTACATCGAAGGAGAATTCGGACAAGGTGAAGATGCCATTATTTGTTTCGGATGCTGCCACAGGAAATTTCAATACCAAAACCTCGGATGCTTCTACAAATACAAAATCCTGTTCCGTCACATTCCACTCAAAAATACCTGTGGGCATTTCAGTTGCTTCAGTACCTCGCACACGTGATGCCGGCCGATGGCCAAATAGCTCCGCGAATTGAATAACACGTATTTTTTGTTCATCGGCACGAAGACCTAGGTCACCGAATTCAGTAGACGATAGCGTGTAATCCATGAGGGTGGAAAGCGAAGCAGCTCCTTCGGATTGCATCATATCTATGATATCAGTGGACATGTCTTGTCCGATTCCTTGAAGCATGGCTCTCGCTTCATCTGATGATACATTCGGATCATCATTCGTTTTGTCACAACCTGCGACAAAGACAATGGCTAGCAGTAGAAAGGGTAATTTTTTCATAAGTGTGATTTATTCGAGCACGTAAAGTAATTGTGGGAAGGGGCAAAATAAAAAAGCCGCACCCCTAAAGGTACGGCTTTCATTTCTAGTAGGTTTTTAAAATTACCCGTTCATCGACACCAAGAACTCATTGTTGTTCAATGTGCCTTTCATTTTGTCGAGTAGGAATTCCATCGCTTCGGTGCTGTTCATGTCAGACATATACTTGCGCAAGATCCAGATTTTCTGAAGTTCTTCCTTGTCCATCAATAGGTCTTCTCGGCGAGTACCTGATGCAGGCACGTCAATAGCAGGGTACACGCGCTTGTTGGATAGTTTTCTGTCCAACTGCAATTCCATGTTACCCGTTCCTTTGAATTCTTCAAAGATCACTTCATCCATCTTAGAGCCTGTTTCGATAAGCGCCGTAGCGATGATGGTCAATGAACCACCATTTTCTACGTTTCGGGCTGCTCCAAAGAAACGTTTCGGCTTGTGGAGGGCATTTGCATCCACACCACCCGAAAGAATCTTTCCTGACGAAGGCACCACCGTGTTATAAGCACGAGCCAAACGCGTGATGGAATCCAAGAGGATCACCACATCGTGTCCGCACTCCACCATTCGCTTGGCTTTTTCCAATACGATAGAGGCTACTTTCACGTGCTTTTCGGCTTGCTCATCAAACGTAGAGGCTACTACTTCTGCTTTTACGCTTCGCGCCATGTCTGTTACTTCTTCCGGACGCTCATCGATCAAAAGAATGATCAAGTAGCACTCAGGATGGTTCTCAGCAATGGCATTGGCCAAATTCTTCAATAATACGGTCTTACCTGTCTTGGGCTGTGCCACGATCATTCCACGCTGACCTTTACCGATGGGGGCAAACATGTCCACGATTCGGGTAGAGTAGTTATCAGGCTTGTTGCTTAGTTTCAGACGCTCATTTGGGAACAAAGGCGTGAGGTATTCAAATGAAATACGGTCACGAATTTCTTCAGTGGTTTTTCCATTTACAGAATCTACCTTCAATAGGGCGAAGTATTTCTCACCATCTTTCGGCGGACGAATTTCACCAACGACTGTATCTCCTGTTTTCAGACCAAACAATTTGATTTGAGATGGAGATACGTAGATATCATCGGGGCTAGCAAGGTAGTTGTAATCACTGGAGCGCAAGAAGCCATAGCCATCTTGCATGATTTCAAGCACACCTTCGTTTTTGATTACACCCTCAAAATCTTTTACATTTTCGTTGTAGGCATCACGCTTGGCTTTGGCCTCTAGGCGTGCAGCTTCTCGTTCGGCACGTTCGGCCTGATCAGGTCTGTCTTGTCTTTCCGGACGATCGCCTTTTTCTTGACGCTCTCCTTGTTGTTCAGTACGTTCGGGTCTTTCCGCTCTCTCAGGTCGGTCAGTCCTTTCCGGTCTTTCTCCGCGTTCCTGTTTTTCGGCACGTTCGGGTCTGTCGCCTTTCTCGGGTCGTGGGCCTCTTTCAGGTCTTTCACCGCGTTCTTCACGAGGAGGTCGTTCGCCTTTAGGTTGATTTTCTTTTTGCTCACGCGGCTTGCGGTCGTCGCGGCGTGGTTGACGCTCTTCACGTGCTTTCGGTTCGTCTACAGCTACCTCTTCCGGTGTTTCGGATGATGCTTCTGTGGCTTCTGGTGCCTTGGCAGTTTTGCTTTTTAGTTTCTTCACCTCGGCATCATCCATGGTGGATTGTGCGTCGAGGATCATGTAAATAAGGTCTTGCTTGGCCGCCTTCTTGGCGTTTTTGATGTTGAGGTCTTCCGAGATGGTTCGGAGCTCAGATAAGAGCATTACACTCAAATCGTCTAATGTGTACATGACAATTAATTAAAGGAATGATTTGATAAGACTTAATATATGTGGTGAAAACTGGGCTGGAAAGAATCTTTCCCGAACGGTTTTGCAGAATTGCGGTACAAGTATAACGAAAGGCGGTGATTATTTCACCAAATAACCCTTGCGCTACAGAAATACAGCCCTTCAAAGATTCTTTGATAACGTCCGCTTCTGTTTGTGGTTGCGAACGATTTTCTTTGCAAACCTAAAAAGAACACAGGAATGTTACAAGTATCAGCTATACAGGAGAATTGGGATGCCACATTGACCGGATTGCAGAAGCGAGGGATCAAAGATGCAGCGACTCAATTGCAACATGTCATAGATACCAACAACAGGCGAAAGGCTATTCAACAGGAGCTGGACGGCATTCTGAGTGAATCAAATCAATTGGCCAAGGCTGTAGGACAATTTTTTAAAGAGGGCAAACAGGATGAGGCAGCCAAAGCCAAGGAGCGCTCTGCCGAATTGAAAGAGCGCAGCAAAATGCTGGGGGATGATTTATCCCAGATAGAAAAGGCACTTACTGATTTGCTCTATCTCATTCCTAACATTCCTCACACATCCGTGCCCAATGGCCGATCAGCAGATGACAATGAGATAGTGCGCCAATCACCATCCGTTCCAGAATTGGCAGCAGATGCTAAACCACATTGGGAACTCATTCAGCAATATGATATCATCGATTTCGAACTAGGTGTGAAAATCACCGGAGCGGGATTTCCTGTGTATAAGCGTCAAGGGGCTCGCATGGTGCGTGGTTTGGTAAATTATTTCCTTGATGAAGCCACCAGGGCAGGCTATCACGAGATTCAGCCACCCATATTGATCAATGAAGAGTCCGGAATTGGTACGGGGCAATTGCCCGATAAAGAAGGGCAGATGTATCACGCCACTGCCGACAATCTCTATTTGATCCCTACGGCGGAAGTGCCCATCACCAATTTGTATCGAAATGTAATCCTACAGCCAAGCGAATTGCCGATCAAAAATTGTGGATACACGCCGTGTTTTCGTAGAGAGGCCGGTTCTTGGGGTGCACACGTGCGCGGATTGAATCGCTTGCATCAATTTGATAAAGTGGAGATCGTGCAGGTGGTGAAGCCGGAGGATTCTTACAGGGTCTTGGAAGAAATGGTGGCGCATGTAGAGAAACTCGTTCAATCAATGGAATTGCCCTATCGCATCTTGCGCCTCTGTGGTGGCGACATGGGTTTCACATCCGCACTTACGTATGATTTTGAAGTGTATTCGGCAGCTCAGAAAAAATGGCTAGAGGTGAGTTCCGTATCCAATTTTGAGACATTCCAAGCTAATCGACTGAAGCTTCGTTTCAAAAATGAAGAAGGGAAAAACGAACTAGCACATACACTCAACGGAAGTGCGTTGGCACTTCCACGTATCATGGCGGCTTTGTTAGAAAACAATCAAACACCTGACGGGATTCGGATTCCGAAGGTGCTACAGCCGTATTTTGGGTTTGACATGATCAGCTGATTTCGGCACAAGCGAGGCGATCATACGCCGCTCATATAAATCTGCCATTTAGGTTGTTGCATTCCAGTTGGCACTTGCTAACTTGGTTTCCAATCAAAAACAACAACCGATGAAAAAATTGTTACTAGCAGGCCTAAGTGTCTGTGTGTTTTTTGCTTGCGAGCAAAAAGAAAAGCCGGTAAAAGTGGAGGGCTATCCGGTCACACAAAAACTAGATTCAGTGGATATGTATCATGGTGTGGAAGTACCCGACCCATACCGATGGCTCGAAGATGACATGTCTGCTGAGACAGCCAATTGGGTGAAGGCCCAAAATGAGGTGACATTCGCCTATTTGGACAACATTCCGTATCGTGAAAAGTTAAAAGCCCGACTCACCGAGCTGTTCGATTATGAGCGAGTATATGCTCCAAGTAAAGAAGGAGCCTACGAATATTATTACAGAAACAATGGACTCCAAAATCAAAACGTGCTCTATCGCCGCAAAGTGGGCGAGACCGGGCAAGGAGAGGTTTTCTTAGATCCCAATAAATTCAAGGAAGATGGCACCATATCCTTAGGAGGCACGTCCTTTACCGATGATGGTTCGCTTTTCGGATACATGATCTCAATTGGCGGGTCAGACTGGCGCAAGGCCATGGTGATGAATGTAGAAACCAAGCAGCTAGTGGGAGACACCCTGCACAACATCAAATTCAGCGGTATGTCATGGAGAGGGAATGAAGGCTTCTACTACAGCAGCTATGACAAGCCGAAAGATGCTAGTGCGCTTTCGGCCAAAACGCAATACCATAAATTGTACTATCACAAAATGGGCACGCCCCAGAGCGAGGACGTGCTTGTGTTTGGTGGTGAAAAGCAGCCATACAGATACATTTTTGGGTACGTCACCGAGGATGATCGCTATTTGGTAATTTCTGCTGCCCAAAGTACAAGCGGTAATGTTCTATTCATTCAGGATCTGAATGATGCCAACGGGCAGATCATTACCATTGATGATAATTTAGAAACAGACGAAGGCGTGCTGCACACCGAAGGAGAGCGTATCTGGATTCAGACCAATTTGGATGCGCCAAATCAACGGGTAGTCGAAACGACTTTGGCTAGTCCCACGCCAGACACTTGGAAGGATGTGATTCCTGAAACAGAAAATGTGTTGAATGTCAACACCGGAGGCGGCTACTTCTTTGCGAATTACATGATTGATGCCAAGGATGAAGTGCAGCAATTGGATTTGAATGGGAAGTTGATACGAAAAGTGGAATTACCCGGCATTGGCTCGGTGGGTGGCTTTGGTGCCAAGATGGATGAGAAGGAATTGTATTACTCATTCACTTCCTTCACTATTCCTTCTTCTATATAAATATGACATTGAAAGTGGCGAGTCTGCCTTGTACGAGCAGCCTAAGATCAAATTCAACCCGGACGAGTACGAAACTAAGCAGGTATTCTACACCAGCAAGGATGGCACCAAAGTACCCATGTTCATCACCCACAAGAAGGGCTTGAAACTGAATGGAAAGAATCCGACCTATCTCTATGCCTATGGCGGATTCAATATTAGTCTTACGCCTGGTTTTAGCACATCGCGAATCGTTTGGTTAGAAAATGGCGGCATTTATGCCCAACCAAACCTGAGAGGAGGTGGAGAGTATGGGGAAAAATGGCACAAAGCAGGCACCAAAATGCAGAAGCAGAATGTGTTTGATGATTTCATCGCTGCGGGTGAATTTCTGATCAAGGAAGGCTATACATCAAGTGAATACTTGGCCATTGCAGGAGGATCAAATGGTGGCTTACTTGTAGGTGCCACTATGACCCAGCGACCTGACTTGGCAAAAGTTGCTTTTCCGGCTGTAGGGGTGATGGATATGCTCCGTTACAACAAATTCACAGCAGGCGCAGGTTGGGCCAGCGATTATGGAACAGCAGAGGATTCAAAGGAAATGTTCGAGTATTTGAGAAATTATTCCCCGGTGCATGCCC
>CAZPST010000015.1:0-11634 GCA_964589185.1 uncultured Roseivirgaceae bacterium | reverse complement strand
ACGGCCTATCCCGCTACTATGGTCACCACTGCTGATCATGATGACCGTGTGGTACCCGCGCATTCGTTCAAGTTTGCGGCTACCTTGCAGGAATTTCATGTGGGTGACAATCCGGTTTTGATTAGAATCGAAACGAATGCAGGACATGGAGCAGGCACACCGATTTCCAAAACCATTGAACAACAAGCGGATTTGTATTCCTTTGCTTGGTACAACATGGGTATATTGCCTGAGTTTGCAAAGAAGGATCAATAAGTGAACTAAAGAGTCAACCTGAAAATAGAGGCTGTCATGGAAACGTGGCAGCTTTTTTTACTTTTAAGCCATGAAGCCAATCATACGACCCGGAACCAAAGAAGATGTATCAGCCGTTCACGCGCTCATTGTAGAGTTGGCCGTCTTTGAGCGAGAACCTGATGCTGTATCAAACACCATCGAAATGATGTTGGAAGATGGCTTTGGAGACCGTCCCGTGTTCGGTTTTCTTGTGGCAGAGGAGTCAGATCAAATTGTCGGGGCGTCCATTTACTACTATCGCTACTCCACTTGGAAGGGCAAGCGCTTGTACCTTGAGGATTTGATCGTGACAGAAAGTAGGAGAGGCGCAGGGCTGGGAAAATTACTTTTCGAAGAAACAGTGCGCATTGCCAAGGAACAGCACTGCACAGGCATGATGTGGCAGGTACTCGATTGGAATGCACCCGCCATTGATTTTTATAAAAAATACAACGCCCGATTTGATTCCGAGTGGATCAATTGTCACTTAGATTTCTAGACTTCTTCCAATACCGATCTAAATGCGATTGTCTTGGAGCCAAACATACGCATGTGTTTTTCTCTGAGTCCGTTGGCGTGGTTGCTTAGATATGCCTCCAGTTCACCGAGATCAGTGGCTTCATATTGAATGGCATACGAGACACCTGTCACATCGGGATCGTCATTCAATAGACGCAAAAAGCGATGCTGTGTAAAATGCCCAGTGGCTAAAACATCAGGGATATGCTCAGTTTTCATCCAAACAAGCCACTCGTGTTCTGCGTCTCTGTCTACGCTTACTGTTACGTTGTATAATATCATGATGAACTTGTATTTCAGTTAGTGGCGTACGGTTATCCTTAACAAATTCATAACATTGTTTACTGAACCGTCAAAAATTAATTAGATTAGCACCTAACCAGCTAGAGCGCTATTCCATTCAATCTCAACCAAGGGATAGATTATAGCTGATATCAATTAAAATTATAGGCAATTATGGTACAAAAAAGCGAGAAAGAAGATTGGGCACCCATCGAAGGTTTTTCAAATTATGAAATTTCGTCAAAGGGAAAGATCCGCAGCAAGACCCGCAAGGTTTGGCATAAGGGATCGCAGGTGCATATGAAGATTCGCGGCAAGATGATGCGTCAGCGATGGAACAAAATATGCAAATGCTACTTCCTGGATTTGATCGATGACGAGAAAAAACGACGAACGGTGTACCCTCACAAGGAAACAGCGAAAGCATTCCTTCCACGAAAGAGCGATGATTTGACAATGATCATCCACATTGACAATAATCCGCGCAACAATGCTGTGGAGAACTTGCAGTGGATGACAGCATCAGATCATATGAAATGGCAGTTTGAAGTAGGTAATAAAAATAACTTCAAAGTGTGGAAAACCCGAAAGAAGCGATATAAGAATGGGTTCAAACCAGATACTGTTTTGCCGGGTCGTCCGCGAAAGAATCCTGTGAAAACAGAAGCCTAAAAGCGAAAAGAAATCCCGTGAAATGCGGGATTTTTTTATCCCCAATAAATAAATCGGATATCTGTAAAATGAAGAACCCTGACAATCGCCAGGGTCTTAGTACCAAAGGAGGGAGTCGAACCCTCACATCTTTCGATACACGAGTTTGAGTCGTGCGCGTCTACCAATTCCGCCACTTTGGCTTTTGAGAAGCATCTCACTTTGCTGCGAAAATGAATACCAAGCCTACCCACCTTTGCTGCCCACTTCGGACAGCTTTGGCTAAGGGTTGGCAAAAGTATGGAAACCGATATAGATTGCAAAATAGATTTGGGAAGATTCCCTCGTTACCGAAAAATCAAATCCACCATGCAATCAAGTAGGTATGCCGGCTTTTACCCACGTATGCTTGCACACAATATTGATCTAGTGCTTCTGCTGCCACTTTTTTACGGATTGGGTACATTCATTTCGGCTAATATCCTGCTCCTCATCAGTTGCTGGGGGCTCTACACCAGTTATCACATTGTATTCGAAGTTAGTGGCTGGCATGGCACACCCGGAAAGAAATTCCAAGGCATAACTATAGCTTCTGATATTGGCCAATCGCTTCGTATCTCGCAGATTATATGGCGTAATTTGGCCAAAATAATCTCTGTTTTGCTTCTATTTGCAGGCATTGTTCTGATCGCAGTGGACAAACGAAACAGAGGACTTCATGACCGACTAGCGGGTACGGTGGTCATTTTTTCCTGATTTTGGATTGCATTCTACAAACGAGTTGAATAAAACGATTTATCTTTCAGTCTTTTAAAGAATCAAATAAAGAATCAAAATAACCTATGAGTAGCGGAATCAAAAAATTTGAAGGTTTCTTTGAAGGCATCATGTTCTGGAGTAGATGGGTACAAGCTCCTCTATATGCCGGACTCGTCATTGGAGCCATTTTGTACTTGGTCAAATTCTTTCAGGAGCTGTACCATACATTCGAGAAGACCATTGAGCTGCATGAAATTGAAATGATGCTCAAAATCTTGAGTTTGGTGGACATTTCCATGGTTATGAACCTTGTAATTATGGTGACAATAGGTGGATATTCCATTTTCGTGAGTCGCATAGACGTGGACATGCACGAGGATAAACCGCTGTGGTTGGAAGGACTAGATGCCGGCCAATTGAAAATCAAATTAGCTACCTCGCTAGCATCTATCTCTGGGGTGCAGTTGTTGAAAACCTTCATTGATTACCGCGAGGAAGAAGAAAAAGCAGGAACAGAAGGAATCATCATAGAGATTGTGATTCACATGGTGTTCATCCTCTCTGCATTGCTGCTATCTCAGACGGAGAAAATTACCCATAGTTATCACCATGTGGGCATACCGCTAGACGAGGATGAAACTGAACATGGAAATGGTGAAAAAGCAACTCACCACTAAAATAGAAGGCTCCAAAAGGAGCCTTTTTTTATACCATTACTTCCATAATTGATCAATAAAAACCTATTTTTGCCGTCCTTTCTGCGCACGTGGTGAAATTGGTAGACACGCCAGCTTGAGGGGCTGGTGGGAGCAATCCTGTGGAAGTTCGAATCTTCTCGTGCGCACACAATTTGAGTTTAGTGGTGTTTATTCCATACGAGACATAAAAGAAAAACCCCGATGAACCATCGGGGTTTAATCACTAACCAAAAACTCAATCAACCTAACCTTAATCACTACGATATCCATTGAATCACATACCGTGCCAAAAAGTTCACTACATCGGCACAAATTGTAAGGAAATGAATCAAAAACCGATAGATGGTGGTCCTATATACGCTGAAACAGATCTGTCAGTACTTTTCACAGAGCCTTGGAATGCACTTTCTTCTTTGGCTATCCTACTTCCTGCCGTGTATTGGGCTGTGCGCCTCAGAGGAGACTACCGCACCTATTCGTTCATTTTCTATTGTATTCCCCTACTTTTTCTTGGCGGTCTAGGCAGCACGCTGTTCCATGCGTTTAGGGTGTCCAAGTGGCTATTGTTGATGGATGTACTACCTACTGCCACTCTTACCCTCTCGGTGAGTTTTATTTTTGGAACAAAGTTCTTCCTCGTGTATGGCATGTCCCACTTGTATTCGTTCCGCTACTCGGCCTGCGCGTTGTGATAGCTCAAATGCTTTCAGGATCAAATGCGATCAATCTCGGATACTTGATCACAGGGATAATGATTTTTCTCCCACTGATTTTTTACCTAATCCGGACTTCTTTTCGGGACTGGCAGGACATCTTTTTATCTATACTGATGCTGGTGCTAGCGC
Source organism: uncultured Roseivirgaceae bacterium (assembly GCA_964589185.1). Classification (GTDB taxonomy): domain Bacteria; phylum Bacteroidota; class Bacteroidia; order Cytophagales; family Cyclobacteriaceae; genus JAAEPI01. Next base: position 7,604 of record CAZPST010000015.1, on the reverse strand, counting down.
TATTTTTCCGAGAACGTGATAATGCACTCACTGACTGGCTGCCGATGGGTTCGCATTTCATCTGGCATATATTAAGCGGCGTGGGTGCTTATTTTTTGGCTAAATATTTATTTAAATTGAGACGTTATGAATTAAATCAACCAATACCACTATGAATGCACTATTTCTCCTACTGATGTTTTTGGCAACACCTGATGTCAGCCCTGCTCCTGAGCAAAAAACCAATGTCACCGAAGAAGAGAAGCAAATGCTGCTTGAGAGGCATAACTACTGGCGTGCTCAAGTTGGATTATCTCCACTCGAATGGTCAGATGAAATGGCCATGTTGGCGGATGACTGGGCAAAACAACTGGCTACAACCGGCTGTGGCTTCAAGCACCGGCCTAACAATAAATATGGGGAGAATTTGTTCCGAGGTACGTCTGGATACTACACGGCCGCCGATGCTGTAGATTCATGGGGAGAAGAGAAAAATGACTATAACTATGATACCAACAAATGTAATCCCGGGGCAGTTTGTGGACATTACACCCAAATAGTATGGAAAAACACCACCAAGGTGGGCTGTGCTAAATCCGAATGCAATGGCAATGTGACGTGGGTATGTAATTATGATCCACCCGGCAACTACATTGGGCAAAAGCCCTATTGATTGACATTGTCACATCTGAATGAAATGATATTGCAAATTGAAATAATCTAATAGTCTACTGCTGTTTTAGCCGCAGGAAAAGGCCAGTACAGGCTAAATCCAATTTGGGTGTAAAAAATTCAAAGATTTATATGATCTTTGCCGACCAGTAAATAGACAATGAGACCCAACCCAGTAGTTTATCTTGTCGATGATGATGCCATATATCACAGCATAACCGAAATGCTGTTGGCACGTGTTTCCCGACCCGTACAGTTTAAAGGATTCAATCAAGGCCGAGCAGCCATGGATCAGTTGATCAAGGACAAAGACGAACCCCAATCCTTGCCCGACCTCATATTGTTGGACATCAACATGCCCATCATGAATGGGTGGGAGTTTCTCACGGAATTTTCGAATGTTCATTCTGCATTATCCAAAAAACCAAAGATTAGCATGATGTCATCTTCTTCGTTGGAGGATGATATATCGCGCGCGCTTACCGATCAAAATGTGATGGAATTTGTGACCAAGCCGATTACTATTGAAAAATTGGAGGGGCTTACGGCCGAAATCTAATCAGCAGCAAGACGCGTCAGCACTTCATTTTAAGCCACCTTTCAAAATCATGGATCTAGGAATCCAATCCTACGGATAATTCCTTAATTTCATCCTCCATGATTATCCATTTGCTTTCTAGTCCACGAAACGTCTCCACAGCGTTGATGTATGCATTCGCCCAACGCTCTGACACCAAAGTGATGGACGAACCATTCTATGGATACTACCTTAATCGATTTGATGTCGATCATCCGGATACCCAAGCCATCATTGCTGACATGACGTGTGATGTTGATGCCGTCATTAATCAGATCAATACACTACAATCGGCACACGAGCACATATTCATCAAAAATATGGCTCATCACCTGATCGATACACCAGTTGATTTCCTATCAACGCATCGGACGATCCTCTTTATTCGGAACCCAAAAGCGATTATCACTTCCTTTGCCAAGGTGATTCCAAAACCCACATTACAAGACATTGGAGTTAAACATCAGGTTTTACTTTTCAATGAACTGAATCGCATTTGCACTGCCAGCCCTATAGTATTAGAGGCCGCTGATCTGCTGCGCAATCCTGAAAAAATGCTAAAAAAACTGTGCGCTGAATTGGGGATTCCATTTCACTCGGATATGCTACACTGGCAAAAGGGAGGGATACCCGAAGACGGCATTTGGGCTAATCATTGGTACAAAAACGTGCATGCAAGCACCGGATTCTTACCTCCTCGGGAAGCGGAGGAAATTTTCCCCACACATTGCCAATCTTTGCTGGAAGCAGCCTTGCCCTATTATGAGACACTTAAGCAACACGCGCTAACTATTTGAAATATGCTTCAAACATACAATCCTAAAAATGCCAATATCCTTGTTTGGGTAGGTGACCGACTTTACCCAAGGCATGAAGCACGCGTCTCTGTATTTGATAGTGCTGTGCAAGGCGGTGATGCCGTTTGGGAGGGATTGCGCGTGTATCCTGAGGGCATACTGCACGTAGATCGGCACTTGGATCGGATGTATGCGTCTGCTAAAGCATTGGCTTTTGAAAATGTGCCTGAACCCGCCTTTATTCGCAAAGCAATTGGTGAGACATTGAAGGCCAATGCAATGACCGACAATACCCACATTCGGCTGACACTCACGCGTGGGGAGAAAGTAACATCAGGAATGGATCCGCGCCTTAATCAATCAGGGTGCACGCTCATCGTACTGGCCGAATGGAAGCCTCTGGTGTACGATAATACCGCAGGTATACGTGTAATTACCAGCTCGCAGCGGCGCAATGGCCCGCAATATTTGGATTCCAAAATCCACCATGCCAATTTGCTCAATAACATTATCGCCAAGATCCAGGCAAATGTGGCTGGCGTGGATGCTGCAATCATGCTGGATGATCGTGGATTTGTAGCAGAACTGAATGACACTAATTTGTTTCTGGTGAAAAATGGTAAACTCTACACGCCATTTGCCAATGCCTGTCTACATGGAATCACCCGTGGATGTGTACTGGAACTAGCCGAACAGCATGCGATTCCAGCTTTCGAAAGAGATTTAAGTCTGGTAGAATTTTACAATGCAGATGAAGTATTCGCCTCCGGCACCATGGGCGAATTGACCCCTATTGTGGAAATAGACGGACGAAAAATTGTCAACAAAACATCGTCTAATATACGAGTGAAACTTTCGGAAGCTTTGGGACAGGCTAGATCAAGGTTTTGCGAGTCTCTCATCACCGAGGATTAACCTCGTTTAGCAAGCCTATCCGATTGGGTACAAAAAAATCTTCCGCCTTACATATGAAAGCGGAAGATGTATTTTGTTACTGGCTGATAATTACTCAGCGAGTGGATTTACACTGACAAACGATCTGTCTTTGTAACCCTTCTTGAATTGAACAACTCCGTCCGTCAATGCAAACAGTGTATGGTCTTTGCCAATACCCACGTTTTCACCGGGATGATGTTTTGTTCCGCGCTGACGCACGATGATATTACCCGCGATAGCCTTCTGACCACCATATATTTTTACACCAAGTCGTTTACTTTCCGACTCCCGTCCGTTTCTTGAACTACCCGCACCTTTCTTATGAGCCATGGTCTTATCCGTTTATCGATTCTATCAATACTTTAGAAAACTGCTGACGATGACCATTTTTCTTCTGGTAGCCTTTTCGTCGCTTCTTCTTGAAAACAATTACTTTGTCGCCCTTCACGTGCTCTAGGATTTTCCCTGATACGGAAGCTCCTTTTACCTTAGGGTCACCTACTTTTACTTTGCCGTCATTGTCCACCAATAGGACATCCGTAAAGTCAACCTGTGTTCCGGCTTCACCTTCTAGCAACGGGGCATAGACAAATTTGTCTTTCTCCACTTTAAACTGCTGACCGGCGATATCTACAATAGCGTACATTTTTTCTCTGTTTTCAAAAAGGACTGCAAAGATAGATCAACGGTATGAATTTTCAAATGCTATGTCCACGAATTCCAGTGTGGAAAACTTTTTCGATTTTTTTCAGGGTTTGGAAACCTCATTTTTGGCCAAATTTTAATGAAGTAGCTCTTTGCAATTGTTGTTTTAACACCCATGCTTTCAATGATTTATCTCTAAAATGAGACATTTCGGAGACTCTTTTTTACAGCCTTTTCCACCCTTGGTTTTTACCCATGTTTTGTCAACATTTGTACACGGCCTTTGGAAATTCAGAACCACCAACTAGGTCTTTTCCATTTTCTTACAACCAATGAGCATATCGCCGAATTCTTCGGTGACGGGCTTTGTTTGTTTTAAATGTGGACGTTTTTTGTAGTGAGAGTTAGATTTTAAGCGTTTTATGAATCAGTTTGTTGAGCCAATTTTAGCGGAAAATAAGGATCGATTTGTTTTGTTTCCCATCCAGCACAAGGATATCTGGGAGTTCTACAAAAAGGCAGAAGCAAGTTTTTGGACAGCAGAGGAAATTGATCTCAGTCAGGATTTGAAAGACTGGGCGAACTTAAACGACGGTGAGCGACACTTCATCAGCCACGTACTTGCCTTTTTTGCAGCCAGCGATGGTATTGTCAATGAAAACCTTGCCGAGCATTTTGTGGCAGAAGTACAGTACACCGAGGCTAAGTTTTTCTACGGATTTCAGATCGCTATTGAAAATATCCACTCGGAGACCTACTCCTTGTTAATAGACACCTACATAAAGGACAACCAAGAAAAGGATCGATTGCTGCACGCCATTGATACGCTGGAATGTGTAGGTAAAAAAGCCCAGGGGGCACTACGCTGGATTGATGATGGCAGTTTTGCTGAGCGATTGATCGCGTTTGCAGCTGTGGAGGGTATATTCTTCTCCGGCAGTTTCTGTTCCATTTTCTGGATGAAGAAGCGCGGATTGATGCCCGGATTGAGCTTTTCGAATGAATTGATCTCGCGGGACGAAGGATTGCATTGCGATTTTGCGTGCCATTTGTACAATAACCACGTGGTGAACAAACTGCCCGAGGAGACTATTCGAACCATTATAAAAAATGCAGTAGACATAGAGAAGGAATTCGTGACAGATGCCCTTCCTGTGAAATTGATAGGCATGAATGCAGACCTGATGTGCCAGTACATTGAGTTTGTAGCCGATCGCTTATTGACCGAATTACATTGCCAAAAACTATATAACTCAACCAATCCATTTGATTTTATGGAGATGATATCGCTACAGGGTAAAACCAACTTCTTTGAGAAGCGCGTGGCGGAGTATCAGAAAGCGGGCGTGATGTCAGAGGGAGACCACAAGTCGTTTTCAATGGATGAGGAATTTTAATAACCATTAATCACACGTACGAAAATGTTAGTATTAAAAAGAGACGGAAGAAGAGAGTCAGTAAAATTCGACAAGATCACTGTTCGAATTGAGCGACTTTGCTATGGTCTAAACCCAGATTATGTGAAGCCGGTGGAGATTGCCAAAAAGGTAATCGATGGCTTGTATGATGGTGTGTCCACAGTAGAGCTGGATCACCTAGCCGCCGAAACCGCCGCTACCATGACCACTCGCCATCCGGATTTTGCCAAATTGGCTGCTCGGATCGAGATTTCTAATTTGCATAAGGTGACTGAGGAGTCCTTCTTCAACACCATGAAGCGGCTGTACACCTATATCAACCCTAAGACAGGTGGCAATGCAGCATTGCTTTCAACTAAGGTATTTGGCGTGATACAAGCCAATGCCAAGCGATTGGACGAAGCAATAGATTACAGCCGCGATTACAACTACGATTTCTTTGGCTACAAAACCCTTGAGCGTTCGTACCTCATGCGTTTGGATGGCAAAGTAGTGGAGCGTCCGCAGCACATGCTCATGCGTGTGGCAGTGGGTATCCACATGGAAGATATTGATCGTGCCATAGAGACATACAATCTCATGTCTGAAAAGTGGTTTACACATGCCACGCCTACGCTGTTCAATGCAGGCACACCCAAACCGCAGCTTTCCTCATGCTTCCTGCTGTCAATGCAGGATGATAGCATCGATGGTATTTACGATACCTTGAAGCAGTGCGCTAAGATTTCACAATCTGCAGGAGGAATAGGATTGAGCATTCACAATGTGCGCGCAACTGGTTCTTACATTAAAGGAACCAATGGTACATCTAACGGGATAGTGCCTATGCTTCGAAACTTTGACATGACCGCTCGCTATGTGGATCAAGGAGGAGGGAAGCGCAAGGGAAGTTTTGCTATCTACATGGAGCCTTGGCATGCCGACATTTTCGAATTCCTAAGCCTGAAGAAAAATCACGGCAAAGAGGAAATGCGTGCACGAGATCTATTCTATGCCCTTTGGATTCCGGATTTGTTTATGAAGCGCGTGGAGTCTAACGATAGTTGGTCGCTTTTCTGCCCTCACGAGTGCCCGGGACTATACGATGCGTATGGTGATGAATTTGAGAAATTGTATGAGAAATACGAAAAGGAAGGCCGTGCCCGCAAGACGATAAAAGCACAAGACTTGTGGTTTGAAGTGTTGGAATCTCAGATTGAGACCGGTACTCCTTACATGTTATACAAAGATGCCGCGAACAAAAAGTCGAATCAGAAAAATCTGGGCACGATTCGCTCCAGCAACTTGTGTACGGAAATTATGGAGTTTACCTCCAAAGACGAAGTGGCCGTGTGTAACCTAGCGTCTATTGCGCTGAACATGTTTGTGAAGGAAGATGGTACGTATGATTATCAGCGATTGTATGAAGTGACCAAGGTGGTGACACGTAACCTGAACAAGGTCATAGATGTGAACTACTATCCGGTAGAGGAAGCTCGCCGATCAAACATGCGCCACCGTCCAATCGGTATAGGCGTTCAAGGGTTGGCTGATACGTTCATGCTGCTCAAGATTGCATTTGAATCTGAAGAAGCACGCAAGCTAAACAAGGACATTTTCGAGACCATCTATTTTGGCGCTATGGAGACATCCATGGAGCTGGCCATGGAAGAAGGTCCGTACACCACATTTGAGGGATCACCTGTGTCGAAAGGCATTTTCCAATTTGACATGTGGGGAGTGGAGCCAGACAGTGGCCGTTGGGATTGGTTTGAACTGAAGCAGCGCGTGAAGAAGCATGGCGTGCGCAACTCATTGCTATTGGCACCTATGCCTACCGCATCTACGTCTCAAATTTTGGGTAATAATGAATGCTTTGAGCCTTACACCTCAAACATGTATGTACGCCGCGTGCTTTCGGGCGAATTCATCGTGGCAAACAAATACCTAATGAAGGAATTGATCGAGTTGGGCTTGTGGGATGAACGCATGATGAATAAGATCAAAATGGAGAATGGATCGGTGCAGAACATTCCTGAAATTCCGGAGGATATCAAGGAGCGATACAAGACCGTTTGGGAAATTTCGCAGAAGACCATCATCGATATGGCCGCTGACCGTGGTGCATTTATCTGCCAAAGCCAAAGCATGAACATCCACTTGATGGATGCCAACTTCGGTAAGATGACATCTATGCACTTCTATTCTTGGAAGAAAGGCTTGAAAACGGGTATGTATTACCTGCGCACCAAAGCAGCTACGGATGCGATCAAGTTTACGGTGGAGAAAGAGAAGAAGGAAGTGCCCGTGGAGCAACCGGTAGTGGTAGAAGAAGATATAAAGACACAAAATCAGACTGCCATGCAGTGCTCACTGGACGATCCGGAGGGCTGTGAAATGTGTGGGAGTTGAGATTTTATTCTGACTGAAAGTGAAAAGCCCGTCTGCTAAGGATGGGCTTTTTTATTACCCAATCTTCACGGACGTCATCGTCAGCGAACCGCCGAGTGCTTTGTCATTGAAGAGGCTGATTTCTTCCATATCCTTCTTCCTGTTTTCCGCACCGTTATTGAAAAGTGGCCAATACGCTAAAATTTGAGG
>CAZPST010000014.1:0-19682 GCA_964589185.1 uncultured Roseivirgaceae bacterium | reverse complement strand
TAATCGTAGTAAGAGATGAAATACTCCACGGAATTTTCCGGAAAGAAACTCTTGAATTCGCCGTAGAGTTGGGCGGCTAGGGTCTTGTTGTGACTGAGTACAAGTGTAGGTCGTTGAGTTCTGGCGATGACGTTGGCCATGGTGAAGGTCTTGCCAGAGCCCGTCACGCCGAGGAGGGTTTGCGCTACTTCGCCATTGTCCAGCCCGTCTATGAGCTGCTCGATGGCTTTTGGCTGATCGCCGGTGGGGGTGTATTCGGACGTGAGTTTGAAATCCATTTAATTGGAAGAATGAGCGGCGCTTTTAAACGAAAGGTCAAATTACGGAAAAATTTTTCAGCGAGGGGCTGCACCCTACGCTGCGCGATTGCGCCCTTTCAGGGCTAATTGGATAAAATTTTTCCTACCTCCTCATCCAGATTTCCCAAGACTTTTCGGCTTGCAGTTGGAGCATTTGCAGGCCGTTTTTCACATGTGCGCCTAGGGCTTTGCCTGCTGCCATAAATGCGGTTTCGGCCGGATTGTAGACGAGATCATACAAGAAATGCTTGTCTGTCAACTGCTCATAGGGAATGTCCGCTTTGCCGTCCACCTCAGGGAATGTGCCAAGTGGCGTGGTATTCACGATGAGCAAATTATTGGCAATCAACTGGGCATCCTTTTTCAAATCGAGGTAGGTGATGCCATCCTCTGATCTCTTTCTGGACACCACGAGGTAGTCAATCCGCAGCTCGTCCAATGCGGCCTGCACGGCTTTAGATGATCCGCCAGAGCCAAGCACAAGAGCCGATAATTGGGTGGTGGGTAACCATTTTTCCACAGTCTCTTTGAAGGAGAGGTAGTCGGTGTTGTAGCCTTTGAGTTTGCCACCCATCTCCCGCTTCACCACGTTCACCGCGCCTACTTTTTGCGCACTGGAGTCGAGTAGATCCAAGAAACCCATCACGTTTTCTTTGTGGGGCACGGTCACATTTACGCCATGTAGCTCCTGATTGTGCCACATGGCAGGGAAGTCCTTGAGGTATTCCATCTCAAAGAGGTCGTATTTGTGATTGGTGAGCCCGAGCTTTTGGAACTTCTCAGTAAAGAACTTCTTCGAAAAGGAGTGTCCGAGCGGATATCCAACTAAACCAAATTTTTCCATGGACTAAAGATAGGGGATGTGCTCAAGTCCCTTTCCATGAAGAAAAAAATAAAGGGCCTTGAAGACAGAATCTCCAAGCCCCCACAGTATGAATATGAAATAATGTAGGGCAATGTTAGACGGGAGTGCCGTTGACGAATTGTAAAAAAGAGCGAAACTGACCACTTGTAAAAAAGAAGATTTTATCCGCCAACTAAGGAAGGTAGTTTTATGGCTTGTTCTAAAAGCGGACTAACTACTCAAAATTGAACTGGACTGAAGCAGCCTTACTTTTGGCTCTGGTGTGGACGTTTGTCCTTTTGATCAGGGCACGAGCGAAAGCCACTGGCAATGGACTGCCTACGCCCGTTGCTGAGCCGGATGTTGAGCAGTTGAAGGAGGCGTATGACCGTAGCATACGCATACTACGTGAGGAGAAAATCTATTTACAAAAGAACCTGAAGGTATCAGATCTTTCTGCGCGAATTCGCCAAAATGAAAAGGTGGTTTCTAAGTCTATCAATCACTTCGAAAAGGAAAACTTTAATAGCCTGATCAATCGATACAGGGTACAGCATGCCAAGGAGATGATGTTATCCGGAAAGTACTCCCATTATACCATTGAGGCAATAGCCGATGAATGTGGTTTTTCGAACAAAGTGTCATTTTATAACGCATTCAAATCCCAAGTGGGAATGTCTCCCAAGGAATTTTGGGCCCAAAAACAACTCAGAAACTAGTTACCCTTGTTAATTTTTCTAAAACTGTAAATAATCTGAATTCTTGTTGTTAACAATCCGGATACTTAACGTATCTGGCTGATTATCAATAAGGTACATACGTATCACAGAACATATATAATCAAAAATAGATTGTTATGTTCAGTAGTAGAATTGAGTGCGAAGTACTTGGCAAAGAAGAAAGAATCATTAGCATTGAATCTGGCGGAGAGGTTCTATTGCCACCAGACAATATGGGTGAAATCATTTTTCTCAAATCGGGCAAGATTGAGGTGAGTATTCTTGGAAAGGTCAAGGCAGCCCAATGTAATGACACGTGTGCTTTGGTATTGTTTCCCAGAAGTAGAGGAATAAGACTAGTAGCTGAAGATCCGTCTTCAGTGTGGATACTGAAGTTACATCCCTTGTACATGAAACGGGTAGTAGTTGACCTCACTGAAGTTACTCAAGGCGTTTTTGCCCTGGATGACTGTCCATCATCAGGATCCTTAATGGATCGAATATATGCGTTGTTGGATAGTACCGATTTGTTTGATTTTAATTCTGCCATGGATGATGTATTAATGGAGACAATGGATCGAATACACGCTGAAAATGGCAACATAACCGTTCGAGCGCTACACGAAGGCTTAGGCATCAGCAAGTCAACGCTAGAGCAGTATTTTCTTAAGCGTATAGGATTGGCTCCAAAGGAGTATTGTCGTATTCAGAAGCTAGCGTACTTTTTAGCGTGCTATCAAAAGTACGACACATATTCGTTGACTGAATTGGCTCATCACTGCGGATATTATGATCAATCGCATTTGATTAAGGAATTCAGATTTTTTTTAGAAATGAGTCCAAGGAATTATTTCAAAACAGCGAATTCGATAGTTGAAGTAGGTACTATTTATTGATGCGATTGACCGAAAACGTTCAGTAACTTTGAAGTCATATCAAGCGAGACATTATTTTAGCCCCAGCCGTACGGTTAATTCATCATGTAGGTAGATCTGTCCGTATTTGTTTTTTGTTAAATGAAAAACAGAGTCAATGAGTGGCTTGTTTGTGATTGGATCTAAGAAATCAATTGCGTAAAGTGAGGCTAGAGAAGACTTATCTTGTCGTATCTTATTAATGATATCGCTCACACATCGATGCGTGATTTTCTCTCCTTCTTTTTGTATCTCAAGAATTTTCGGGATCTCCCCCGAATACATTATTAGCCTTTTCTGCACGTCTTTGTATGCAATTTCACATCCTCTTGTAAGATTCAATATTTGATAAAGCCGTTCTGTTTCTGCTGATCCATATGCAAAGAGAGAATCGCCGTTTTGCATTAGATCGATATTTTTTGAATTCTTGTCAGATATGAATATTAGGGATTCTTTTTTGTGCGAATACTGAGAGATTAGGGCATAAAAACCAAAATCAATGTTAGGAATCTTCCCTTCGTATTTAGTGCCATCAAAATGTAATTCTCCTATTTTGTCTGATTGCTGTCCATTTATTTTATATACTTCTACCTTTGATGGTAGTTCTTTAAAATCAACTTCTAGCGAAATATCAGTGTTTGTGGTGCAACCAAACAGTACTATGAATAGTGAAATTAGTACTAATTGAATGTGTTTTGGATAAAAAAGGGTTGCCAGCCGGCAACCCTTTAAAATACTATATAATCCTTTGTTAATCATTGAGCCATGAATTTGTTCCATCTGCGGTGTTTATGCCGTCAGCATTGGTTACTCCTCCAAATGTATATACATCTAGTCCTATTGTGGCAAGTTCACTAGCAGGAACAGGAAAATGAAGAATAGTGCCTATTTGTAGTTGTCCTCTTCTCCGCATATCGAAATGCTCAACGCCGTATATTGTTCTACCCAATTCGATATCTCTTTCCGCATTGATTATTTGTCGAATTTCGGCCTGAGTACCTGTTGTGATGTCCGGCAAATTCCCTACAGCATTTCGGGGATTATCATCAGCATCTAGTATGGCAATAGCTGCTGGTGTATTTCCTAATTCGTTGTAGGCTTCAGCAAGTAAGAGTTGGTTCATATAGCCATCGCTATAGCGTACATCTCCTATACAGTTATCTTCTGTAAAGAACGTTTCGAATTGTCCCTGATAATAGTGTGAACGTAATTGAGGACCTCTAGTGAGATTGAAGAAGGATAAATCAGCACTATACGTAAAGTATTTCGTCAAGCGCTCATCCCCATTGTAACCCGTGCCGGTTAGTACATCCTCCGCTATCACTGCGTCTGTCTCTAAAGCAAATCGTTTCGGATAGTTTTGATTGAAGTGCCTTAATACACGGTGGTCAATCCTAAAATACCAGAACAATCCTGTCAAACAGAAAAAGTCATGCGAGAAAAATTGTCCATCGTCAGTCACCAGAAAGTCAGCATTAGATCCTGCCAAAGCATAATCTCGTACTGCTGCCCAATCTGTAGCACTATTTTGAGTACTCGTTCGGGCATTGGATACTATGTAATGTGCTGCAAATGTGTTGGAATACGCGGCAAGATCAGAGGCGGTATATACTTTGCCATTGAATGTAGTGGTCGGAGAAGAATACGTAATTCCACTACTAAATATGGCAATGGCTTCATCTAGTGCTTCTAAACTAGCCGAAAGTACTTCTCCATAGGGGCGAAGTACTGTTTTTGGATCCAGTGTAGATAAATCCGCATCCAATGGCACTACAAATGCTTGATCAAAGGCATTGGCTAGATAGCCCAGTGCCATTCCTTTGGCCATATATGCTAAACCAAGTGCACCTGCTTGACTATCTGATCGTTCGTCTTCGGGTACTTCTTCGATGAGTTTAATTACCTGATTGGCTTGTGCCACTGCGGCGTTCCAATCTCCCCATGGATTACCAGTAATGTTCAAATCCGGAAACGTCAAGCTGTTATTGAATACAACACGCGGTTCTGTTTTGAATTGTGACCAGAATGACTTGAAATTATTTGTACTGGTCGTGTGATCCGCTGTAAAGGCCAAATGAACATTTGATGGGAAGAAATCGCCCCCATCATCAAGTAGCGAATACGCGTCTAGTACATTTACCATTGCACCTGACGCAAGAGCATTAATGACATCATCATTTATGTTTCCAGTTCCTGGTTGATTTGGATTTGCTACATCCAAGTCCTGACATCCAAATGTCAGGATAAGGAGTATTACGGTTATTTTTCTTATTAAAATTTTCATTTTTTTCAATGTTTAAGATTAGAATCTCAATTGTACGGATGCCGAAAAGGATCTGAACATAGGATATCCGTATGCATCTGCTCTGAATACGGTCGGATTGAGCAAGACATCTTGATCCACATTGCCTGCAGCAACTGATCCCACTGATGAGATGTCAGGCGTAAATCCAGAATAATTGGTAATCATGAACAGATTTCGTCCGATCAATGAAAGTCGGATGTCCTCAAATAGCCCAAATCCAATGTCCTCAAGTAATGCTTTTCCGAATGTGTAGGATAGGGATAGTTCTCTTAATGCTACGTACTCAGCACTTTCAACATATCGTTGATTCAATCCATTTCCTGAATTACTGGTGCTCTGAATGTAATTATCATAGTGTCTTTGACCTTCCGGACGACTAGATTGATCTACTTCGGCAGAGCGTCCATTGAAGAGTAAATTTTGACGCATGACATTTGCGATATCACCTCCAATTTGAGCATCCATTGAAACAAAAAGATTAAATCCTTTGTAGTCAACCGATGATACAAACCCAAGTAATGCGTCTGGATTTGTGTCTCCCAATTTTGTATTAAGTCTAGATCCTGTGGCATCAGCTAAATGATATGCTACTTCATTTGTTGTGTATTGTGTGCCGGTTAGTATAAGATAACCTTCATCGTTTACCTCGAAATCTTCGGGAGTATAGGTGCCATTTGGTAGGCCTACTAAATTGTTAACAAATCCGCTGTTATCTGTGGTAAGCTGATTTACATTACTTGCCATTAGGTTTCCAAAAATGCCTCCCAATTGTTCCCCTTCTGCGATTTTGAACATGGGTGTTCCATTGAATGCATTGAGAAAATACTCAGGTCTGTCTAGACGCGTTATTTTTGTTCTACTACGGCTATATGTAAATCCGGCATTCCAATTCAGATCATTCCTTTTAATGATATCTGCGGATAGCGCTATTTCCACAGTATTGGATCGCATAGCACCGGCATTTTGATACTGCTCCTTAAATCCGGCGGTTCCTGGTAGAGGAACTACCAATATGGCATCCTCAACATCTGATTGAGCATAATTAGCTTCTAATTTGAATCTATCAAGGAATGAAATATTAGTTCCAATTTCAGTTTCTGTGATGATAGAAGGTTTCAGTTCTGAATTACCCAAAACATCAAGTACTAGATTGCCACCGGAAATGCTAAATGTTTCATACTGAGCTTCGAATGGTGGACGAACCCCAGATGAGCCTACTGATGCACGTACTTTCCATTCCTGAATTCCATTGATTTTGAAATCCTCTGTCAATCTATACGCAAGAGATGCTCTATAGAAATTTTGGTCTCTTACATCAGCACCAAACAATGAAGATCTATCTAATCGATATAACCCATCAAAAATGAGTTTGTCTCTATAATCGACACGAAGGTTAGCCATATAATTGTCTGCACGGAAGATTTCTAAGTTTGATGTGCTTACAAGCGTAGTTCGGTTAAGATTGTCAAGTTGAAATATACCCTGTGCCTGAAGATTTGTGCCAAGGGTTTGTTGAAAGTCAGACGTATATTCTTCGCCAACGTACCGGAGCGTTAAACCTGTTTTGAAGTCTCCGAATGTCCTGTTAAAGTTTGAAGAAAGGGTATATACTCTTGCTTCATTGCTGGCCACTCGTTTGTCAATGCTACCTCCTGTACCGGTGGGAGCGCTTGATTGAGATAGGAAATTCTTGTCTTGTTGACGGGTTTCATTATAGATGCTTTTATCAAAGGAAATCTGAGCCTCTGCACTCCACCAGTCAGTGATTGTGTATTTGGCTTTATTGCCTAGCAAAACTCTGTCTTGATTATAAAATCTCTGATTAAAATGCGAAATGTAAAGTGGATTATTCGCATTTGTGAAATTTCCTATATCCCGAGGACGCGTATTGTAGGGTTGACCATCCGGGTTTGGCGCTTTTAGGTCTTGGTCTGGTTCAGCCAATAAAGTGCCATAGATAAATCCTGTTTGACCACCTTCCTGGGGTGTGGTACCATCTGTTGAAATATAGCTGAAGCTAATTCCTACATCCAGTCTATCATTAAGATTATGGTCTACATTTAAACGTATTCCCTGTCTTTCAAATGCCTGCTGTCCCGGAACTAATCCCTCATTCCTAAGATTGTCAAACGACGCATAGAAATTGGTTTTTTCGGTGGTTGAAGCGAGAGATAGGAATTGATTTTGGAAATTTCTGCCCGGAAATACGACCTCTTGCTGGTCGATTACGCGTGGGTAAGGATTGTCAAATATTTGTTCGGGATCATTAATCCGTTGACCATTTATATCTAAAGCATAAGATCCGTCTGGATTAAGAAGAAACGCATGGGACTTACTTAGATTTATTTTACGCAATTGCTCGTTAGAGCCATATTCCGTACGAAAAGTAATTCGCGTTTTACCGTAATCTTGTGACCCTCTCTTAGTAATTATTTGAATTACACCATTCCCTGCCAATGACCCATAAAGAGAAGCTCCAGCAGCTCCCTTAATGACTTCTATCGACTGAACATCATTCATGTTAATGTCGCGTAGACCCGCACTACCCGGAGGCGTGATGATCCCGTCTATTATTATCAGGGGTTCAGAATTACTACCTGAGAGGGTGGTGGCTCCACGAAGATTAATGGAACCAGCGGTTCCCGGCACTCCGGACGGTTGTACAATCTGTACTCCGGCCACTTTTCCTCTAAGTGCATTTCCTGCATCCATTGCCGGTGTTGATGACAATAAGTCTTCATTCACCTTGCCAATAGCAAAACCAAGCTTATTGGTTGAGATTGACTCAGATACCCCGGTCACCACGACCTCCTGCAATTCTCTTGTGTCCACAGCCATTGCTACATCTAGCACTGTTTGTGTTCCCACAGTAACTTCCTGCGTTTCCATCCCCACCGACGAAAACACCAAAACTGTGTTATCATCAGGTACACTAATTTGAAAATTACCATCCAAATCGGTGGTAACCCCTGTCGTCGTGCCTTTAATCACGACGTTCACCCCCGGCAATCCTTCACCCGTTTCATCGGTGACTTTGCCGGACACTGTCCGCTGAGCTAGTGCCGTGGCACTTATCAGCAACAATGCAATCAATGAAAAGTACATCTTTCTCATATTGATTATTTAATTGTTAAAAAATGTTTAAATAGGGTGTAAGAGTAGGGCGGAAAAACAGCAAAAAATTGTAAAAAAGAAGTCGCTAGGGTCGTAGGGGTTTTTCACCTGAGCGTGTAGGTTATTGCCCTAATAGCTGAATTTCAATAGAGAATTGGGATATTCCGTGAATAGTCTCACAAAGTCCTATACGGTGCAAAATGATAGGGCAGTTGAAGGTATAGGTAGTTGATATTCTGGATCAGAATGTGGGTGAAGATCAAACGACTAACCTCAATTTTTGAGCAAGAGCAACAGATACAATCATTGGGCAGATACGTGATGGTAGCATTCACTTACAAATTGTCCAATTACAAAGTGGAGGAGGTTTTTAGATGGATGGCAAGTGCGGAGTTTAACGTGCGATAGTGCGCGAAACACGCTCCATGATCCACACCAATAAGAAACCGATAGCGGCCAAACCGAGTGCATAGAAGAAAGAGTGATCCACTTGAGGGAGAAGCCATCTATAGCCAATGGCCTTTTCTTTACCCAAAATAGTCCTGTAGATCGTTTCCTTCCATGGCCAAATGATCAACAATGACCCGGCTACAAATCCGGTGAGCAATGCGATGGTGGCATTTTTATGATGAGCAAAAAGCCAAGATAGGAGACGGGAAAAAAGTACCAGACCAATAATGACCCCAATGGCAATGGGGATGAGAATGCCGAAATCAAACGATTTGATGGCGGCCATCACGAGCATGTAGTTGCCCATGAGTAGTAGAATGTACGAACCCGATATGCCGGGCAACACCATGCTGCAAATGGCTGCCGCACCACATAGGACCAAGTAGATGAACGAGTCATTGGCTGCTGCAGGAGGAAGGAAAGCGATGGCAACTGCTATGCCCGTACCGATCAAGAAACTTATGATAACTCCGAAATTGACATGTGTCACTTGGCGCCCCACACCTAAGATGGAGGCCACTATTAGCCCAAAGAAAAAGGCAAGTGTGAGTGTTTCGTGATTGGCGAACGCCCATTCCATCACTCCCGCCAGGGTCACGATGCTGATGCCTACACCAAGGAACAGGAAGAACAAAAAAATGAGGTCATTCCGCTCCGCAAGGGCTTTCCACTGGCCGGTGAATAGCAAGCGAATAGCCGTGAGGTCGATGTTTTTGAGAGCTGTAATGAAGCGCTCGTAGATGCCCGTGATAAAGGCTATAGTGCCTCCCGACACGCCGGGGATCACGTTGGCAGCACCCATGGCCATGCCTTTCAGCACCAGCACCAGATATTGCATCACTGCATGTTTAGGAAATGATCGAACGTATCGCCACGCAATCCCAATCGGATGGTCTCCAATGGAATCACTTCATTGGGGGCGATATTTCCAAGGTTTACATTGGTGCCCGCCAATTTGATGAAATACACCTGCTGTGCCTTTTGGGGTGCTTCCCAGATAATTTTCTCTAATGGAATTTTAGTCAAGATTTCTTCCACCAGTCCTTGGCGCACTTCACCTGAATCTCTGAATAGACCCACATTTCCGCTTTCACGTGCTTCGCCGATTACTTTCCAAGCACCCGCATCCAGCTCGGTCTGCATTTGCTCAATCCATTTGTATGGAGCAATAATTTTGGTGGCGTCTTTTGATCCAACTTCTGAGAGCACGGTCACCATTTTTGAAAAATCAGCTATGATCTCACATTTACGATCGTGGTTCATTTCCACAGATCCGTCTGATATTTCGCAATGCTGTAGATTGTATTTTTCGAGCACACGCTTGTAGTCGTCCAATTGCTCTCGGATATAAAACGCCTCGAATAAAGTGCCTCCTAGGTAGCAGGGAATGCCCGCCGATTGGTACACTTTTATTTTGTCCATCAGATTGGGTGTCACATATGAAGTAGCCCATCCGAGCTTCACAATATCAAATAATTCGCCGCACGTTTCCACCAAATCTTCGACTTCTCTGATGCTCAAGCCTTTGTCCATTACCATTGTAAATCCAGTGTCCCTCGGCTTGGCTGTTCGCTCAGGAAGGTTCTTCAGTATGTAGTTCATCTGCATAGGTGTCTCATTAAGGAGCGCAAAAATAACTTCCTTGGGGGAATTCTATTCGTTTGAGTGGCCATATCGCTCGATAATGCGAAAAAGGGCCTTTTGGGTATGTAAATCAGGGAAAAAATCGAACAATACGCGATGACCATCATAGTCTAGCATGAGGGCTGTTTCTAATTTGGTGATGGCATGTTTGTACGATCCGGTGGCGATGTAATAGACAGCCGCCCGATAGAAGAGTTCAGATTGTGTAGGTATTTCGTCTAAGCCCGACTCAATGACGGAGATGGCTTGCTCAAACTCTCCCTGCTCATAAAACACCAGCGACCAATCCAGCCACACCTGTGGGTTTTCAGGATCCATTTCACTGGCTTCTATGTAGGCGTCTAGCGCAGACACCACGTTTCCGGTTTTGTATTCGGCATCTGCCACGGCTTTCCAATAGGTACCGTTTTCATTATCTATTTTCAGAGCTTTGTTCAGAAAGTGGATCGCTTCAAACCATTTTTCTTGAAACGCTAAACTCACCCCTATGCCAAACCACGCCTCATGATACATTTGATCGAGCTTCGTGGCTTTTTGGTAATATTTGATGGCCAAATCGTATTGATTCATCCGCTCATATGCCGCTCCCATGTGGCAATAGATTTCGGCTGAGGCACCTTCTATTTCAAATGTTTTCAGGTAGTTAGCCAGCGCCTTGTCGTACTGCTTCAGGTTCATCTGCGCATTGGCCATGTTGAAGTACGCCGAACTGAATTCCTCATCAATCACAATGGCATAATCATAGGCCTGAATGGCTTCATCGTATCGCTCCAGCTTGTTGTACACGATCCCGATATTGTACCAAGCAAATTCAGAATATGGGTCTTGGTCGATGAACTTCTCATAATACCCCAAACTGGTCTCCAATTGGCCGGAGAGATCGAGGCAGTAGGCCAATTCGTATAGCGCACTTTCGTTCAGCATATTGAATTCCACGGCCATTTTATAATAGTCGGCTGCTTGTGTAAAATTGGACATGCCTTGATACGCCAGACCGATGCTGAAGTAGATTTCATCTTTTTCGTCCCAATTGTCTAGCACCCGTTCAAAGCACTCAATGGCCGCAGGATGATCATTAATGAGCGAATAGATAGAGCCCATTTGAAGCAGGATTTCCGGATCATTTGGGTGGAAAACTAGGGCATGCTCCAGCAATTCAAGCGCGGCATCTGTTTCTTCGGTTTTCACCAGCACGTCGGCTTTTTCCATGATGAGATCTGCCGAAAAGGGATATTGATTCAAAGCTACTTCACATGCTTGTAAGGCACGCTTGTATTTCTCCCTGAATTCATAGTACGAAATGATCTGGAGATAGGCATCTTCATCAAAATAGTGACTTTCGCCATTCTTTAGGAATGCTTCAAACCTGCTTATCAACTCCTTCTCTTCCTTGCGCTTATAGTCTTCTTGCATAGGCGTTAACTGGTCCAACCTTTAGGTTGAGTAACAATTTAAATACTTTTTGTCTTGGTAGAATCCATTTCAAACCTGAAAGTTTTCCACATTCGTCAGTTTAAGTGATGATTTTCAAATGCAGTGACCTTCATTTTGGCCACCTCCGAGCTTGTCAGGCCTTTTTTCAAATAGCTTAGTTGACCTTCATAATGCACGTCTGAACCTAAAAAATCCACCATGCCGGTCTTCAATATATGCTTCGCTAGCTTCATGGGCGTGTCACCATATTGCCCAATCAAAGAACCCAAAGTAAGCTGCATTTTCACTCCCTTTTCTTTCATGGAGAGGAGTGCGCTTTGATCTGTAAAAAAATACGGATAGCGCTCCGGATGAGCCAGCACCACGGTCAGTCCGCGGGTTTGTAGCTCGAAAATTACCTCGTCTACTATCCATGGCAACATGTGAAAGGACGTCTCGATCAGTATGTGGCCGTCCCAGGTCAATAGTTCTTCGCCTTTTTTCAATGTCTTCAGCAGCAGGGCATCCACCATGTATTCAGCCCCCAAATCCACAGTCATGTCCGGATAGGTGCTTGCTACATGTTCTATCAAATCCGCATGGGCTGATTGTAGTGCACCCACAGTATTCGGATAGTACGACTCTGAAATGTGAGGCGTAGTGATCAATCGGCGATAGCCAAGTGCACGGAATCCACCAATAATTTGCAGTGATTCTTCGGTGGTGCGTACGCCATCATCCACGCCGGGTATCAGGTGCGAATGAATGTCGGTGGTGAGTGGTAATTGACCCTTCGGTCGGAAGAACATTAAAAAAGCGATTTGATCGTGCGTGCAAAGGTACGTGACTTTTTGCCGTCTTCATAGTATCCGTATCCATAGCCATGTCCGTATCCATAGCCGTAGCTGCCACTTCCGCTGAGCGAGTTAAAAATAACTGTGAGCTTTTCGAACTTATTGGTGCGTTTGAGCTGCTGTATGGTCTTGAGATAACTTCGCTGGGTATATCCCGATCGAACGACATACAACTGCAAATCCGCCTTCTTCATCACCAATATGCCATCTGTCACCAATCCCACAGGAGGAGTGTCCAGTATCACTGTGTCATATTCCTTTTCAAGTTCCTTGAGCAGTTTGTTGAAATTATCACCTAACAATAATTCAGACGGATTGGGCGGTATCGGTCCTGCCGTGAGGTAGTGCAACCCCTCAATCACCGATTCTTTGATGCACTCTTTCATGTTGGTTTTGCCTGCCAATATAGTGCTCATGCCTTTGGTATTGTCTGCAATATCAAAGGCCAAATGGATTTTGGGCTTGCGCATGTCCAGATCAACGAGGCACACACGCTGGCCGGATAGCGCAATGATGGCTCCCAGATTGACGGCAATGAACGTTTTGCCTTCTCCCGAAACAGAAGACGTGATAGATATGATGTGACTTTCCTTATTGCCATTCATGAATTCGAGATTGGTTCGGATAGTGCGCAATGCCTCACTGAGTGAAGACTTGGCGTCCGGCTGAATGATCAACTTGGTTGTGACAAGTTTCTCTTGTTTGTAGAAAGGCACTGAGCCCAAGATAGGAACATGAATCAGTCGTTCTAATTCGCTGACACTCGTCACTTTGTTATTGATCAAATAGCGAATGAGTAAAAACATTACTGAAAGCACCAACCCGACCATCACACCGAGTCCGTACACGAGCGCCTTTTGCGGTTGTACCGGTACTGATGGGTACGAGGCGGGAGACAGAATCACAATATCAGTCACTGTGCCCGCACGGGTGATTTCGATTTCCATTTTGGCACGTCGCAGCGTGAGCATGAATTCTTCCTGCTGTCCATATAAGCGTCGGTTTTTGGTGTACTCCGTCTCTAGTGAAGGTAGCTGTAGAAGTGTGCCTTCCAGCAGGGCTTTTCGCGAACTCACCATGGCCAACTGATCATTGATCCTGCTTTGGTAAGCATGTACGTTGGCCATGAGCGCGGCTTGAGCCAATGCAATGCGTTCGTCTAATTGCTGAATGATGAAAGTACTTTCGCTATACGATTGAATTTTCATGGAGCGGTCATTCACCACTTCTTGATACTCTTGTACAGCTTGCTTTATGGAGGCAGGCAATTGCTCCAAGAAAACGGCATTCAGCAGAAGCGGTTCTTTGCTTTCCAGTTGTTGTACCAATAATTGAATTTCGCTCTTCTTGCTTCTCAGATTGAAATGCGTCGTGTCGAGCTGCTCCAATCGGGTGATGGTGCGAGAGAGATCGCTTCCCAAATTGGTCGATCTGTTTTCGATGGTGAAATTCTCAAAATAGTTTTCATATTCCTGCAGCACACCTTCGGTCGCTTTGATGCGCTCGTCCAAAAAGACGATTTTTTGCTCCAATGCTCTGTTTTTGGCGTCTCGGGTATAAATCTCATAGAGTGAATCAATCGCTTCTACGAGCATTTGGGCTTTCTTTCTGTTGAAATCCTGCAAGCTGATGCGCAGCGTCTTGGCTGTGAAGCTTTCCGGCACCACCTGTACCCGCGACTTGAGATAACTGATGAGTGCCTCTTTAGAATTAATAGTGAAGTAATATTTGCCGTATGCTTGTGCATTCATATGTTCGGTCTTCTGCACCAGCAGGTTAAATTCGGGTGTGACAATATCTTGACCGAATGGATACACGTTTCGCGTATTGTCATATTCCAACTCGAATTGTTGATCATTCAAAATGTTGATATCGATGGGGCGATTGTAATACGCCGCATTTTTTACCTTGTAAGAAACAGCAAACGGATTGATGCCATAGCGCTCGTCATCCAGCAGGCGGCCATACCGAAAATACGATACGTCCATATCCACGGCATCTACTACTTTGGAAAAAAACAAGGGCGATTTGAGTAGCTCAATTTCACCCGAAATCTCGCCCTCTTGCTTCATCACCGGCGAGGAAATATTCAGCATGGACGCCTCACTCTCAAAATTCAATTTCACCACAGATGACGACTCATACAGTGGTTTGGTATAGCGCACATACAGATAGGCCAGCGAACAAGAGGCTATCAAAAACAAGGCGATGTACACCCAACTCTTGTGTAAGATCAGCTTGAATTTCTCTAGGTCAAATGACGAGAGTATTTCCTGTTCTTGGTTGGGGTATTGCTGTTGATCGTGCTCCACTTCCGTTCGATTTATTGCTGAAGAAGAAAAATGAGCGTGAGTGTGCTGGTAACCAAGCTCAGAATAGGAGCCGTATCACGGAGTGTCTCTCTGAATGGACGCCTCCATGGTTCGATGTAGATCACATCGCCGGTCTCCACGATCATGGCACTTTGCTTCATGCCGGCTAGGGTGCTCAGGTCAATATCGTATATTTTGGGATTGGACAGTTCACCTCGGATGAGCCGAATGGAGGATACTTTGCCCCCTTGCGCCACTCCTCCCGAGAGGGCGAGCACTTCCATGATGGTCATATTTTCATTGTCAAGAGGCACCACCAAGCCACCTGTGCCCGCCTGTGCACCGCCTACGCCACCTAGCACCGCCGCACGTCTGTTTGCCAGCCGAAGTTTTACGTATGCATCGCGATAGTAGTCGTTAAACGCCTCCTGAAGTAGCTCTTCGGCTTCATTCATGGTCAAGTCTTGCAGTTTAATCATTCCCACTTTTGGCAATCTACAGGTGCCGTCTTCCAACACTAGATGCGCAAATCGATCACGCATCATGGCCATTTGCTGATTACCTCCTCCACCGGTCATCGATAGCTCAAAATTAGGATCAATGAGGCGCTCACCGTCATTGGTGAATACATCCAGACGGATATAGTCACCCGGACGTATCACATAGTTTTTGGCCACCCGGTCCACGGTCTGTTCTACAGCCGATGCATCAAATCGCTCATCGAATTGAAACATCAAATCGCGTTTGTATGCCTTACAGCCGGTGAGTACTTGAACCGCCAGAAGTGGCAGCAAAACCCAGATATTCTTCATTTGTGAGTGGGTAAAAGACTAGGCGAAATAAGCGAAAAACGGGGCAGTAACCAAGTAATGTGTCAAGTTACTAGCCGACTGATCATGCGCAAATACTCGCCAATCACGATTTTTTCGTCAAATCGCTCCTCTACTAGCCGACGAGATGCCTGTGCCATGGCGCGATGCTCAGCAGGAGAGAGCGCTAGAAATAAATTGATTTTCTGTGCCAGACTGTTGGCATCTTCGGCCTTGCACAAAAAACCATTCACACCATCCTGCACTACCTCTCGGCAACCGGGCACATCAGTAGCAATCAGCGGTCGGCTCATGGCGGCTGCCTCTAGGAGGGTACGCGGTGTGCCTTCTCTATAGCTCGGCAAGATCACCACATCGGCTTGAGCAATCATAGACTTAACATCATCCTGATGATCTAAATATGCGATGCTGCTCGCCAAGAGGATCTGAAAATCTTCTGCCGAAATGCTGCGCTTGTGCGCCGGATCGTACTTTCCGATGAGGGTAAAGTGCGCTTTTGATGGATCAATAGCTTGCGTGGCAGTCACAAATTCATTGATGCCCTTCTCCACAATCAAACGCGAAATCATCAGAAATTTCAACGGAGACTGAAATGTGGGAGGCTCAGCTTTAAACGTGTTCAAATCAATGCCCGATCCCGGCAATAATCCGGTTTTTGATTGATCCACGCGTACATGTTCCAGAAATAACGTACGGTCGTCATTGTTTTGAAAGAAAATATAATTCGCTCGTCTGAACCCCCGATTGTACAGCGCCACAGCCATGCGCTGCACCCAGCCTTTCCACAAAAACGTGGTGCCTAGTCCGCTCACATTGCAGATAATCGGAATCCGAAGGGAATGTGCCGCCATGGCGCCATAAATGTTGGGCTTGATGGTGAAGCTCAGCACAATGTCCGGTTTTTCTACCTTCATCAGCCGCGCCAGCGTCTGCTTGTAGCGCCAATCTTCCATTGGGTTCATGCCTGTGCCTTCTAGCCGAATGTCTATAAATCGTACGCCCCAAGCCACCAATCGATCGGTGTATTCATCTTTCGGGGCGATCACTACCACCTCGTCACCTGCGGCCAAGAACGCTTCAATGAGTCCCTTGCGGAAATTAAAGGCGTTCCAAGTGGAGTTGAGAAGTAGGACAATCTTGCGCGACACGGTGATGGGATACTATTTTCCAGACCAATCTAACGTAGTTTTGCGTCACGCAAAAGCCATGTTTGAAACAAAAAAAGTAAACCCCCGCGGCATTTTGGCCACCGTAGTGAGCAAGTCTGAGACTGCCGAGCGCATTTTGGAGCACCTAGACGAGCTCGAATTTTTGGCAGGCACGCTAGACATTGACGTGCTCAGCCGCTTCTCCCAGCGACTCGAATATCCCGATACCCGCACATTTGTAGGCAAAGGAAAGCTGGAGGAAATGCAGGCATTTGTGGAGATGGAAAAAGTGGACTGTGTCATTTTTGACGATGATCTTACCCCGTCGCAGTTGCGCAATTTAGAGCGCGAGCTTCAGGTGAAAATCTATGACCGTAGCTTGCTCATTCTGGATATTTTCTTGAAACGAGCCCAATCGGCACAAGCCAAAACACAGGTGGAGTTGGCACGCAACCAATATTTGCTCCCTCGCCTCACAGGTATGTGGACACACTTGGAGCGCCAGCGAGGAGGCACAGGCACACGGGGTGGAGCCGGTGAAAAGGAAATCGAAACCGACAGACGAACCATCCGCAACCAGATATCATTCCTCAGAGAGAAACTTGACAAGATGGAGGTGCAGGCACAAACTCGCCGCAAGTCGCGGCAAGGAATCGTGCGCGTGTCGTTTGTAGGCTATACCAATGCGGGCAAGTCCACACTCATGAAATTGCTCAGCAAAGAGGACGTATATGCCAAAGACGAACTGTTTGCCACGGTGGACTCTACCGTGCGCAAGGTGGTGATCAATCAAGTGCCGTTTTTGCTCTCCGATACGGTCGGGTTCATTCGCAAGCTTCCTCACAATCTGATAGAGAGTTTTAAATCTACGCTAGCCGAAGTAAATGAAGCCGACATCCTGCTGCACGTGGTGGATGTGAGCAATCCGGCTTTTCATGACCATATGGACGTGGTGACAGACACGCTGAAGGAAATCAAAGCCGATGGCATCCCGATGATTACGGTCTTCAACAAGGTGGACAAAGTAGAAAACCCTGACGAGCTGGCCATAAACCTCACCGGCGTGAAAGGCCGCATGCTCATGATGTCTGCCCACACCCAGTATAATCTGGATTTGTTGCGCGATATCATTTTCGAGGAAGTGCTGAAAGTGCACAAGCAGATCTATCCGCACTATGTGCAGGATGAGATTGTTTAGAAGCGGTATTTCCCGAATGCGTTCCTGCAATTCGTTGAAATAGTTCATGGAACTTCCTGACTTAAATCGGTCATCATTTAGGGCAAAGCCTTTGATGATATACTCTTTCAGCCGCTGTGTAGCCCATATCCGAAATTGAGTGCCTTGGGGTGATTTTACACGGTAACCTACAGAGATGATGACGTCAAGATTGTAATGCTCAAGGTCTCTCTCCACCTCACGCGTACCCTCCATTTGAACTGTCCGGAATTTCCGGACAGTTGAATTTTTTGCCAATTCGCCTTCACTAAAAATATTGCTGGTATGCTCACTTATGGTGCGTTTGTCCTTGCCGAATAATTGCCCTATTTGGGCTTGTGTCAACCACACGGTCTCTTCGTCCAAACGAACATCAATTTTGATGTCGCCTTCCTTATTTTGGTAAATCAGTATTTCGCTGGTCATTTTGCAAAGAATTGTTGAGTAGTTGCCGCACACTTTCCATTGCTAAAATAGTACTTAAATAGTTCGCATATTCGCGAGTGCTAGCGAATCACGAGTACGTCATTTTTGGGTGATGAATGGCCAGACAACCGCTGATTTAGCCTCGGGCGCAGCACGAGAGTGCAGGGGATAAATTGCTCATATGTCTCGCTCCAATGCATTTTCATCTGAGTCGAGGCACCATTTTGCACCTCTTGAATGAATGGGTGGCATATTGACACGAACGGGTTAATTTTGCCGTCCTTCATGACCCAAGGGTCCCGTAGTTCAATGGATAGAATAGGAGTTTCCTAAACTTTAGATGCAAGTTCGATTCTTGTCGGGACCACAGCAAACAAAAAAGCAGACACACTCATGCGTCTGCTTTTTTAATGGGCGGAATGGAAAATTATTTCCCTTCCAATGTTTGCTTCACGATTGCGCGTAGGTGCTCTTTGTGCGCCTTGGTAGCTGTGTTGCCTGTGCCAGTGGCGGCCATTTTGTCTATTTGCTTCAGATTATACAGCGCCATGGATTTCACCGGATGGCTGTGATTTTTACCTGTCACAATGCCGGAGAGCATGTTTGCATATTCGATCTGGAGATTTTGTCTCATCGAACTCACGTTGCTATTGATATCGGCGCTGAAGATGGCGCTATTCAGGTCTGTCATCATTTCTGACAGGCTGTATTTGTTGCCATACAGTTCTGAATCGACCAATCGCTGAGTGGTGTTTTCATGCAATACATGTCGCAACACATTGCGCTGTGCGCCTAGTACCATTTCATGAATTTTTGGATCTTCCGGTCCGCCGAAGAAGTTGTACCCACGACGTTGCATAGCAATGGAGTTATACAAATCGGCATTCACATCCCAAGCTGACGGACTGAATACATATTTTGACAGTGCATTCATGGCGCGCTTTTGATCAGCGTAGGCCACCGGCGTATATGGCTGGGTGCCACCTGCCTGACCGACCATGGCTCTGTCCACATACACACCTCCGATGAATCGAGAAATCACATTGCCCGAATTCCAATATTGACCTGACAAGATCATAAAGTTCTGTCGGAGCTCATGATAGGATTGTCCCTCTTTGAGCGTCTTGGCCTTTACCCCTTTCATGAGGTCACGCACCAGTTCGAATCGATCAATGCTGTAGCCGATTTGGTCAC
>CAZPST010000013.1:0-20022 GCA_964589185.1 uncultured Roseivirgaceae bacterium | reverse complement strand
GACGGTGGAGAGCCTGTACCGACGGGTGCGTCCGCAAGCGAAATATGTTAGAAGCTTAGAGCAAATCAAACTCACCAAAGAAGCAGGGAAGCGTACGAAATCCGGCATCATGCTGGGGCTGGGCGAGACGGACGATGAGCTCTTCAAAGCCATGGATGACCTAGCCGAAAGCGGTTTGCACATTCTCACGCTGGGGCAATACCTACAGCCGACCAAAATGCACATTGAAGTGGCGGAATTCATTCACCCGGATAAGTTTGCTTTCTTTAAAGAAGAAGGCTTGCGACGCGGAATTAAATATGTGGAGTCAGGTCCGTTGGTGCGTTCCTCGTATCATGCTGAGCGGCATGTGAATGTGGAGATTTGAGGTAATTTGTCCGGACAAGATTACGTTGATTTTAGGATGGACACGATTAATAGTATCGTTCCTAATCCTGTAATCCTATTCTGCCCCTTTGCTGCGATCGTGATTACCCTTGTCAAATAGGGTGATTGACGCGTATTTATTCTCCCGTTGGAATATTCTTTTCTTTACAATATTTTTCTACTTCTGTATCGCTATCAAAATAATCATCACAAAATTCATCGAGTTCCTTTTCAGTAGATTTGAAATACCGCTCCTGAGCCGTTAGTAGGCGATCTGTCTGTTCTATAAACTGTTCAAATTCCTTGTTGATTTTACAAAGTTTATCGATAGTCTTAAAATCAAGGTCACGGTATATAGCTGGAAATAATATTTTGCTTTGGTAGGGGTTAGCATCCAATTCGATAATTCCAATTCCAAAGGATTGATTTAGACGTTCCATCTCGTCAGATAAGCTGTCACTGAATTCAAATGCAACCAGATAACCATAATTAGCCCAACTTGAATTAGATACTGCTTGGAAGTACGCTTTTTTGAGTTCTGCGTCGGAATTAATCTCTTTCTTGATCTCGTAAGAATTCAATTTGAAGGTGTCAACTCGGTTGATTGATTTCAAGAAATTCTGACTCACTTTGGTTTGTAAGTTGAGAAACTTAACCCCAACCATGTCAGGGTGCGTCCAAATTTGATTGTTGTCCTTTCCGTATTTTGATTGCTCGTGGAATATGGTTTTGGAATAGATCTTAGTATTTTTAAGATAGCTGCTCAGAAGCTTGTGTAAGTCTCTCTCGTTGTAAGTTTTATCCTTTATTTTACTCGGCTTTTCAATTACTTCATCAGATGTTCCAGTCAACACTTCAATTCCAATTTCTTGCTCATTTTTAGTTAGATAATAGGAGTAGGTTCCTCCAGACTGCTTAATTCTTCTTACACGAGAATCACTGTTCCTAATGAAATCCCCTAACAGGGCTGAAATAGTTGCCGGTGGAGTCTTTGCCGTTCCAAAATCATAGTAGTTATTTTTAATGATATGGTCAAGAACTTCCATATAGGTGGTAAGCCCACCAATTTCATCAAGGCTTTTTAAGATTGCTTCTTTAATTGTCATATTTAAATCTTATACCTCCGTTTTAATTCTACTGATTTTTTTTGCAAGTAATCATCAAACATAAAACTAGCAAATAACAACACCACCTCCAATACAGCCCCGGCCATCGGACGGGGAGGAAATGACTAAACTGCCTTGAAGTGTCGCTCCAAAAAACCTCCTAATCCGTGATGCAAATCACCCACCCACTACAATAATCTCCGAGACGTTTCGCTTGATTTTTACGCAGAGTTCGTCGAGGGGGAGGTCGTTTACGTCTTTGCCAAACGGGTCTTCGATTTCTTCGGAGATCAGTTCCACGGACATGAGGAAATAGAATGCCAACATGACGATGGGGATGGTCCAGTAGCCGAACACCCACACGAAGGATACGGGCAAGGTGATTGAATAAATGAAGAGGAATTTTTTGATAAACATGGAGTACGAATAGGGAATAGGCGTACTCTTGATGCGCTCACACGCCCCTATGATGTCTATGAATCCTTTGAGTTCTTTGTCGAGCAGGAAGAGCTGCTCTCCGGAGATGGTGCCGTCTTTATACAGTTGGGTCACCTTTTTGAACATGATGTCGTTGATGATGTTGATGCGGTGCTTGGCGGCTACTACCTTGGCTTTGATGTCTTCATCGGGCAGATCCATCTCGCCCACGAGGCGGCTGTCGCGCAGCTGCTCCTTCATGGCAAAGCAGATGTTGGGAATCATCTTCTGGAAAAACTTTCGATCCTCTTTGGCATCTTCGGGCAGCATGTTGTTGAGCTTGATAGAGAAGTGGCGGGTGTCGTTGACGAGCTGTCCCCACAGTTTGCGGCCTTCCCACCAGCGGTCATAGGCTGTATTGGTGCGGAGCACGAGGAACAAGCCCAAGATCACCCCGAGAATGGAGTGAAATGCCACGTTTCCTACAAAGGTGAGCTGGAATACATCGAGCACGATGAAGCAAAATACGCTGCTGAACAACCCCGCAAACAAGATGAGCGGAAAGAGCAACCGAATGACATAGCGGCTATACACATCGAAGATGAGTGAAAACCAGGATTTCGGGTTGTATTGGATCATAGGTCGTGAAGATAGTGAAACAGTCGGAAAATCTATTTTTGGTCATCCATTGTCTGGACACGATTAAGTTGATTACTGGATTGACACGATTACTTCATGGCATAGCCTTGTTTCTGAATCCTGCCAATCTCAAAATCTTGTAATCCTGTTCTGCCCCTTTTATTTGTCCGGACACGATTAATTAGCGCATCAATTTTTGAGCGAGGCTTTTAGGCGCATGATGCGGCGGTAGGATTCGTCAATGCGGCTCATGGGTATGCTGCCGTCTTTCACTTTTTGCTTGATGATCCAGTGCACTTGGGCTGCTGTGACGACCTGTGCCAAATCGGTATTGTTGGCAATCATCACCATATCTACTCCGGCATTGATGCACCGCACGAGTGCTTCTTCAAAACCATAGTGCTTGCTGATGGCGTGCATTTGCATATCGTCTGACACCACCACGCCCTCATAGCCTAGGAAATTTCGCAGCAAGCCAGTGATCACATCAGCGGATAGCGTGGCAGGTACGCGCGAGTTGTCCAGTCTTTCATTTACAATATGGGCAGTCATAATCACCTCCACCTTCTTTTGGTCTATCAACGCCTTGTAGGGATACAGCTCGGCTATCTGCCATGAATCGGATACATCGGCCATGTCTAGATGAGTGTCGGACGTGGAGCTACCGTGCCCGGGGAAGTGCTTGAGCACATTCACTATGCCCTGATTCTTTTGCTCATCAATGACATATCCGGCGTGCTTGGCCACTCGCTTCATGTCAGACGAATAGCTCCGCTCCTTTGAGCCAATGACCGGATTGGCAGGGTTGGTATTAAGATCCACTGTAGGGGCAAAATTCATGTTGATGCCCACATCGGCCATAGCCTTGGCAGACGTGCGGGCATAGTGCCGTGTACTGTCTTCTTTGTCCAATGTGCCCAAATACTGCGCACTGGCGGTGGGTGGAAATCCGTGCGCCGGTTTCAGTCGATTCACTTTGCCGCCTTCTTCATCTATACCGATGAACACGGGAATAGGCGCTATTTTCTGGATATAGTGGGTGATCTCGCGTAGCGATTTTTCCGGATGACGCTTATTGATGTGCTTGCCGTAGATGATGATATTGCCCAAAATGCCACTTTCAATGTCTTTGAGCATGGGTTGGTTTTTGTCCAATGTATTGAAATTGTCAAGCCCCATGATGAGCATCTGACCGATCTTGATATCAAGGGAATCCCGCTGGGCAAAAAGCACGCTCGGGCTCAGTAAAAGGCACAACAACCACTTTCTCATTTTGCTAAACTATCAATGACCCGTTTTATGATTTCGCTAAAATACGCCCCACTATCGGGACCGTACCAATTCATAGTGCGCGTTTCGTATTTTTCCAAGTCGTATCGGTCGTCTTGGGTGATGTATCCGGCATAACCTCCATTGAAGGAAGTGATGATGAGATTGATGTTTTGCGCCCGTGCGTATTCATAAAGCGGAAGCGCTAATTCGCCTGAAAAATCACATGGCATGCCTATGAGCACGGTATCGTTCAGTTTGAGCACGGTTATTTCCACCTCGTATTCGCCAAACAACGAGCGGAATATCCACGGACGGATTTTTAGATTTTTGGAGACTTTCATTTGTGGAGACCGCATCGGTACGCGCAGGCGAAATGCATCAATCGAGCCAATTCCTTCTGTCTGTGTGCCTAGGTTTGCCAATAGCAAAATTTGCTCGGCCATATTGTAGCCGATGTATTGTGCAGCCGGTTGCTCGCGCAGACTGTCAATCTCTGGCCCCATGCTAGCCACTGCTCCGGCCATAAAGAGCGAAAACCGCACAGCCGAATCCAGTGCCAATGCTTGATGAAAGTACGATGGATAGTCACCCGTGAGGGCGTGCGACTTCTGGCTAAAACACGTGGCATGTGCCGCATACGCCGATAGCTCGATGAGTCCGCTTTCGGTCTCGAAGAACAGGTTGCGCATCCAGGCATCTTCTTCCCCACCCTTCATCAGTCGGTTTTTTACATTTTCGCCCAATTCATTGTTGATATAGCCAACAGCCGTGGGTTCCAATGAGGCTTGCGCTTGCCGGATAGCCGCCACCATCCGGTCTACAATGAATGGCCCTGTCTCCGACTGATATTTTCCGGCAAAGATCTTCCCCGCTATGCCGGGTGCCCAACTGCCAATGCTGCTGTGCGAATGGGTGGCACCTAGGTAAATTTCATTTGACGACCAACCCAGAGGAGCTAGTTTGGCAAACAAAGCCGCAGTGATTTCGGGGTGGATGATGAGCAAATCCGCTGAGAGGATGGCAGATTTTTTACTTCCATTGGAGATCACAATGGCTCGCACAAATACCGAATCCAGTATGTGATCAAATTCCATCGGCTTGCGGGCGCCATAGCCTGCCAGTGGGAGTGTATCTGCCGGTGTGATGGAGACTTTGGCAGCTCCAACCATCCATGGTGTTCGTGTGGTATCAGGTGCGTATGTTGTGTGGAGCGAATCCAGCCGAGCGTCCATGGTTTGGTAAAATGTCCGCTCGGTATAGGGTTTTCGGTCGAGCGGCTCAATGATGCAAATGGACAGTAGCAGCAGAAAGGCGAGGAAGTAGAGCGTGTATTTGAGGAGTTTTTTCATGCCGCTCGTTACTTATTTATCAGTCGCAACCAATCGGCAAATATATGATAGCCCTCCAGCACACTCAGGTCTTTTCTGATCCATTTCACAATGTCTTCATCTTCATCCGACGGATTCACAACTTCTATTTCAAATGCTTGCTTCGGTATTTCTGTATCCAATTCGCGAATGGTCGTGTAGATATCAGCCACTCGTTCGTACGACACCTCCATCCCCGACCCAACGTCCAGCAGCTGTGTCATGTGCTCCATGGCTAGTTTGCGTTTGATCAGCACGGTATCCTGTGCAAACCGTTCGTTACTGGCCACCTGTAGTTCATCCGTAGGTAATGTGAAGTACCGCGCACGCGCTTTCCATTTGTTGGGAATGCCAGGATACGACAATCCGCGCTCCCGCTGATGCACCACAGACGGTATATGGATATCCGGTGCTATGCCTGTTTCGTTTAGACTTCTACCGCGCAGATTGTACCAACTGGCCGTGGTGTATTTCATCAATTCCTCCGGCTCTGCCTCCATAGCGCCCCCGAGCGGTATCATCTGCTGTGCGGTAGCTTTGCCATAGGTTTGATCGCCTACCACTAGCGCGCGACCCTGCTCCATGAGCACCATGGCTACCAGCTCCGATGCAGATGCACTCATGCCATCCACCAGCACCATCAATGGTCCATAATACGCCATGCCACGAATGGGGTCTTTTACCTTTTCCGGTTCGCCGTTTCGCTCGCGCACCTGAAACAAATCGCCATCGTCTATAAACAAACTGATCAACTCAATGGCCTCATCTATAGAGCCGCCTCCATTGCCTTGCAGCCCAAGGATCAACCCGTCGATTTGGTGTTTTTTCAGTTTGTATATCTCAAAGGCCATATCCTGCGCCATGCTGCCCCCGCCGCTCTCATTTATATAATAAAACGTGGGAATGGAGATATACCCGATCGTGCGCTCGCCTTTGAGCACAAACGACTGCACCGCCTTGGCGCTGGACTCCAAATGGCCGCTGTAGAGTGAGAGCGTATCAAGCCCCTCTGCCGAGCGGATCACCACCGATAGCGGCTTTCGATCTTCTGCCATCAGCACCTGATTGATCTCATGGTCGGCATAGCACACCAAACTGTATTCCTTTTCGCCGCGCGTCATGCCTAGCAGACGGTCGTCTTTTTTAATGCCGTTTTGATCGGCAGAACTGCCCTTGATCACATCGGTGATCACATATTCGCCTTTGAAGTCTTTCATCACAAAAAACCCCACGCCCTTCAGTTCGGACGACAAGGAGGCCATAAACAACTCGATTTCTTCCTTATCAAAATACTCGGTGTACGGATCATATCCTGCCAGAAATGCCCGATACAGATCCTTCTTCACATCTGACCGCTCGTTGGGTTTGATGCGGCAATCCCACGTGCTGCGCATGCTTTGTTTCAGCGAATCGAACCGAGCCAAATACGCTTGCTTGCTTGGCAGTTCGGCTGTCAGGTTGATGTAGTTCAGCAGCGTCTCAAACTGCACAAATTTGTGCCATTGATCCACGCGCTCTTTCATGGTGTCAAACGAGCTCCCCTTCGAGGCAAATACCCGCGTGCTGTCATAGGCAAATGCCCAAAATACATCCGAATGCAGCATCTCCATGATGCGTACTTCTTCCTGTTGGATTTCCTCCCAGAGCACATCCAAGAATGTGCAGCCGCCCTTTTCAATGTCCGAGTTGAGCTTGGCCTTTTGTGCCAGTATCCGCGCCCGAGTGGGGTTGTCCAAGTAGTAGCCCGAATAGTCAAACGCCTCAAAAAATCGCCGAATCGTTCCCTCCACCAGCACACTGTCATTGGTTAGTTCTTTGAAGTGGTTTTGCTTCAGGTAGCCATGCATCCATTTGAGGTCGGAGCACTCACCTTGGGCGTGCGCTTGCCAAGCCATGCACGTTAATACAATTGCCAAACCGATCGTTCTCATCCCGCCCATCCTTCTCTGTCCAGACTTCTGTATTGAATCGCTTCCGCCAAATGCTCTATTTTGATATCGTCTGATCCCGCCAAGTCGGCAATGGTGCGCGACACCCGCAGGATGCGGTCATACGCTCTGGCCGACAGTCCCAGCCGCTCCATGGCCGTCTTGAGCAGTGCCTTGCCCGCTTCGTTGATCGGGCACACGTGCTTCACCATCTGCGAACTCATCATGGCGTTGTTGTGCACGCCCTGCTGATTGGCAAACCGCTCCTTTTGGATTTCTCTCGCCTTGATCACCCGCTCGCGTATCTCTGCACTCGATTCCGTCTTGCGCTGCTCGGTCATCTGGTCAAACGATACAGGCGTGACCTCTATGTGCAGGTCTATCCTGTCTAGCAGCGGCCCGCTGATTTTGTTGAGGTAACGCTGCACCATACCCGGCGCGCATACGCACTCTTTGTCGGGGTGGTTGTAGTAGCCACACGGGCACGGATTCATACTGGCTATCAGCATGAAGTTCGCCGGATAATCCAGTGATATTTTGGCTCTGGATATGGTGACACTGCGCTCCTCAAGCGGCTGACGCATCACCTCCAGCACACTGCGCTGAAACTCGGGCAATTCATCCAAAAACAGCACGCCATTGTTGGCCAACGATATTTCGCCCGGCTGGGGAATGCCACCACCACCTACCAGCGCCGCATCCGAAATAGTGTGATGAGGTGATCTGAAAGGCCGACGCGAAACTAGGCGTCCCTGCGGCCCCAGTTTGCCTGCTACCGAGTGAATCTTGGTCGTCTCCAATGCCTCGTGCAGCGTGAGCGGTGGTAAGATGGACGGCAGGCGCTTGGCCAGCATCGTCTTACCGGCACCCGGCGGCCCGATCATGATCACGTTGTGGCCACCCGCCGCAGCTATCTCCATGGCGCGTTTGATGTTTTCTTGCCCCTGCACATCCGAAAAATCCGCCTCGTATTGCTCCTGCTCCTCGTAGAAGATTTCGCGCGTGTCTTGCCGCAGCGGCGTGATCAATTCCGTACCCTCCAGATGCAGGATGGCCTCCTTGATCGTCTCCACGCCCAGTATCTCCAGATTGTCAACGATGGCCGCCTCGGCTGCATTTTCTTTGGGCAAGATGAAGCCCTTGAAACCCTTCTTGCGTGCCTCTATCGCTATGGGCAAAGCCCCTTTGATGGGGCGCAGCATACCGTCCAGCGCCAGTTCACCCATGATCACGTACTGCTCCAGCGTGTCGCACATCAATTGATCCGAAGCTTTCAGTATGCCCAGTGCAATGGGCAGGTCATAGGCCGAACCTTCCTTTTTGATGTCGGCCGGAGCGAGGTTCACCACCGTCTTGATGCGCGGCATCATATAGCCAAAATGCTTGATGGCCGACTCCACGCGCTGCTCGCTCTCCTTCACGGCATTGTCCGGCAGGCCCACCATGAAGAATTTTCTTCCTTGTCCTACATTCACCTCCACCGTCACGGTGAAGGCGTCCACGCCATATACGGCACTTCCGAAAGTCTTGGCTAGCATGCGCCTAAATTAGCGATACGGAAGAATACTGCCAATTTGTGTGAAAAATAGCCTGCAAACCGAGGCTGAAAGCGAAGGTTTGGAGCGGGACGGATGGGGTGTTTAGCGGCTGTACGCCTGCTCTCTCCTTTGCTACGCGCCGGAATCGATCAGGCATTGCAATGACCGTAGCGTCTTTGGCTGGCCTGATACGGCATGGGTATTTGGGAGCGCTGCACATTGTCTGAATCGCGGATGATGAAAGAACTTGCTTTGGAAACCGGAGAACACAGGAAGATGACGAACAAGTACAGCAAGCGGAAGCTTCAGGGACTAATCGCTACATACGATCATATGGTTGCTCTTCTAGGCCATGCGCCGTACTCTTACCTCGTGCAAATCTTATCAAACCTTGGTCTCAAGCATACCGCACAAGTTCATCACCGGCCGTCTCAAAGAAGTTAGTTGATTTTAGACCTTAAAAAATCTTCAATCGTACATCAAAAGATCGAATTCACACCCCCACTCCCTGATACAGTGCCGCCAATTTCTCCACAGCAAAGTCAATGTCAGCTTCTGTGTTGTATTTGCTGAAGGAGAAGCGGATGGCGCCTCTACTTTGATCTCGATCTAGCTCGGCAAGCACATGCGAGCCAATGTTGGAGCCACTGGTGCAAGCACTTCCGCCGGAGCAAGAGATACCATTTATGTCCAGATTGAAGAGCAACATGTCATTGTCATCTGAAGGAGGTAGGCAGACATTCAACACGGTGTACAAGCATCTTTCTGCATCTTCAGCATTGCCATTAAATGACACGCCATCAATGGAAGCCTTCAATTTCCCGATCATCCGATCCTTGAGTGCTTGAATATGCAGATGGTGCTCTGCCATATCTGAATAAGCCATCTCAAGCGCTTTGGCTATGCCCACTATGCCGTACACGTTCTCCGTGCCACCGCGCATATTGCGCTCCTGCGAACCACCAAAAATGAGCGGGTTTAGTTTGTTTCTATGGCTCATGTAGATAAAGCCAATACCCTTCGGTCCGTGAAACTTGTGCGCAGATCCCACAGCAAAATCCACGTGTAACTTCCCAAAATCATGCACATAGTGCCCCATGGTCTGTACCGTGTCCGAATGGAACAGCGCACCATATTCCTTGCACATATTACCTGTACGCTCGATATCCTGCAGATTGCCAATCTCATTGTTGGCATGCATCAAACTCACAAGCGTCTTCTTCTTTTGCTGTAGAAGTGATGCTAACTCCTCGTAACTGAAATTACCCTTGCTATCTAGTTTGAGGTATACCACTTCTACGCCTTTGTGCGCTAGCATTTCCACAGTATGCAACACGGCATGGTGCTCAATCTTAGTGGTGATGATTCGCTCAATGCCAAATGTGTCTACCGATGAACGCAGTGCCATATTATCGGCTTCTGTACCGGCAGACGTAAAGAACAATTCAGCGGGGCTGAAATTGAGCAGATCAGCGATTTTCTTCCGAGACCGCTCGATGGCCGCCCGCACTTCACGTCCATGTGTATGAATGGAAGATGGATTGCCGAAATGTTGGGTGAGATATGGCATCATCGCCTCCAAAACGGCCGGGTCTATAGCCGTGGTGGCTGCATTATCAAGGTATACGCGCATGACATGTGGGGTTAATGCGTGATAACCTCCTTGATGTCCATCATTAGCTTTTGTGCCAAGTGATCGGCCTTAGAGAGGCTATCCGATTCGGCAAAAATACGAATAATTGGCTCAGTGTTCGACTTGCGCAAGTGTACCCACTCCTGATCAAACTCAATCTTGATCCCATCGATAGCATTGATCGGGTTATTGGCGTACTTCTGTTTGATTTGTTCCAGTACCCCATTCAAATCCAAATCGGGTGTCAACTCAATCTTGTTTTTGGAAATGTAATAATTGGGATAGCTGGCGCGCAGACGTGTAGCTGACATACCTGTTTTGGCCAAATGCGTCAGAAAAAGTGCAATTCCGATAAGTGCATCACGTCCGTAATGTAAATCAGGCACAATAATGCCCCCGTTTCCTTCGCCTCCTATTACGGCCTCCACGGCTTTCATTTGCGAGACCACATGCACCTCGCCTACGGCCGACGCATAGTGGGTACCTCCATGCTTTTCGGTGACATCTCTGAGTGCACGTGTGGAGCTTAGATTAGAGACGGTGTTGCCTTTTCGCTGAGATAGTACATAATCGGCCACAGCCACAAGCGTATATTCTTCGCCAAACGGCTCACCATTTTCACAAATAAGTGCCAACCGATCCACATCGGGATCTACCACTATGCCTAGGTCGAAATGCCCAGCTTCTAACTCACCGCAGATTTGGCGTAGATTTTCGGGAAGTGGTTCGGGATTATGTGGAAACTGCCCGTTCGGTTCGCAGAACATGGCATGGTATTCTACACCCAATCGCTCCAGCAATTTTGGCACGGCTATGCCTCCTGTGCTATTCACTGCATCCACCACCACTTTAAATCCACGTGCACGAATAGCGGCCACATCTACCAGCGGATGATCCAAAACTTTATCTATATGCCAGTCGATGTATGTCGTTTTTTCTTTGATCGAGGCATACTTTTTTGCTTCCACAAAGTGTACATCACCCGCTTCGGCGATTTGCAGAATTTTTTCACCTTCTTCCTCAGAAATGAACTCACCCGCTGCATTTAGCAATTTTAAGGCGTTCCACCCGGCCGGATTGTGACTGGCCGTGAGGATGATGCCCCCATGCGCACCTTCTGCTACTACGGCCATTTCTACAGTGGGGGTAGTGGATAGCCCTAGATCCACCACATCTATACCGAGGGTGTTGAGCGTCTGGGCTACAAACTTGGCAAACATCTCCCCGGAGGGTCGTGCATCTCGTCCGATCACAATAGTGGGGTGCTCGTGTGTCTCCTTTATCCAAGCGCCATAGGCAGCAGCGAATTTAACCACATCTAGCGGAGAGAGCGTTTCGCCCGCTTTTCCCCCCACAGTGCCGCGCAGGCCTGAAATAGATTTGATCAGTGTCAAAACGTGTATGTTTTAGTCCTTAAAAAATGAATGCATTGTACTGTTGCTATTTGGAGGGTTTACCCCCAATTAGTTGGCTGGTTGTTTGGAGAGAATTTCCAAATCGCGATCAAATAAATACAAGCCACTCTTGTCATTTCCGATCATGTTGAGTTTGTCCATGATATTGCGCGCCAACGCCTCTTCTTCAATTTGCTCCGACACATACCACTGCATGAAATTATGCGTTGTATAGTCCTTGTCTTTCAAGCAAATGTCCACTACTTCTTCTATAGATTGTGTTACGGCTATTTCATGATCCAGTAGATTCTTGAATATGGTCTGGATGTTTTCAAACGATACCGGCGGTTTATCCAATGCCGGTACGATGGCATGCCCTCCTCGCTCGTTAACAAATCGGAGCAATTTCATCATGTGCATGCGCTCTTCGTCAGAGTGTTTGTAAAGAAATGCGGCTGTGCCGTTGAGTCCTTCTGTTTCGGCCCAAGAGGCCATGGCTAGGTAGAATTGAGACGATTCTGCCTCTACTTTTATCTGTTGATTGAGCGCTTGCTCAACGTTTTTACTGAACATATCTGTGTGATTTTAATGAGTGAATCTTACTTGAATTTGGCCATTACTTTTTTCACTTCCGAATCGGGATTAGCGCACGGATCACCGGCATTCAGTGTCTTGCCACAGTACCCACATGTGGCGCCTTCCTTATTGAGATAGGGACTTTGAGATGCACAGGTGCCTTTGAATTCTCCATTCTTGAGAAAGATCAGTCGGACTGACATCAAGATGAAGAAGAGTGCAATAAAACCGATTCCGAGTAATACAGTGAGCATGCCTGTTATTTGGGTCAAAAATAGCGAATATTTGTGTGCTAGTAGAACACCACAACGAACAATATGATTCCAAAACGTCGGCCGAAAACTAATCCAGACCCAAAAAGAAAAGCAAAATTGGAGGCTTTTGATCGGCTGCTTACCATTATGGACGAGCTACGTGAAAACTGTCCGTGGGACAAAAAGCAGACCCTCGAATCGCTGCGCCATCTGACCATCGAAGAGACATACGAGCTATCTGATGCCATTATTGAAAATGACCTAAACGAGATCAAGAAGGAACTGGGCGATTTGATGCTTCATTTGGTTTTTTATGCACGCATCGGGTCGGAGCAGGGGGCATTTGATATAGGTGATGTGCTAAATGGCGTATGCGATAAGCTCATCCACCGGCATCCGCACATTTATGATGATGTAGAGGCCAATGATGAAGCTACGGTGAAGGCCAATTGGGAGAAAATCAAGCTCAAAGAAAAACAAGACGCTTCGGTGCTGGGTGGCGTGCCTAGTTCATTGCCCGCATTGGTAAAAGCCATGCGCATTCAGGAGAAAGCCCGCGGTGCGGGATTTGATTGGGACAATAAAGATCAGGTGTGGGAGAAAGTGCAAGAAGAATTGAGGGAATTTGAAGCTGAAACGGAGCATGAAAAGCAAGCGGGTGAATTTGGTGATTTGTTATTCTCCTTGATCAATTATGCCCGATTTGTAGACATCAACCCGGAGGAGGCGCTGGAGCGGACAAATAAGAAATTTATTAAGCGGTTCTCCTATCTGGAAGAAGCCGCCCGTAGAGACGGCAAAGCACTGCATGACATGACGTTAGCGCAGATGGATGTGTATTGGGAAGAGGCAAAGACCGTGAAATAAAAAAAGGCTACCGGAGCAGCCTTTCTATAAAAATTGTTTGCTGAAATTTAATCCTTCCACTTGATCGTACAGCCAATAGCCCGAATTTCTTTGACAGCTGGACTTTTCCCCGCTAGGAGCGCATCTATCGCATCTTCCACATAGCGCTTGTTTACATTATCTGGATCATTCGGATTGTCATCTATCGCCCCGATGAATTCCACTTTGAGTTTGCCTTCCTTTTTGGCCAGCAAATACAGATGGGGCGTTTTAGTGGCACCATAGGCTTTGGCTACTTCTTGCGAATCATCGCGGAGGTACGGAAATGTATAGTTCTTTTCTTTAGCTCGCTTTTGCATTTCTTCCATGGTATCACCCGGTTGTTGGGTTACATCATTGGGGTTGATCGCGATCAGAGGAAATTGCTTTGATCGGTACTTGGCATCCAAGGCCATGATTCGATCCTCATACGCATTGGCGAAAGGACAGGTGTTGCATGTAAATACGACAATAAAACCCTTGGCATCTTTGTAATCGGCCATCGAGACCATCTTGCCGTCAATATTGGGCAGTTTGAAATCTGTCGCCGTGTCTCCAACAGCGTATCCGGGCGCCATCGATTTGCCTGCATTGATAAAGAGTGCCGCCACTACGACCAGCATCCCAAGAATAATAATAAATGTCTTTTTCATTTTCTAAGCTTATTAATTCAAATAGGTTTTAATGAGTGCGTCCAATTCTTCCTTGGACAATTCCTTTTCGTGAAAATACTTTTTTCCAATACCTGACACAAACAAAGTAGCAGGAATAGCTCCTGACCATTCTTTACTCACCTTCTCCATGTACGAATTATAGTCCTGTTCGTTCAGAAAAATGACCTCTGATTTTAGTCCACGTTCCTTCACCAGCTTCTTCACTTTCTCCAGATCTTTCTCAAAATCAAGACTCACAAAATAGACTTTGACCTGTTCGCTTTCGGCATACGCCTCAAAATGGGGCATCTCGCGCAGACACGGCCCGCACCAACTTGCCCAAAAATTGAAGATGGTGAGATCGGCATCTGCCAGAAGCATTTTTTTCTGCAATTCAGGAAATTTCATTACTGTCACTTCCTGCGCCGACGCTACTAGCGTACATATTAAACTTAGACCAATCAATAGTTTTCTCATACTCAACAAATTACGATACAATGCTACACATCTCCTAACTGCTTACAAACAATTAAATTGCATTTTTCAAAGATGAAGGTGTATGATCAGTTGAACTTCAGCTGTCCTTGTCAAATGTTTGCTAATGCAATTACCCCCAAATCCTTTCCTACGCACATTTACTAGCCACCAATGCCACTTATACACGTGCAATCAAGCTCATCGCTGCTTTTGTTGATCCTAAAAAAGTTATCCACAAAATCGATAAATTATCCACACTGTTTTAAGAAATCCACACAAGTTACAATATATCAATGAGTTACATTGCTTTACTTTAATATAAAAAATGTGGACAACCAAAACCGCATCCGATTTAAGTTTCTGATTATCAGTCTGTTGAGGATTATTGGCCCTTCTATGTCTGCTGCTTCAACTTAGTGCGGTAGGCATTGAAAATGCGTGACTTGCTGATGAATCCATAGTACTTCCCATCATCAACCACGGGCAGATTCCATGCCTGCGTGAGCTCAAACTTATTCATCACTGATTGCATTTTTTCTTGTAGTCCCACCGTAGCGGGAGGTTGCTGCATAAGCGTGCGTACTTCCACTTGTGCGCGTAGCTCCTCCTCAAACATGATATCTCTAAAATCATCCAACGTGATAATTCCCTCCAATTCTCCATGCTCGTTCACCACGGGGAAGATGTTCCGTTTACCTGTCTTCACCAATTCTATCAAATCATTCAGACTGGCATCCGGTGAGATGGTGAGCAAATCTTTTTCGATGATTTTTTCGAGACTAATCAAGCTCAGTACCTGCTTATCCTTGTCATGTCGGATCAGATCACCTTTTTCAATGAGTCGTTTGGTATAGATGGAGTGTTTCTCAAAATACGACACGGTACTGTATGAGAGTGCTGACACGATCATAAGCGGCACAAAAAGCTCATACCCGCTCGTAATTTCAGCAATGAGGAATATAGCCGTCATAGGAGCATATTGTACGCCGCTCAGCACTCCGCACATGCCCACTAGTGTGAAGTTGCTCGCGCTTAGGTTCCAAGCCGGATAGAGCAAATTGGAGACGGTCACAAACAAAAATCCAGCAATGGCACCCATAAACAGGGATGGAGCGAAGATTCCGCCGCTACCTCC
Organism: uncultured Roseivirgaceae bacterium; assembly: GCA_964589185.1. Classification (GTDB taxonomy): domain Bacteria; phylum Bacteroidota; class Bacteroidia; order Cytophagales; family Cyclobacteriaceae; genus JAAEPI01. The sequence goes on along the minus strand of CAZPST010000013.1, from coordinate 4,382 downwards.
CGCCCCGATGGTCACTCCGGTGGCTAGTGGCTTGATCAACAGGATGAGAAAAAGAAAAAGAATAAATGCGGGTGTATGTTGGGCGAATGAATAAAAGAAACTGCGTTCAAAAATCGCTTCTTCGTTACCGGATAAGATTAGTTTAATCGCCTCATATCCCTCACCATAGATGGCCGGGAAGGTGAGAATAATCACCGCGAGTAGGATGCCACCTATCAATGCTCGACCGAAATCACCCTTTAGCCGCAGTAGAGTGCGCTCGGACTTTTGGACCACCAATACGAAATAGCGCGATATCAACCCGCAAAAAATACCCAAACCCACAAAGTGGAGCGTGTGCGCCGCTTTGAACGGATCGGTGAGTTTGAATGAAAACAGAATGTCTTCGCCTAATAGCATCATGGAGACCAATTGACCCCCTACAGATGCAATCAAAATCGGGATGAACTGGGCTATCGTCACTTCCGTAAGAATCACCTCCATGGCAAAAATCACCCCTGCCACCGGCGAGTTAAAGATGGAAGCTATGGCACCTGCAGCCCCACATCCGATCAACAGCGTGCGTTTCTTATAGTCTAGGTGCACTAATTGCGAAAGGTTAGATCCGATAGCAGAACCAGTCACCACAATGGGTGCCTCCAGACCGACGGATCCGCCAAAACCTACAGTGATGGCACTCGTCACCATGCGTGAGTACATTTTCACCCGAGCGATGATGCTAGAGTTTTTTGAAATGGAATAGAGAATATCTGTGATACCGTGCCCCATGCGCTCCCGAAACAGGTATTTGGCCAAAATCAGTGTGAGGAAAATCCCAATGAGGGGATACCCCAAATACAGATAGTTGATGTCGTCTTTCAGTAGGAACGTCTCCAAGCCATGCTGAATGGCGTGTACGGTGCTTTTCAGGATCACTGCTGCCAGACCAGCCACCAACCCTATGATAGCCGCAATCATCAGCAGGAAGTTATTGTCACTGATGTGCTTGAGTCTCCAGATGAGAAAGCGAGTGAGTATCTTCCGTATACGTTCCATTTTGAGGAGCCAAAGGTAGATATAAGCGGCGGCTTGGAGGAGTGATTTGGTGACTTGATTAGCCCTTCCCTTTACTACTTTTTGCCAGTGGATTGAAGGCCAAACTGAGGTCTATCCAGTCTTCAAGGGAGCTATCAAGGTCAATACCCTCTTCACTTACAAAGACATACCCCTTCATTGGTTTACCTGTAAAATCCATGGGTTTGCATCCAGGTTTCACTAATGCTGCCTCATACGAAACAGGACCAATTCGCGCCATCAGGTGATCCTTCACTATACCAATGCACATTTTGCCGTCAACCAGATAGCACAATCCCCCCATCATTTTCTTTGACTCAAAAAAAACTCCCTTAGCACGAAGTATTCGATCAATTCGTTCCTCAAGGAACTCATCGTACGCCATAATGTTTAGTTTTAAAAATCAATATGAATATAGCCATTTTCTGGTTCAGACGTGACCTGCGCCTTGCAGACAATGTAGGCCTCCACCATGCCTTGCAATCCGGCTTGCCGGTGCTGCCGCTTTTCATCTTTGATTCAGACATCCTTGATTCATTGCCCCCGGATGACGCCAGAGTCTCCTTTATACATGCACTACTCGCGCAAGTGGATGCTGAATGTAAAAAACATGGTGCTTCATTGCTAGTTAAACATGGCAAACCTTTGGATATATGGGAGCCGCTTGTCACCGAGTTTGAAATTGAATCCGTTTTTACTAATAATGACTATGAGCCCTATGCGCTGGCACGTGATAAAGAGGTGGCCGATTTTCTTCGCAGCAAGGGCATTGCATTCCACAGCTTCAAGGATCAGGTGATTTTTGAAAAAGATGAGGTGCTAAAAGACGATGGCAAGCCCTATACGGTATACACCCCGTACAAGAACAAATGGTTGTCCCGCGTCAGTGCAGAGTCATTCCAATCTGTTCCTTCAGAAAAGTTGCTGCATCATCTACATGCCTTTTCATCCACAGTGCCTTCACTCATTGAGCTGGGATTTCAGCAGAGTGCTATCCAAGTAAAGCCCTTCAATCTGGCGGCTTTAGATGGATACGAGGAAAAACGCAATTTTCCGGCAATAGATGGGGGAAGCTATTTGAGTCCACATTTGCGATTCGGCACGGTGAGTGTGCGCCATCTGGCACGACTGGCGGCTGAAAAAAATGCCGTTTTCTTAAGCGAATTGATTTGGCGGGAGTTTTTTATGCAAATTCTCTATCACTTTCCACACGTGGTGCAGGGCAGTTTCCGCCCGCAGTATGACCGTATTGCATGGATCAATGATGAAACCCAATTCAAAAAGTGGTGTGAAGGCCGCACCGGCTACCCGATGGTGGATGCGGGCATGCGCGAACTGAACGAAACCGGCTACATGCACAACCGCGTGCGCATGGTGGTGGCCAGCTTCCTCACCAAGCATTTGCTCATTGATTGGCGATGGGGTGAAGCGTATTTTGCCGAAAAACTGCTTGATTTTGAATTGGCCTCCAACAATGGCAACTGGCAATGGGCGGCCGGCACTGGCTGTGATGCCGCACCTTACTTTCGTGTATTCAACCCGACAGAACAACTCAAAAAATTCGATCCGAAATTGATCTATACCAAAAAGTGGTTGAAAGACGACTATGGCAAAATACTACCTATGATCGATCACACATTTGCACGCAAACGGGCATTGGACGTGTATAAACAGGGCTTGGGCACCTGACTTCACACAGCCACAGCACCTACTTTCTTCAATGCCTCCTCGATATAGTCAAATGTGGAAAGAATCTCCGGCTTGCCATTTACCACGGCCACATTGTGTTCGAAGTGCGCAGATGGTAAATTATCTGCGGTCACGATTGTCCAACCGTCATCCAGTTGGATCACCCGGCGTGTGCCCATGTTGATCATAGGCTCAATGGCTATTACTAATCCTTCTTTGATTTTTGGGCCTCTGCCGCGTTTTCCAAAGTTGGGCACTTCAGGTGACTCATGCATTTTTCTACCTAGTCCGTGACCAACCAACTCCCGCACTACGCCATACCCGTGTGATTCGGCATGATGCTGCACCGCAAAACTGATATCGCCTATGCGATTGCCTACCACACATTGCTCAATGCCTAGATACAGAGATTCCTTGGTGATTTTCAATAACTGACGAATAGGTTCTGCTATTTCGCCTACAGCAAATGTGTACGCATGATCGCCATAAAATCCATTCTTCAACACCCCAATATCAATGCCCACTACATCTCCCTCTTGTAGTGGCCGATCGGTTGGGATACCGTGCACCACTTGCTCATTGACCGACGTAATAATGGAGTTTGGATAATTGTACAGCCCCAAAAATCCCGGCACGGCCTGATGATCGCGGATGAAGGTGTCGGCAAGTTTATCCAACTGCAATGGGGTAACTCCAGGCACCACGTGTGCTGCTAGTATACCGAGTGTTTTTGATACCAATTGCGCACTTTCGCGCATCAACTCGATCTCTTGAGGGGATTTGTAATGAATCATGCGCGGCAAAATTAGTTTAATTTGTTGTTTGCGATTTGCTATATCCATTTAATCCTCCTCCTTGCTGCCTTTTGGAGAACTTGGCCGACCTGATTGTCTTCACGGTATATAGTACGATCATTCTGAAAACAAAAAAACCCTGACATTTCGGTCAGGGCTCTATTTTTTAAATGCAATTGTCGCTTAGGACTTACCTTCCAGCACTTGTTTGATATCCACGCGCTTACCGTCTTTGTAAGAGACAATCCAAGCGTCTTTCACGCCCATTTCACGCAAATACTTCTTAAATGTGTCGGCTTCCCAGTAATCCTTAAATACACCAATGGTGTACTTGTTTAGATCACCTTTTTCCTCTTTGCCGAAACTGGCACTGTTGTCATCATTCAGTTTGACACCCTTGTAGGCACCAATCTGCACTTTGAATACAATTCCAACATTTTCGTCTATACCTCCACTAGAAACAGTTCTAGTTTTGGCCTTTTCGAGTTGATCTCTCAGGTCTGCCGCTTGTGCAGCGTACTGATTGATTTGCTCATCTTTTGCAGCGAGTTGATCGTCCACATTGTCTAGCTCAGAGCGCAAGCTCGAAACCTGACTTTTCATAGACTTGTTTTCATCGAGCAAGTTTTTATACTGCTCGGGGGTGGTACTTTTCAGTCTCTTTTTCCACTCTTTAGCCTCCTCTTTAGACATCTGCGCGATCGCGCCAAATGAACAAGTGAAAGCCAGAGCGATTGTGAATAATGTAATGAAACGCTTCATAATTACTGCAATTGTTTATTCAATGATAAAACAAATGTACCAAAAAGTGTCAAAAATCTATTTTTTCAATGATCCGATCATATC